>JAZONG010000092.1:0-5202 GCA_045654385.1 Alistipes sp.
ACAAGGAAGGTTTGATGGCGAACCTTGATGTAGCATACAAGTGCAAGCGTCATAACGGTATCCTTAAGGTCAAGCGGTTTTACACAATGGACTTGCCCATCATCCGTTGCGAAGAAGGTACTGGCAGACTTGCCGGCACACTCGGCGCATTAGTCCTGAACTACAAAGGCAACGAAGTCAATGTGGGTACAGGATTTACGGATACTGAGCGAGCCATTTACTGGGCAGCGCAGGATAAACTGACGGACTTGCTGTGCGAGGTCAAGTACAAGGAAATTTCCTATGACAAAAAGACCGGCGCAGAAAGCCTGCAGTTCCCTGTGTATGTCTGCATTCGGACTGATAAGACCGAGGCTAACTACGAATAAGGAGTGATACAGTGGTTATTCAACCGATGAGTATCAGCGACCAAATCATCGCAGTCATTAACGACTTGTGTCAGAAGTTCGGCATCGCCATCGACTGGACTGCTGAGAATGTCCTCCCGTACATTGAAGACCTGTGTGCAAGATACATACAATTTGAAATCCAAACCAGTATAGCGTGGATTGTTTGCATGGCAGCAGTTACATTGCTGGCCGGCATTATCTGGGCTATTTCCGCCATTGTAAATGCAAATAGCTGTAGCGATGCGGCGGAATATATTCGTTGTATTTCAATGGCTGTATTTTGGATAGCTCTGGTTGTGACGATAATCGTAGGTATGTGTCAAGCGTATGACATTATTGAATGTTACAACCTGCCAGAGAAGGTAATCATTGAATATATTGAGAGCCTTATCAACAGTTCTTCCGGTCGTTAATGTTCAAGACGAATGGATGTTGCACAGTTTCTAAAACGGTTCCATTTTAGCGAAGACATCACGGATGTGTTTTCGAATGGATGCTGCTATTGGTTTGCGAAGATTCTATATGACCGATTTGCTCTGACACATGGAGCAACGATTATGTACGATGAAGTCATCAACCATTTTGGAACGAAAATCAACGGTCGTGTCTATGACATCACCGGCGATGTGACATTCAAATACGAATGGAAGCCGTGGTCGGAGGTTGACGATGAGTTACTTCGAGCACGCATCATTCGTGATTGCATCATGTTCTAAGGAGGTAGCTTATGTGCTGCACTGATATGGAGACTTGGTTTTGCGACAACAGCGACCGCATCTACCGTTTCGTGGTATACAAGAAGCTCTTTACTCCTTACGAACAGGAGCAAAAATTCTCGGATGAAAGTCAGTTTGAGGACACGCACTATCGTTTTGGTTTCATCGAAGAAGCAATCGAGCTTGGTAATGGCGAATGGTTGCTTGGCTTCCGTGAGATTATCGACGGCGAAGTTTACGATATAAACTACTTCAAACTGAGCGACATCCAACTGTCTTACTTCGAGCAAGACCAAAATATGTTGAGCGACGAAGAGGACGAAGCATAATCCAAATACCTATTTAAGGAGAAAGACGAATGGTCGGATTGATTTTTGGAATCATTCTTTTGGTTGTCGGACTGGGTCTGGCTGCCTACTTTGCAACCCACAAGGTAACACAGTACAAGACTGATGGCTGGGGCAGTAAGGTGCGAGATGGAGATGGTAATTATATCTCAGAAACCGTCAAGCCCTTCAAGAAGTTCTCACTGCTGACTGCAATTATCGCTGTTGTGCTGTGCGTACTGCTCGTATTCCTTGGTTGTATTGCATCTGTTCCTACCGGTCATACCGGTGTTGTGACCACCTTCGGCAGAGTTGAGAACAAAACCTACGACGCTGGTTTCAATATGAAGGCGCCTTGGCAGTCTGTGATTACTATGGACAACCGTGTCCAAAAAGTAAACACCACACTGGCTTGCTTCTCTGCTGACATTCAGGAAGTGTCTGTATCTTACACTCTGAACTATCAGATTGATAAGGTTAACGCACAGGAAATCTATAAGACCGTTGGCAAGGAATATTACGATACTGTCATCGTTCCCAACATTGCCGAGGCGGTCAAGGTTGTAACCGCACGATACACCGCAGAACAACTGGTTTCTGCTCGTGCCGAACTGGCTGTTGCAGTTGAAGAAGTGTTGTCTGCAAGCTTGGCTAAGTACAACATTCAGGTCGTATCCACCGCCATTGAGGATATGGACTTCACCGACGCATTTACCAATGCGGTAGAAGCCAAGCAGGTTGCCGCTCAGAATAAGCTCCAGGCTGAAATTGAGCAGGCTCGAAAGATTATGGAGCAAGAAGCTGCAGCACAAATGGCTGTTATTCAGGCAGAGGCCGCAGCTCAAGTAGCCAAGACCGAAGCTGACGCAAAGGCTTACGCCGGTCAGAAAGAGGCAGAGGCTAACGCCGCACTGGAAAAGAGTATCACCCAGGAGCTGCTGGATTACTACTACATCCTGCAGTGGAACGGCGAACTGCCCGATACATATGTCGGGTCTGACGATGTGAGCACAATCGTCAACGGCGCAGGCGGCAACTAATTGCTGACCTGCAGCCATCCCTAACCCACAATTCACTATTCACAAGGAGGATTTCGTATGAATCTCAAGGAGTCTTTCCGTTACCAGAAGTTCCTCGACGGACTGATGGTAAACGCAGGAAGCTATCTGCAGCACCCCTATCATTGCCTGGAGACCACCAAGGTTCATCTTCGCCATGCGGTTAACCCCGAGGCTGAGGATATGACCGAGGTTGTTGACGACGGCGAGTTCGTTGCCAGCGACACTGTTCTGGCCTTTATGGCTCACCTTGTCGACGAGCGTGAGAAGCTGTCCATCGCTATTGGCGCAGCCAAGGCAAGCATCGGCTTCGATATGGATGCCGCAATCGAAACCAACAAGTTCCGCCAGAGCCTGAACGGTTCTATCCGTAAGATGCTCCGGTTTGTTGGCACCAAGAAGAAGACCACTGAAATGGGCTACAAGTTCGACATCAATGGTCAGCAGGTGCCCTATCGCTACGATGTGGAGGTAACTACCACGGAGCGTTACGATAAGGAAGCCGCTAAGACTATGATGCGTGAGGTCATCGCCAAGGCTGACGAAGTTTCCGCAGCCATTGACGCAGCCCTGATTAACACCACCGTTGCATACGAACCTCCCTATGATGTGAACGAGTCCTTTGACGATGTTCTGGAGGCTTTTGTCCAGCGTCAGGGAGAAGTTACTACCACTGAGGAGTAACTAGCAGATAAGCCGATTCGTCGGCTTTCTGCTTCAAACAGAAGCGAGTTGCGAGATTTTTCAATTCAGCACCTAGCAGAGTGTTTCTGCCGAACCGCAGCGATGTGGTTCTTATCTATTGCTTGTGATTAAATTCTGTACGCCGTCTTGTCGGGTATAGAACCTTCATATACAAAAAGATAGTCTGCTAATGCTTTAATTAGCTCCATTGAAGAAGCGCGAAGCGTATCTCGAGGCGTAAGTTCATCAGTACATCATTCGTGACCGGCATTATTACACTATGCGATTCACAAACCAGAGGATGTTAACCGTTAATGTCACGCAAGTCATTACCACCCCTCTGATTCTGGGCACTGTAAATGCCATCTAACAACGATTGAATTTTGGGAATTTAAATATTGTACTTAGAACCAAAAAATTTTCGAGGACTCCGTTCTCTTTTTTAATGTCCGGCTGTCGTTCTTGACAGCCCCTCTGAATGAAAATGACCAAAGCGGACTTCTGTTTGAAGCAGAGCGCCGACAAATCAATACATAGGAGTGATAACAATGAAAAACTGGATTAGTTTTCTTCTGTTGCTTCCGATGTGTCTGTCTCTAATGATTAGTGGGGTGGCTGAGCCTGCTCCTGCAGACATAACTACACCGACAGAAGAAACTACCTTGGTCGCAACAGAAGCGACCATTAAAGAAACGACCGAAGCAACAACAGAATCAACAACCGAAAGCACTAACGGTGAAGACATCGACTCTGATGAGTGGTTTGTGACTGACGACCCGAACTACAAGCCGCCCAGCGTTACAGAGTCGGAGGTTACAGAACCTACTGTAAAGGAAACGGAGCCGGAAATCCAAGAGCCAAAACTCGTAAGCCTTGGTAGGTTTAAGCTGACTGCTTACTGTAGTTGCAGAAAGTGCTGTGGTAAATACGCAGACAATCGACCGGTAGACGAGAACGGTAATGTGATTGTGACCGGTTCTATTGGAGTACGGCTTGAAGCCGGCATCTCCATCGCCGTTGACCCCAGAGTGATTCCTTATCATACTGAGGTCGTGATTAACGGCCATACATACACAGCTCACGATACGGGTGGCAACATCAAGGGCAACAGAATCGATGTGTACTTCGATAACCACGAAGATGCGTGGGATTTCGGAACACAGTACGCAGAGGTTTTTGTGTATGCCTAAGCGTGTAAGGTTATTCTTATATGATATAACCCCTCGCATCCACAACCTGCCGCAATGCTGGTACATTCGGTGGTTTGGGTATGAGTGGTTTATTCCAAAGCAATAGGAGGTGCGATATGTCTATCGTGTTTAAGAACGGAGATATGTTCTCGTCAACCGCAAATATTCTGTGCCATCAGGTGAACTGTATGGGCAGAATGGGGAGCGGAATCGCAAAGACTGTGCGTGAAAAGTTCCCTAATGTGTACGAGGCATATATGATGTTGAGTCACGCCGACGGAGTTACGCCGGAAGACTTACTCGGAACCGTGCAGTTCGTGAAGTGCGACGCACAGATTATCGCAAACCTCTTTGCTCAACGCAATTACGGATATGACGGCAAGCAATACACGAGTTACGAGGCGTTCCGTGAGTGCTTGCAGCACATCCGAAAGAATGTTCCCGCCGGCAGTTCCATCGCATTTCCTAACGGAATTGGGTGTGGACTTGGCGGGGCTAAGTGGGAAATTATCGTTGCTATGATTCAGGAAGAGCTTGGTAACGAGTACGAAATTGAGGTTTGGAAGTATGAAGGTTAAGCAACTGCCTGCTTTGGCGCAGGTTATGCTTGTCTTCGAGCGGCTGAGCCAGCTCCGTTGGGAGTGGATTTTCAATGGACGGAGGTCGGTGACATAATGAGCAAAGCATTTGTGCTGTTGGCGATGATTTTCTGCCACATCGTAGATGATTACTGCCTGCAGACTATCGGCCCGCTTGCCACAATGAAGCAGAAGAAGTGGTGGGAGAAAAACTACTCTTGGAAAATGTACAAATATGACTACCTAGCGGCACTCATAATG
>JAZONG010000093.1:0-2984 GCA_045654385.1 Alistipes sp.
AAAGCGACTTCGATAGATGTTTTCCGTGGTGTGAGATGAAGGAGGTTACGGACGAGTTCGGAAATGTCTTTATCCGTGTTCCCAAGTTCTACACCAAAATCACGAAAAATGCAAACGGTACTTATAAGCACCAAATCTCCGGTTGTCGCTACGACGGCTTCGGCACTCTCTTTGTAGACGGCAAGGGCAACGAACTCGACTATATCCTCATCGGTAAGTACGAAGGTTCTTACGACTCCGAACATTCGAGAATGATGTCGAAGAGCGGTCAAACGGTAAAGGTAAATATCACGCTTCCGAACTACCGCAAGGCTTGTATGGCGGTCGGCGAAGGCTACCAGCAATACGACTTCCTTATCGACGCTATCAACAAGGAACTCTTTATGATTGAGTTTGCGACTACGAACTGTCAATCCATTATGAAGGGATTCACTCACGGCGACAATACCGCCGCCCTCATTACCGGTCATACCGACAATGTAAAGACGGCTTCCGGCTCGTACAACAACAATCACGACCTCGAAGTAGACCCTTGGGTCGATACCACTTGCAACACCGACTCTCTTCACGCTTGCAAGTACAGAGGAATCGAGAATCCTTGGGGAAATGTCTTTAAGTGGTGCGACGGTATCAACTTCAAGAAGGAGAAGATTTACATTTGCGAATCTCCTACCGAGTATGCGTCCGACAAATACGACGCTCCCTACACCTATGCCGGAGATAGACCTACGACGAGCGGATATGTAAAAACCGTAACGCCTTTCGCAAAGAACGCCCTTCTTGGATATGTTTCCGAGATTGCGAGCGGAGGCACTCACTACTCCGACTACTCTTATTATGCAGACGGTGGAACCGTGCTGCCTTGCGGTGGGCTTTGGAACGGCGGCGTCGACGCCGGTTTGTGGTATTGGTATGGTACCTACTCCTCGTCCGTCGCTGGCTCGAGCATTGGCGGTCGCCTTTGCTATAAACCTCTTTAAGAGAGGGATTATAAGGGAGACACATCTCCCTTGGAAATAAAACAAAAAACTTTATAGGGTCGTGTGTGCAGCCCGTGCTGAATTGCGGTGGGAATTGGAACAACGGCGACAACGCCGGTTTGTGGAATTGGAATGGTAACAACTCCTCGTCCAACGCTAACTCGAACATTGGCGGTCGCATTTTAATCGAAAATTATTATGTAGCACACACAATCCTTGCCCCTTGGCAAAAAACACTTCGTAAAGAGGACGGTTTAGTAGGTTTATTCTCGAAAGACCGTGAGGAGATTAAAAGGATTATGAAGAGAGTTGGTTTCTTATACGAAAAGGCTTGCGATATAGACCTTATCCGCTACGCTATACGCCAGGCGGCGAAGGGCAAGACCAACAAACACTATATAGCGAAGGTTCTTGCGAACGAGGAATCTTACGCTTTGAAAATCAAGGAAATGCTCGAAAGCAACACCTTAAAGTTGAGTCCGAATCGACAAATCGTTTTGTTTGACCACTCTTGTATGAAGGAGAGACTCATTACCGTTCCGAAGTTCTTCCCAGACCAAATAATCCATTGGGTAGTCGTTCTCGTTTTAGAGCCTATCTTCAAGAAAGGAATGTATCGTTTTAATTGCGGTAGCGTTCCGAGTCGAGGAGGCTTGGAGGCGAAGAAATATGTAGAGCGTGTTCTCAAAGACGAGAAGGTTCGTTATGTCGCAAAGTTGGATATATCGAAGTTTTTCAATAGCGTTCGCCCTCACTACTTAATGGCTATGTTTCGGAGAAAAATCAAGGACGAGAAGTTCTTACGCCTCATAGAGGCGATTCTTGAAAACGGAGGCGATTGTCTCCCTATCGGATATTATACTTCTCAATGGTTCTCTAACTTCTTTCTTGAAGGTTTCGACCACTTCGTAAAGGAAGAGTTGAAAATCAAATACTATGTACGATATGTCGACGATATGGTTCTGCTCGATACGAACAAGCGAAAACTCCGCAAGGCTATCGAGGAAATCGAGAAGTATCTCGGCAACATCGGATTGAAACTCAAAGCGAACTATCAAGTATGGAAGGTGCATAGCCGACCGATAGACTTCGTTGGGTTTAGGTTCTACAAAGACAAAACACTTTTGAGGAAGAAAATCTTCTTTCGATTGTGTCGCCGAGTGAGGAGAATTAGGAAAACCGGGTATATCACGGTTCGCCAAGCGCAAGGGATATTATCTTTACTCGGCTGGCTATGTCATATCAACGGTTGGAAGTTCTATAAGGAGCGGATATATCCCTACGCTCCGAAATGGAAACTCAAACTCATCGTGAGCAATCACGCCAAAAAATTAAATTCGGAGGTACGAAGAAATGAAATTCAGCAAAGCAAAGTGGTTAGAGTCTGCTAACGCTCAAATCGAGCAAGGTATTCTTTCCCAAAGAGAGGTCGACGACGCTCTCGACATCTGGGTCAACGAAATGGACGGCAAGACCGAGGAGGAAATCCTCAAGAACATTGCAACAGCTCTTGGCATCACTGACGAAGATATGGCAGCTATTGTTGAAGCAGCAAGACCTTCCACAGACGAAGAAACATCTGCTGACGAAACAACTCCCGACGAGCTCTATCTTGGCGATGCAGACGGCGACGGCAAAGTAAATGTTAAGGATGCAACTGCAATTCAGAAGTTCGTTGCAGGTTTCGAAATCACAATCAATATGGAAAGCGCAGACGCTGACCTGAGCCTTCAGGTAAATGTTAAGGATGCAACTGCAATCCAGAAATTCGTTGCAGGCCTGCAGGTTAACACCCCCATCGGCATTCCCTATGCAGCAAAAGACGCATAAACTGAAAATATAATTTACGACGCACAAAACCTCCGAAGAGCACAAACTCTTCGGAGGTTTCATTATACACAGATGTAATCTGAAAATCCACATAACACAAAAGCACTTTACAAGAATCGTCTAATATGGTAGAATACGCTTGCAAAGGAGTGATGAAGTCGGAGGCCAAGCGGT
>JAZONG010000094.1:0-14099 GCA_045654385.1 Alistipes sp.
ATATGGAGGGTATCAAGGAGGAGTTGGGCGATTTGTTCCTGCATATAGTATTCTACTCGAAGATTGGCGAGGAGCAGGGTAAGTTCGACTTGGCGGATGTGGCAAATGGAGTATGCGACAAGCTTATCTACCGCCACCCGCATGTCTACGGCGATGTGTTGGCCGAGTCACCCGAGGAGGTAAAGCAGAATTGGGAGGCTCTAAAACTCCGCAAGAAGGCTCGCAAGAGTGGCGTTTTGGGCGGTGTTCCACGCTCGTTGCCGGCAATGGTTAAGGCGTTCCGCATCAGCGAGAAGGCGGCTGCGGTGGGCTTCGATTGGGAGACGGCTGAGGATGTATGGGGCAAGGTTCACGAGGAGATTGCCGAGGTTGAGGCAGAGATGCAGTCGGGCGATAAGGCGAAGTTGGAGGCGGAATTTGGCGACTTGTTCTTTGCGCTTATCAACGCCTGCCGTAAGAGCGGTATTGATCCCGAGAATGCGCTCGAACTGACAAATAAAAAGTTTATCAACCGCTTCAATCACCTCGAAAAACGAGTTGCCGAGCAGGGTAAGATGGTGAGCGAAACACCGCTCGATGAACTCGAATCGTATTGGCAAGAGGCAAAAGAGAATTAAAAACTAAAAATATAAAAATGGCATATATAAAGTCTGTAAGGGGTAAAACTCCCGAGGTTGGCGAAGGAACATTTGTGGCTGAAACAGCCGTGTTGATTGGAGATGTGAAGGTCGGTAAGGACTCGTCGTTATGGTATAATGTGGTGTTGCGTGGTGATGTAAACTCTATCACTATCGGCGATCGCACAAACATTCAGGACGGAACAGTTATCCACACCCTCTACGACAAGTCGCCGAAGCCGTCGCAGACGCATATCGGCAACGATGTATCGGTGGGACACAACGCTACAATTCACGGCGCAATAATCGAGGATAACTGCCTTATCGGTATGGGCGCAACCATTCTCGATAATGCGGTGGTGGCTTCGGGTTGTATCATTGCAGCGAATGCATTGGTGTTGTCGAATACGAAGTTGGAACCCAATTCGGTATATGCAGGTGTACCTGCCAAGAAGGTGAAGGAGGTAACTCCCGAGCAGCGCAAGGATATTATTCAGCGCATAGCCAACGATTACCGTCTATATGCTTCGTGGTACGAAGAGTAATTTAAGAGTATAGTTTTTCGCTTGTATGAAAAGCCGTTCCCCATACTTAGGATACGCCTTTATGGCGATAGTTGTGAGTCTTGTTTGCAACTTCTCGTATCTGTTGCTGTTGGTGTCGAACCAGACCGATACGGGTAACCAACGAGCTACACGACAGCACAATAAGGATGCTGAGGTTGTGTGTGTAGAGGGCGTGTTGTCGGTGTCGGACGATGGCTATGGCTATGTGGTGTCGGATCAGGGCGACAGTATCTATCTCGACCACCGCAAGGTGCATAGACTCGGCTTGGAGTCGGGCGATGTATTGCTTATCGAGGCGAGTGAGCGCCGTAACTTCGAGGCGAAGCACCCTATTATGCGTCGAGTAATCGAGCGCAATGGCGAGAAGTTCGACTACGGAGCGCTCTATCGTGGCTCGGAGCAGTGGAATATCCTCTTCTATCAATTTGTATTCTACTTTGTACTCTCGTTTATCCTGCTTGTAGTGATGGGTACAAAGGGGCGTGGCGCCACTTGGCGACAACTATTGTTGCGCTCCTTGATATGTGCGGCAATAGCCTTTGCTACCTACTTTATCTCACCTGTGCCGTTGATGCACTCGGGTGAGGTTATACCGGTCTATAAGAGCCGTCAGGTTGTGGAACTTGTGGTGGTGTTGAAATCGTGCTTTATGCTCGCAGTAGTTATTCTCTACTCACGCATCCATACGCTGCTCTACCGTGAGCAGCAGATGTTGCTCGAAAACGAGATGTTGCGCAACGAAAACCTTACCACAAAGTATAATATGTTGGCAAGTCAGATAAACCCTCACTTCCTCTTTAATTCGCTCTCGTCACTCTCGATGTTGGTGCGTGAGAAGGATGAGGAGCGAGCGCTGAACTACATCGACCAACTCGCCTACACCTTCCGCTATATATCGCAACATAGTGCAAATGCTACATTCGTGCGACTGAGCGAGGAGGTTAAATTTGCAGAGGCATATTGCTACCTCTTCAAAATTCGTTACGACGATAAAATTCTTTTCGACTTCAATATAGAGGAGAGTACGCTTGATATGTGTCTGCCACCTATGTCGTTGCAGCCACTTATTGGCAATGCGGTGAAACACAATACTATAACCTCTAAAAATCCGTTGCGTATCCATATCTATACCGAAGGAGAAACCCTCGTTGTGTCGAACGAAAAGCGCCCAATGATTGAGCCAAGTTCTGGTACGGGTATTGGCCTTTCCAACCTTAATAGCCGTTATAAATTGCTGTTGGATAAGGAGATTGAAATTGTTGATAACGACAAGGTGTTTGCAGTACGACTGCCACTCGAAAAAATCGAAGAATAGAGCCTATGAGAGTAGTTATTATCGAGGATGAAACAGCAGCTGCGCAGAACCTCTCTGCCATATTGCGCAAGGTCTCGCCGAATGTTGAGATTGTAGCAACCATCGATACCGTGGTTGACAGTGTGGAGTTTTTCCGCTCGTCGCCGCAACTCGATCTTGTCTTTATGGATATTCATTTGGCGGATGGCTCTTCGTTTCGCATCTTCGATGGTGTGGATGTGGCTGTGCCGATAATCTTCACTACCGCCTACGACCAGTATGCCATCGAGGCATTCAAGGTGAACAGTATCGATTATTTGTTGAAGCCAATCAACGAGGAGGGGGTAAAACGAGCTCTCGATAAGTGGCAGCGTCTCACCTCTGCGGAGAGAAACGATTATGCCTCTCGTGTGGTTGAGGTAGCGCAACAGCGCCCTGCCGAGCAGGTCTTTTTGGTGCATTTCCGTGATAAAATTATACCATTGCAAACCAAGGATGTAGCCTTCTTTCATACCTTTGAGGAGCGTGTTACGGCCTACTGCTACAATGGCGAGAAGTATCAGGTGGATATGACGCTCGAAACGCTCCAATCGAAACTTTTGGCCGAGGAGTTTTTCCGTGCCAATCGCCAATTTATCATCGCTCATAAGGCGGTTAAGGATATATCGGTGTGGTTTGGAAGCCGCCTTACAGCAAACCTCTCGGTGGATGTCCCGGAGCGTATCGTAATTCCCAAAGCGAGGGTTCACGACTTCAAAAAGTGGCTGACAAAATAGCCGTCGAGGGCGATATGCCGCTTTTGTGCTATAAATTCACCCCCAAATTCTGTCATTTCACATCTTTTTGTTGAATATAATCGAATTATATTCACTACTTTTGTGCGCCCATTTCGAAACGAGGTGCTGAACTCTTTGCGGGGTGGCTGATTTAGCAAACAAAAAACTACACATATAATGAAGCGTTTTATTCTTGCAATCTTCACTTTGGCATTCGCCGCATCTGCCTTTGCACAGACGGGCAAAGTGTCGTTTACACTTATCGACTCCGAGAGTAAGCAGGGAGTGATAGGTGCGGTGGTGGAACTCTATCCGACTGCCAAGCCAAACGATAAGAAGTACTACACTTCGGGAGCAAACGGCTATCTCGCAATATCGGGCTTGTCGTATGGCTCATATACGATGGTTGCCTCGTTTATCGGCTATAAGGATGTAACCAAGCAGTTCCGAGTGTCGGGAGCATCACTCTCGCTCGGAAAAATTGTGATGACCGAGAGCGCAGAGCGTATCGAAACGGTAGTTAAAACCGTTAAGGCGTTGCGTACATCGCAGAATGGCGATACATTGAGTTATAGTGCCGGTGCATTTAAGGTGTCGAATGATTCCGATGTCGAGGGACTCTTGAAGAAGATGCCGGGTATTACCATATCGAATGGCTCGGTTGAGGCACAGGGCGAAACAATCAAGAAGATTTTTGTCGATGGCAAGGAGTTCTTTGGCGAGGATGTAAATACGGCTATTAAATCATTGCCTGCCGAGGCAGTAGATCGTATCGAGGTGTTCAATAAGTTGAGCGACCAGGCCGAGTTCTCGGGTATGGACGATGGCGAGGGCTTCAAGGCGATTAATATCGTTACCAAGCCGGGTATGCGTCAGGGACAGTTCGGTAAGATGTATGCCGGTATGGGCTATGAACCCGATTGGCAGAAGAATAACGCCTCAGATTTTGCCAAGGGACACAAGTGGATTGCTGGTGGAAATGTCAATTTCTTCCAGGGCGATGCTCGTGTGTCGGTGATTGGCTTGTTTAATAATGTCAATCAGCAGAACTTCTCCTTCGAGGACATCTTGGGCGTGAGTGGCAGCCAGCCGGGAGGTCGTGGTATGCGTGGTGCTGTGGGCCAATATATGGTAAATCAGCAGAGTGGTATTGCGTTGGTGAATTCTATCGGTACAAACTACTCGGATGAGTGGGGCCGTCGTAATAATGTGAAGTTCCAAGGCTCGTTGTTCTTCAACCATACCGATACGGATAATAACTCGAAGACCGAGAAGTGGTACGAGAGCCCGATGCCTATCGGTTATATGTATCAGAACGGAGTGTCTAACACCATTAACTATAACGCCCGCTTCAATGCTCGTCTCGACTGGAAAATATCTCGAAATGTATCATTGATGTCACGAACATCGTTCTCATATCAGGGCAACAATCCTTACTCTGATACCGAGGGCTATACTACCGGCGAGAATGATGATGCCGAGGAGTTGGAGGGCTCGCAGCATCAGTCGCTCTCTTACATTAAGTCGCACAATCAGAGCCACCTTGACGCCTTCCGCTTCAATGAGTTCTTGCAGTTGCGTACCAAGCTCGGTAAACCGGGCAGAACACTCACCGTGAGTGGCCGTTTTAACTACCAGAACAACGAGCGTAAGCAGTATACATCGGCAAATGATGCGAATGGTTTGCCATACGCAAGCGAGCAGTACAACGAGGCAATAGAGAACTATTTCGGCGAGGGTAAGTTGTGGCAGGATATGGTTAATTCTTCGTTCTATTCGGCTCTTTACCAGTATGTTCACCGTCCAAGCGAGGAGTATAACATTCGTGCAAATGTAACCTACAACGAACCTGTATCGCAGTATTCGCAGTTGTCGTTGCAGTATCGTATGTGGTACGAGTACGAGGTGAATGACAAGCGAACATTTTATACCGATGCGTCGTATGGCAATTTGGAGCGCAACGATAATATGTCGCAGAGCTTCCAGAGTGGTTTCTGGACACATCGTATCGGTCCGGGTTTCCGCTACTCGAAGAATAAGAATACAATCGTTTTGAACGCCTTCTATCAGCGTGAGGAGCTCGATGGCAGCATCGTGGGTACTCAGGGCGATAGAATAGATAAGCACTACAACAACTTCTCCTACTTTGGTATGGCGAATGTAGCCTTTAATAAGGAGAATACCTTGCGTATCTTCCTCCGTTCGTGGTCGGGTAACCCTTCGGTTACGCAGTTGCAGAGTATCTTCGATGTGTCGAACCCACAATATATAAGCATAGGTAATAAGGAACTTAACCCTTCATTCACTCACAATTTGAGTATGCACTACAACCTATCGAAGGTTGACAAGGGTATCACATTTATGTGGATGTTCAATGCGCAGATGCAGCAGGATTACATCTCGACCTCGACTTGGAATAATCCTAAGGGTTGGAAGTTGCCTGAGGAGTTCAATGGCATAGCAGTTCCGACCGATAAGAATGGCGAGAAGTATCGCCCTAAGGAGGTTGCTTCTTACGAGAATATGGACGGCTACTACTCATTGCGTACACATGTGTCGCTCGGTGTGCCATTGTCGTTTATGAAGTGCAATCTCAATATCAAGGGAGGTGTAAACTATAATCGTATCCCTTCGGCAATCTACGCTATGGGCGATGAGAGTAGCGTGTTGGAGAATATGATGAACCACAACTACCTCACTAACTACGCCAACAATATCGGCTACGATGCAGGCGTAACACTCGGTAGTAACATCTCGGAGAACCTCGACTTTACCTTGTCGTGGAACGGAACATACTCGCAGGCGTGGAACACCATCGGTCAAACCGCCAAGAATGACTACTTCTATCACACGGCAAGCGGAAATGTGAAGTGGACCTTCTTGAAGCGCCTGACCTTTACCGCTGCGGTGTCGTATGTGCAGTATAAAGGTATTACAACTAATTATAACGAGGATTATCTCCTCTGTAACCTCTATCTTGGCTGTAAGGTATTTAAAAATAAGCGTGGTGAGGTGCAGATTGGCGTAAATGACCTCCTTAATCAGAATAAGTCGTTTGTCCGCACAACGGGTTCGGGTTATACCCAGAATGCGTGGAATAGTTGTGTCGGCCGCTACTTCTCGGTACAGTTTGTATATAACCTCCGCCACTTCGGCAAGAAGGGGTCGACCAAGATGTCGGACTATGGCTATAAGGAGTCTACCGGAGCGGTGGGTGTAGGCCGTAGCACAACGCCGAGTGGTTGGTATGGTCCACGCCGATAGGGCGTAGCGGAGTGCAGAGTCGCATAATTGGGGTATTAAAGAGGGTTTTTGTAGATTTTTTAAGAAAAAATTTGCAGAATAAAAAAAATGCGCTACCTTTGCACTCGCTTGAAGCGCAATGGCGGGATAGCTCAGCTGGTTAGAGCGCATGATTCATAATCATGAGGTCGAGAGTTCAAGTCTCTCTCCCGCTACTAAAAGGAGTGATTTTTATCACTCCTTTTTTTGTAGCGGGGAGAGACCGTGTGTTACCCACCCCCTAAATCCCCCCCCCTCCTGTGAGGGGGACTTATTTATATACGCAGCAAATGCAATTACTCTTTCATAATCCCGTATGAATGAGTTAGAAATCTCGATGCGAAGTCCTACAAAGATTAAAGAGAACACAGATTATCTGTGTTCTCTTTAATCTTTGGGCTGTTTCAGGAGGTAGAGGCTCACCGTAGGTAAGTCTCTCCTATTTTTTTTGTAGCGGGGAGAACCTATATATTTGCTTTCTTTACCCTTTCTTACCATAATCTTATGGCGTAAAAATTGCTTCTTTTGGCGTCGAAAACAACTTATGTTGTCAAAGTGATATTTGATAATAAAAAAATGTTCTATATCACGCCTTTGTGAAAGCGGTTTTGTAGGTTTGCTAATTGTGTATATATCATAATATCAATAATATAAACAGTGTTTTAGAGTGCTTATTGTGCGCTTTTTGGAATGGCGTAAATGTAGGAAAAGTGTTGCTATGTGAAAATGTTTGCTTATATTTGCAATGCAATAAACTAATAATTCGACTATGAAAAAACTTTTTATTGGAATGATTTTGGCGCTTGCTCCGCTCTCGACAGTGTTCGCTCAGGATGTACTCGGACAGTGGAAGTTGAGCACCGGCACAGCCATTGTTGAGGTATATCAGGATGGCGATGCTTACAACGGAAAAATCGTTTGGTTGCAGAAGCCTACCGAGCCAGATGGTACACCTGCGGTTGACAAGAACAATCCTGACGAGAAACTCCGTAGCCGTCAACTCTTGGGTTTGAATATGTTGAGCAATCTCAAAAAGAGTGGCACAGAGTACTCGGGCGGTGTAATCTACGACCCAGCAAACGGTAAGACCTACTACTGCTCGATGGCTGTTGAGGGAGATGTTTTGAAGGTTCGTGGTTCGCTCGATAAGCGTGGCTTCTTGGGCAGAACAATGGATTGGTTCCGTGTTAAGTAGTCTGAATGAGCCTGTCTGATAATAAAGATAGGCTCATTTAATGTTATAGAGTATCATTAACTTAGACAATTATGAAGTTGAAGAGTGCAAATATCCTAATCACGGGTGGAGCTTCGGGTATTGGTAAGATTATGGGGCGTATGGCACTTGAACGAGGTGCCAACCACTTGATTATTTGGGATATAAATAAAACAAATATAGATGCAACAGTCGAAGAGCTTTCGCCACTCGGTAAGGTAAATGGATATATTGTTGATGTATCGAACAATAGCGTAGTCAAGGCTGCGTACGAGCAGGTATGCGAGGAGTGCGGCAGGGTTGATATACTTATCAATTGCGCAGGTATTATCACCAGCAACAAGACCTTCGATCAGCTCACCGAGGAGGAAATTGTCCGCACAATAAATATCAACACCATCGCCCCTATGTTTGTGGCGAGTGCCATGCTGCCCGATATGTTGGAGCGCAACAGTGGTCATATCTGCACCATTGCATCGGCAGGAGGTATGCTTGGCAACCCACGAATGTCGGTCTATGGCGCGAGTAAGTGGGGTGCGATTGGCTGGTCGGAGTCGTTGCGTATCGAGATGAACAGCTTGCGCAAGAGGGTGCGTGTAACTACCATTGCACCATATTATATAAAGACCGGTATGTTTGATGGTGTAAAGTCGAGAATTATACCTATCTTAGCACCCGAATATGTGGCACGCAAGATTCTGAATGCGATAGAGAGAAACAAATCGTTCCGCGGCATTCCGTTTGGCTACCACTTTATTCGTTTGTGCCAGGGATTACTACCAACCCGATTCTTCGATTGGTTCTTTGGCGAGGTGATAGGAGTATATCACACAATGGATAAATTTACGGGTCGCAAATAGTTTGATTATGGATAAAGAGTATATCGATAAGATTCAAAATATAGCCAAGGCTCAAAAGAGCTACTTCCGCTCGGGTGCTACACTCGACATAGCGTTTAGGAAGCGTATGCTCGGCAAGCTCTTGGCAGCATTCGATAGATGGGAGGATAGGGTGTGCGATGCGCTCTGGGCAGACCTCCATAAATCCTACGAGGAGGCTTACCTTACCGAAATTAGTATCGTTAAGGCGGAGATAAAGATGCACCTCAAACATCTTGCTTCGTGGGCTCGTCGTCGCAAGGCTTCATCGCCGTTAAAGATGTTTCCGTCAAGGAGTTACATTGTGAAAGAACCACTCGGAAATGCCCTTATTGTATCGCCTTGGAACTATCCCGTACAACTCTTGCTTAATCCGTTGGTCGGAGCAATTTCGTCGGGTTGCACAGCGATGCTTAAACCATCACCTTATGTGCCAAATGTGTCGCAGGTCATCGAGGATATGATTGCCGAGACCTTCGATAGTGAGTATATTGCAGTGGTGCAGGGTAATCGAGAGGTGAATGCGGTGTTGTTCGATATGCGCTGGGATATAATCTTCTTTACGGGTAGCCCAGCCTTGGCAAAGACCGTTATGGCAGCAGCGGCAAAGCACCTTACACCGGTTGTTCTTGAACTCGGAGGAAAGAGCCCTTGCGTAATCGACAAAACTGCAAATATAGCAATGACGGCTCGCCGATTGGCTTGGGGAAAGACCTTGAATAGTGGTCAGACCTGCATTGCACCCGACTATATTCTTATCCACAAGGATGTTAAAGAGGCCTTTGTCAAAGCCTTTGCCGAGGAGATCAAACGCCTTCACGGCGAGGATATTAAGGCCGATAAGCACTATGTGCGAATGGTTAATGATAAGGCTTTTGAGAGAGTCGTTGGCTATATCAAGGGGTCAAAGGTGCTGTACGGAGGCTCGTTTGATGCGGCGGAACGCTACATTGAGCCGACCTTGCTTGATAATCCGTCGCTCTCGTCGCCGGTTATGACCGAGGAGATTTTCGGCCCGGTATTTCCTGTCGTAACGCTCGAAGATGACGGCTCGTTTGTGGATAATGCAATAGAGTTTATTACCTCCCGTGAGAAGCCGTTAGCGTTGTACTACTTTGGCGATGAGGATGATGGCTGGCGAGTTGTGCGCCACACCTCGTCGGGTGGAGGATGTATCAACGATGTGATAATGCATATCGCTAACGAGAATATCCCATTCGGTGGAGTGGGCAATTCGGGTATGGGGCGCTATCACGGCCGAGAGAGTTTCGAAGCATTTAGCCATACTCGCAGTATTGTTGCTACAAGCAAGTGGCTTGACTTGCCATTTAGATATATGCCGTACAAGTTGTTTGGACTTGTGAAACGGTTGTTATAATAGAGAAAAACGACGAGTCATCGTCGTTTTTTTGTTGTCTGAAATATCCTCTTAAAATTCTCCTCTGTGGCAAGGTGTAGTTCTTCGACCTTGACGCCTCGCAACTTGGCTAATTTCTCGTATATCTCCTCTATCGGAGAGGTGCTTTCGTCACTCTCGACAAAGAGGTGCGAGAGAGGGGTGGAGCGTAGCGCTTCGGTAGTTTTGGGTGAGCGGAATGTACGCTCGCCGAAAGATAGAAAATATCCCTGCTTTACGGCTCGTTGTGCCTGCTCTATCGAGCCGATAAATCCGTGAAAAATCACCGCTTTCAGGCGATACTCCGATACAATTCTCATCACATCCTCAAAGGCTCGTACGCAGTGCAGAACGATGGGTTTTTCGAGCCGTTCGGCGAGCGATAATTGTGCCCTAAAAACGACAGTTTGCACCTCGTGTCCGACCTCGCAGGCGTAGTCCAAACCTATCTCGCCAACGGCATCCACTGACGGGGCAAGTCGCTCCACCTCGGCAACCTCGCCAAACTGGGCGTGCCAAGGGTGAATGCCCACTGTTTCAATGGTTTGCGTGTGCGATTGCGCATTATGCGTGTGAATGTCCAAAATCATATCGACTGCGAAGATAGCGAAAAATCGCAATAATTGTGAAAATAATAACACAAAAGAGTATAACGAGGCGAAAAAAATCGTATATTCGCACCCGAAAAATAGAGAGTACAATTTTTTCACAAACAAATAATTCATTCACTAATTAACAAAACTCAAAAACATGTCGAAAATCATTAAACTTTGCAAAGGTTTGGATATTCGCTTGCAGGGAGAGGCAGCAAAGACCATCGACAACGCACCGTTGGCTGCGGAGTATGCTGTATCGCCACTCGATTTCGAGGGCTTGACTCCAAAGATGCTTGTTAAGGTAGGTGACACAGTAGAGGCCGGTTCTCCGCTCTTCTTCGACAAGAAGCGTCCGGAGATTCTCTTCACTTCGCCTGTCAGCGGTACTGTTGCTGCTGTCAATCGTGGTGAGAAGCGTAAGATCCTCTCGGTTGTTGTTGCTGCCGACAAGGAGGTTTCGTACAAGCAGTTTGCTGCGCTCGACCTCGTAAAAGCATCTCGCAATCAGATTATCGACCGTTTGCTCGAATCGGGTTTGTGGACGATGTTCGTTCAGCGTCCTTACGGAGTTATTGCTTCACCAAGCGATAAGCCAAAGGCTATCTTTGTGTCGGCATTCGACAGCGCACCTCTCGCAACCGACTACGGCTTTGCTCTTGCATCATCGCAGCAGCCATTGCAGGTCGGCTTCGATGTATTGCGTCGCTTGACCGATGGTAAGGTACACCTCTCGTACAACGCCGATGGCTACAAGCCGGAGGTTGAGGGCGTAGAGTTGCACGCATTCAAGGGCCAGCACCCGGCAGGTAATGTGGGTGTTCAGATTCACCACATCGACCCAATCAACAAGGGCGAGAAGGTTTGGACCTTGAACATTCAGGATGTAGTTATCCTTGGCCGCTTGTTCCTCACAGGTAAGGTAGATCTCACTCGTGTAATTGCAGTTGCAGGTTCGTGCGTAGCAGAGCCTAAGTACTACCGTGTAGTGGCAGGTGCTTCGGTTGGCTCTATCTTGGATGGCAACTTGTCAAACGAGCACGCTCGTGTTATCTCGGGTAATGTATTGACCGGCCGCAATGTTGGCAAGGAGGGCTTCCTCGGTGTAAATGCCAATATGTTGACCGTAATCCCTGAGGGCGACAATTACGAGTTGCTTGGTTGGGCTATGCCTCGCTTCAAGAAGTTCTCGGTATCTCGTGCATACTTCTCTTGGTTGTTCCCTTGTCGTAAGTACAACCTCGACACCAACCTTAATGGTGGCGAGCGTGCTTTCGTTATGAATGACCTCTACGAGAAGTACTTGCCAATGGACTTGTATCCGGTACACCTCGTTAAGGCTTGCCTTGCAAACGATTTGGATAAGATGGAAAATCTCGGTATCTACGAGGTTGTCGAGGAGGATTTGGCACTCTGTGAGTTTGTCTGCCCTTCGAAGATCGAGATTCAGCAGATTCTCCGCAATGGTATTAACACAATGATGAAGGAGGAGGAGTAATGAAGGCAATTCGTAATATAGTAGATAAGATTAAGCCAACCTTCTCGAAGGGTGGCAAACTCGGTTTCTTGCACTCGACTTTCGATGCTTTCGAGACCTTCTTGTTCGTTCCTAACACAACTACTCAGCACGGTGCGCATGTTCGTGATTGCAACGATATTAAGCGTACTATGATTACCGTAGTTGTAGCTTTGATTCCGGCTCTCTTGTTCGGTTGCTACAACACCGGTTTGCAGGTAGGTTTGGAGTCGTGGACTGCATTCCTTTACGGTTTGGTGCGTATCCTTCCTATGATTGCTGTATCGTATGTTGTAGGTTTGGGTATTGAGTTCACCGTTGCTCAGTGGCGTGGCCACGAGGTTAACGAGGGCTTCCTCGTTTCGGGACTCTTGATTCCGTTGGTAATGCCTGTAAGCACTCCGCTCTGGATGGTAGGCCTTGGTACTGCATTCGCAGTAATCTTCGGTAAGGAGATTTTCGGTGGTACCGGTATGAATGTATTCAACCCTGCTGTTTTGGCTCGTGCATTCGTATTCTTCGCTTACACTCCGCAGATGTCGGGTGAGACCGTTTGGTACTCGACTTGGAAGATGTTCGGTGCAACCGACGCTCAGACAGGTGCTACTGCTTTGGAGCAGTTGGCTTCGAATGGCGAGATGCAGTGGTCGGCTCTCGATGCGTTCCTCGGCCTTATCCCAGGTTCGTTCGGTGAGACTTCTACCGCAGCAATCCTTCTCGGAGGTGCACTCTTGCTCTTTACCGGTGTTGCTTCGTGGAAGACTATGATTTCGGTATTTGTAGGTGGTTTGGGTATGGCTTACCTCTTCGACCTTTGCGGTGTTGGTGCTATCGGTGCGCAGGATGTTGCTCCATATATGCACTTGCTCGTTGGCGGTTTCGCTTTCGGTGCTGTGTTTATGGCAACCGACCCTGTAACTTCGGCTCAGACATCTACCGGTAAGTACATCGTAGGCTTTATGACCGGTGCTATCGCAATTTTGATTCGTGAGGTCAACCCTGCATATCCGGAGGGTATGATGCTTTCGATTCTCTTTATGAATGCGTTGGCTCCACTCGTAGATTACTTCGTGGTTGAGGCAAATATCCGTCGTCGTAAGAATCGTGTTAAAATCGCTAAATAAGGAGGGTATAGGCTATGAAAATCAATACAAATAGTAATGTATATATCATCACCTACTCGGTAGTGATGGTAGTTATCGTGGCTGTGCTTCTTTCGTTGGCTGCTCTCGGTTTGAAGAGCCGTCAGGATGAGAATATCCTCAATGAGAAGAAGACACAGATTGTTAAGGCTCTCGGTTATGATGTAGCAACCACTTCGTATGAGGATGTTGTTGCAGAGGCTGCTTTGCTCAATGCTGAGGGTAATGTTGTTGAGAACGACACTCAGAAGGTTTTCGATGCGTTGCAGAGCGTCAAGGATACTCGTGCAGCAGGTCAGTTCCCAATCTTTAAGGCGACTGACGGCAGTGTTGTAGTACCTTTGTATGGTGCAGGTCTTTGGGGCCCGATCTGGGGCTATGTGGCGTTGGAGTCGGATATGAATACCGTTAAGGGTATCGTACTCGACCACGCAGGCGAGACTCCTGGTTTGGGTGCAGAGATTACTACTGCAAAGCATCAGGCTATGTATGTTGGTAAGAGCGTTTTCGAGGGCGATGAGTTCGTCGGTATCACTTTGAAGAAGGGTGGTGCAGACAAGAACAATCCGCACGAGGTTGACGCTATCACCGGCGGTACAAAGACTTCGGATGGTGTTTCGGCTATGATTAAGGATTGCTTGGTGTCGTACCAGCCATACTTCGTGGCTGTGAAGGCGGCTGCCGAGCAGGTTTCTAACGAATTAAACTAAAAGGACAATGGCAAGTAAGAGTTTGAAAAATTTGACAGCTCCGCTCAGCGGAAATAACCCTGTCATCGTTCAGATCCTCGGTATCTGTTCGGCTTTGGCTGTTACCGTGCAACTCA
>JAZONG010000095.1:0-30048 GCA_045654385.1 Alistipes sp.
CCGCCACAACTTGTGCCTTCTCATCAGCCTTTGGATTGTTCTCCGCAAAGGCGACAAACGGCATTACAAGCATAATTGCTAATGACCAGAAAGAGAGTTTTCTCATTGTTATAACTTGTTTTTAGGGTTAATAATTTATTATTGTTTTGTTATTTTCACATTTACATTGCCACTCATAGCTCGCAAATCCGAAGCAACGGCCTCAGCCAAAGATTTACCCTCGAAAGTTCCCACAACGAAGTTTGAGCCTATGCGGGAGATTGTGCAGTCGCTCTTGTGCGAGAGGATTTTAGCCTTCATCTCATCAGTCAAAGTCGCCACACCCGATATCTCCAAGTTGTATTGACTCTGTGAACGGTGCATATCTTCGAGTGTAGGGTAGTACTCGCCATCAACCCACACCGCTACGATAGGATCTCGGAAGCCCAACTTTTTAAGATAGACAACGCCCTCCTTCGCCTCCTGCTCCGTGCGGAAGCCACCTACAAAGTAGGCATACATACCCTTATTGTAGGCGTCGGTATAGGACAACGGCATAACACCTCGCAAAGCCGAGATATTAGGGCGATTGGTAAACAGACCGATACGGATACGATAGATTACGCCAAAGTCGTAAATCTTTGTGCGTGGCACAGGGTTTTGCGAGTTGTAAATTGTAGGCTTTTTAACCTTTATATCCTCGTAGTTGATAAAACTACGGCGTTGCAACGAGAGTTTCGAAAGGCGATAATCACGATTTTTAAGCTCCGCCGCCACAACCTTCAACGAATCACGAGATGTTGTAAGCGAGAGCATCGAAGCCAACTGCAACTCATACTCGATCAAAGCCTTCTTGCGGGCGTAATAGCCCACCAACGCATCCGACTGATAGAGGTCGCTATTCTCGTTCACCTCTCGCTCTGCTCGTGCCGTACCCTCAGCCGAGAAGTCGAGCATAGAGGTATTGCCGTTACGCTCCATTATGAGGTCGTAGGCGTACATTTTGTTGTAGTAGAGCGACGACCACATCGAGGTTATCTCATTGTCGTACTCTGCAATTTCCGCCACCTTTGCAGCAAACTGCTTGGACAACTTATCTGCCTCCTCTCGTGTTGGTGCCTCCATATATTGGCGTTGCAGAGCAAGGAGTTCTCCATATTGCTTGGTCTGATTTTCGACCGCTGCCTTGACCTTAACCTCACGCTGTTGTGCGTCGCACAAAATCTTGTAGTCGGTTGCCGACAATCGCTCCACAAAGTAGTCATTCGCCACCAAATTGCGTTTTAGACGATTTACATCGGGCACATAACTGCTCTTTGCCTCGCTTGCAACTTCCACCTCGCTCTTCGCATTCGCCTTTGGCTGCAACTTTGCCTGATTATACTCCGCAAGAGCCGTCTTAACATCTCTTGCCGAGACAACCTCAACAACTCGCTCATACTCCGCCTGCAAGAGTATCAATTCACGCTCCAAGGTCAATATCGCAGGGGCAAGTTGCTTGCGCTGTTGCTCCTCAACACGAGCATAGTTAGCACGATAATCGGCCAAAACATCGGCCACCGAATCACGCTTAAAAGTTACTCTCTCTATATCTTTTGCACTCTGCGCCTGTGCCGTAAATGTCGCCACAGCCGCCATTATCATCACAAAAAGTCGTTTCATCGCCACATTCTGATAAATAAGAACTGAATAAATCCGAATATCTCCAAACGGCCCATCAACATCAACACCGTACCCTGAATTTTGAGCAACGACGGCATTGCTGCATAGTTATCATACGAGCCAACCTCGCCAAAACCAGGGCCCACATTTCCGATAAACGCCACCGAGGAGGAGAACGACGATAACAGATCCATTCCGAAGAGGGTGCTTGTCAGTGTTCCTACAAGGATTAAGGCAAAGTAGGTGGTAAGGAATAATGTTACGGTATTCACTTGTCTGTCCTCCTGCAAAATACCGTCAAGGCGTATGCGGATAACGGCATTAGGGTGCTGCTGACCACGCAAACGAGCCTTCAACACCTTTGCATAGAGCAATACTCTGTCCACCTTCGCACCTCCCGAAGTCGAGCCTGCACAACCACAAATAATCGAAAGAATTATCAATACGACCACCGCAAACGGAGTCCAAAGATTGGTATCGGCCGTTGCAAATCCGGTAGTTGTAATCAACGACACCACCTGGAACGAAGATTGACGCAACGAGGTCAATATATTGTCGTAAGTACCCGAGAAATAGAGGCTTGCACCAATAATGAGTGCCGCACCCACGATTATGGCCACATACACACGCACCACCTCCGAGCGGAAAAGGTTGTTTGCCTTGCGAGCCAAAGTCGAATAGATAAGGCCGAAGTGCAAACTCGAAATGAACATTACGGCAATCAATATCCACTCAATCAGCGGGCTGTCATAGAAGCCTACGCTTGCATTCTTGGTCGAGAAACCTCCCGTAGCAATTGTCGACATAGCGTGATTTACCGCATCGAACCAGCGCATACCCGCAAATTTCAACGCCAAAGTGGTGATGATTGTCAAGCCGATATACAAGGTAAGCAATATACGCACAACCATCTGCGTGCGATAGCGATAGTTATCCTTCGCCAACGACGAGAGTTCGATACCCGACAACGCCATCTTGTTTGTTCCGAGCGAAGGCAACACCAAAAGGGCAAACATAACTACGCCCACACCACCAATCCAGTTGGTCGCCGAGCGCCAAAAGAGCAAACCTTGTGGCAATGCCTCAATATCGGTCAAAATAGAGGCTCCCGTAGTAGTAAAGCCCGAAACACTCTCGAACCAGGCATTTACCAACGAGAACTCTCCGCCCCAAATAAGGTATGGGAACATTCCTACAACGCACGACACCACCCACGAGCCTACGACAATCATAAAGCCCTCTTTGGTGGTTATACTGTCGGCTTTCGACACAAAAATCATCGGAAAGGCTCCAAGCAAGAGCGTAAGCAATGCCGAGAGCAGAAGCGGATAGAAGCCCGTATCGTTCGACACGAGCGAGATGCCTGCCGACACAGCCATAAAGGCTGAGAGGCAGAGCATCACCGTACCCACATATCTCAAAATTACACTAAATCGCATCTTTAACTACTGCATTTTATTCGACTTAGAGATATTTATCAAATTCTCCACACCATCGCTCAACTCCTTAATCTCGTCAATCATAGCCGCCTTTGGTTTATATGGCAGTTTGAACGAGAGATAGTCCGATAATGCACGATTTATACGAAGAATCGGCTTCACGCCGTAGATATAGACGAAGTAGTAGAACATCAACACAATAGCAATAAGCACCAAGAGCGAAATCAACACCGGCGCCACTGCACGATAGACATTCTTTGAGAGTTGCGCTGCACGAGGAGCAAGTTGTCCGTAGGAGAGGGTAGTGTAACGCTTTACCTGCTCGACAAAACGATCGTAAACAGGCTCGTAGCTCTCCACATACCACTGACGGCCGTCTATGCGTCTGAGTTCGAAGTGCAACGAATCGATAGCCACCTGCTCAACCGAGTGGTAATTCTCGGTGAGTTGGCGCAACTCTGCGCTGTGCATCGCAAGCGTATCAAGGCTACCCAAAACAACCGCACCTGCACCCTCTCGTACAGATGACAACTGCGTGTCGAGTTCATCCAAAGCCTTGTAGCATCGACTTTTAGCCGTCTCGTTATCAAATACCGCAACATCAATCATTGCACGGCTATGGTCGTGTGCCGAGCGCAACAACTCCTTCGCCATCACCATATCACGACTACTCGCCGAGAGGATAACCTCGGTGTCATAACTCAAATTACTCAACTCAAAGAGCGAGATTATACCCGACACCGACAACACTGCAACGATGCTTAAAAATGCTACCGTAACTCTCTTTCCAATACCTTTCATATACTCGTAAAAAAAAATTGTTATCTCTGTTTTAATTCGCAAAGATAACAATTTTAACTATAAAAACTATGTTTTTAACGATTTTTCGGACAAATTTAGATTATCTCGCCCAAAATATCGGCATTCGGTTCGATATCCAAGAGGCGAACTTTTACAATCTGATTGATGTATTTTTTGTTATATGGCACTTTGATTTTCAGGTAGTTACTCGTAAATCCCGTCATCATTCCGCCACGCATCGTACTCTCGAACAACACCTCTGCCGTAGTGCCGAGATACTGCTTGCAGAAATCGTAGTGGCAACGACTGCTCAACTCCTCCAAACGCTTGGCTCTCGCCATCGAAACCTCCGGCGCAACCTTATCCGGAAAGTGTATCGCAGGTGTATTCTCTCGCTCCGAATATGGGAAGATATGGAGGAACGACGGACTTATCTTTGCGAGGAAGTTATAGCACTCCTCAAACTCCTTCTCACCCTCACCCGGAAAACCCGTAATTACATCGATTCCGATGAAGGCATCAGGCATCGCTTTTCGCACTGCATTTATACGCTCCTCGAACTTCTCCACCGTATAGCGGCGGCGCATCAAACCGAGCACCTTATTCGAGCCACACTGGATAGGTATATGGAAGTGATGTTGAAATTTAGGTGATGATGCGCAAAATGCTATTATTTCGTCAGTTAGCAAATTCGGTTCTATCGACGATATTCGATATCTTTCAATACCCTCAACCTCGTTCAAAGCTCTCAACAAATCGAGAAAACTTTCGCCCGTTGTGCGGCCAAAATCGCCCGTATTTACACCCGTAATCACAATCTCTTTTTGACCACCTTTTGCTATCTCTTCCGCCTGCTTCACAGCCTCCGCAATCGGGGTATTTCGACTCGCTCCACGAGCATTGTGAATGGTGCAATACGAGCAGCAGTAATCGCAGCCATCTTGCACCTTCAAGAAGGCACGAGTTCGGTCGCCACTCGAAAAGGCCGAGAAGAAGTTTGTAATCTCGTCTGTTTCGCACGAAAAGACCTTTGTTTTGCCACGCTCGGTCAGCGCCAACACCTGGCGATAGGTTTCTCCTTTGTCGTTGTTGCACAATACAATATCCACGCCCTCAATCGCCGCAATCTCGTAGGGTTTCAACTGCGCATAACAGCCTGTAACTGCGATAATTGTATCGGGATTGCGACGATGTATTTTGCGTATCAGATTACGGCACTTCTTATCCGCCTGCGCCGTAACCGAGCAGGAGTTTATAATCGAAATATCGGCATCCTCAGTGGTACCTACACGCACAAATCCGCCCTCCTCAAACTGACGAGCGAGGGTAGAACTCTCCGAGAAATTGAGTTTGCAACCCAGCGTATGAAAATTAACCTTTCGCATATCAAGGGCAAAGATACAAAGAATTGCAAAATCAAAATGCAAAATGCAAAATTATTTCGTTTTAGAGAGATTAAAGAGCCTAAGGAATTTAGAGGAATTAGGGAGAGGCACATCACTAAACTCCTTAAATTCACTAAATTCATTATACTCCTTAGATTCCTTGCACTCCCTATCAGCTGGGTCTCGTTTCCGATACCTATGATGGTGGAGGGTATTCTTCTTTGGTGCCGGGTATCGTTTTCGATACCTATGAAGGTAAAAGGGCGTTCCTCTGTTGTGAGGAGAGCACCCTTTCATGTGTCGGGTATCGTTTTCGATACCTATGACTGCGAGGAGTGCGTTCTCTTGTTTGCCGGGTATCGTTTTCGATACCTATGAGGGGATCGGCTAAAATGACATTTAATGATATTTAATGGCAAGCGTTACGCTTATGCTCACTGAATGGCAACGAATAACAAGTCGACAAATTGTTACTATATGCCATTCAGGGCATAACCCGAATGCCATGACTGCCATCTCGTCTGCTGGGTGTCATGGCACAAAAAAGCGACCCGAAGGTCGCTCATAATAGACTAGAAATTGTATCCAACCGATAGGCCAACATTACACAAAAGTGTCGGATCCAGATCAAATAGTCCGCCATTTGTACCAGTTAACGCAAAAGCTGCGCTCACACCTAACACAAAGTTATTTGGCATTACAAAATTCACCTCACCCTTAAAATTAAGGCTGTATTTTGCATAAGGGATAAGATGATGAGGACATTCGCAACCCTCTGGCCCGTATACTCCTCTACAGCTCGTACTAACTGATTGAGGACCTCCTGTCTTACTGGTATATTCAACCTCGCCAGTACGATAATTATAGTCTATATCAAATTGCTCTCTTTCGCCGGTTAAACGACTAAACAAGCCAATAGTGTGAGTCACACCAAAACTTGGATATATCACATAACCTTTATTCAAAGGGAATTTACATGAGAACATCATTGGAATATCGAGAAACAACGAATTAACCGTAAGATTTTTATAATTCCAATATTCAGTATTCCAACTGTTTAAGTCTTCAATAAAAATATCCTTCTTCTTTATAGAGTTTATATATTGAAAATCCAAACCTGTTTGAAAGAACCATCTATTAGTTTTTGTCAAAGCAACCTCATATACACCTCCAATATAAAATCCCGCACCATTCAATTGTAAATATTCATATTCAGGTCTCTCTTCTCCTGTGTAAACCAAGTGATTTTGAGGATTTAACAACATATCGCTTGTAGGCACTCTTGAAAACAATGCGCCACCCCTAATTCCAAACGAATGCTTTGGGAAATCAAGAATTTTCTTGCCTGTTACAGTTTTTGTAACCTGCTCTACTTGCTTTGATTCAATATCACTTGTGTTGTAAACAAATATGCTACCATCTCTTGTCTGAATCTTTACCGTTTCTCCTGTCCAAGACATAATAGAACCCTTTACGACGCTACCATTTTTCAAATATAGAACATCTTGTGTTGGCTTTTGTGCATACACCAACGAAACACAACAAATAAATAAAACTGCTAATAAAAATCGTTTCATAATCATTTTGTTTTTAATGTTTGTTTGGAATGTCCGCTAAGAGTTTCATAAGTTATGGACAGAGCATAAAAAGAGTGCGGACTAAATTCGCTTATATTGGATTCTGCGGTCTTCCACAACCTTGTCCCCAAATAACGGAATAAAGCCCACACCAAATGTATAGTGTGAGCGTCAAACTTTATTCCATGGGGACTATCAAAAAGTGGAAGTTTCAGAATCCCAAAATAAGTCTAAACGCTTTTTATCTCTATATGTCCTTTTGTCTGCTATTTAACCATAGGCAAAACATTTTGTTTATTTTACTACCACAAATATAGCAACTATTTTTCATAAATCGTAAAAAATTCTTAATTCTTAATTCTCAATTCTTAATTTTTATTACATTTGTGCGTTATAATAGGGTAGAAGATGGAATTTATCAACGACATACTACAATACAACTACCTATCGAATGCGGTGATTGCCTGCGTACTGTCGGGCATAACCTGCGGAATAATAGGCACATACATCGTAGCGAGGAGAATGGTATTTCTCTGCGGAGGTATCACTCACGCCTCGTTCGGAGGTTTAGGCATCGCATTCTATCTCGGTGCAAATCCAATTCTCGGAGCGACCGTTTTTGCCGTTTTATCGGCTCTCGGCATCGAGTGGAGCAACTCTCGCTCGAAAATCCGTCCCGACTCGGCAATCGGAATGGTGTGGGGTATAGGTATGGCTGTAGGTGCACTCTTTATCGCTCTGCGCCCGGGTTACACATCGGGCGATATGGCAAATTTCCTCTTCGGAAGCATCATCACCGTTACTCACGCCGACATTATCGCTCTTGCAGTACTCTCGGTAGTGCTGATTTTGGGAGCGATTTTGTGGCATCGCCCTATAATGTTCTCGGCCTTCGACCGCAACTTTGCAGAGGCTTCGGGAGTAGCGGTAAAGAGGATAAACTACGCTATGGCTGTCGTAACCGCCATAACCATAGTTCTCTCCATTCGCACAATGGGCATCGTGCTGTTAATCTCGTTATTAACAATCCCCGTAGTTGCTGCGAATCAATTATTTAAGGAATACAAACACATCGCCCTTGCGGCGGTGGTAATTGCTGTCGTGGCAGGCATTTCGGGCATTGCATTCAGTTACCACACCGACACACCATCGGGTCCTGCAATAATTTTCACACTCACTTTGGCATTTTTAACAATAAAATTGTTATCTTTGTGGGTAAAACATTCGAAACGAGCAAAAACAAAGAGCGAATAACAGACAATGAAGAAGTTACATCAACTCGTCTTAAAATCATATCTCGGTCCACTTGTTCTGACCTTTTTCATCATCATTTTCATATTGATGATGAACTTTGTTTGGCGATATATCGACGAGTTGGTTGGTAAGGGTTTGGAGCCTACCGTTATCCTCGAACTCATTATGTATGCCACCATAAATATGATTCCGATGGGCTTACCGTTGGCTATCTTGCTGGCTACGATTATGACAATGGGTAACCTCGGCGAGAATTTCGAGTTGCTGGCGATGAAATCGGCAGGTATGTCGCTGATGCAGATTATGAAGCCTCTTTTCTGGGTTATCGGAATTATCTCGTTCAGTTCATTCTTTATCGTAAACGACCTCGTACCATACGCCAACAAGAAGATGTTCAGCATCATCTACGACATCAAGCAGCAGAATGAGGCACTCGAATTCCAGGACGGTCTATTCTTCAACGGCATCGATGATATGAGTATCCGTGTGGAGAAGCAGGACCCAAAAACAAAACTCTTGACCGGCGTACTCATCTATGATAATCGTGCCAAGAATGGCGATATGACCACTACGATAGCCGATTCGGGCTATATTCGTCTTTCAGACGATAAGCGCTATTTGCTCGTTACACTCTTCAATGGCGAGACCTACGAGCAAACCCGCAACTACCAGTGGTACACCAAGAGTTCATTGCGCCACCACAAGTTCAAGCGACAAGACGGTAAAATTCCGATGTCAGGATTTGACTTCCAGCGTAGCGACGAGAATATGTTTGGCAACAACAGCCAGACAATGGATATTAGCGACCTGCAACACAATATCGACTCGCTCGATATGCTTGTGAACAACATCACGGCAACCGCCTACAATCCGTTGTTGCGTGATCAGATTTTCGCACAAGATCCCGATGGGGTAGCGCCAATCGACACCGTAGAGGTGGATCGTTCTCGCAAGACATTCGGTGCTTACCTGCTTGACTCAATACCGCAACTCAGCACCCGCACAAAGGATAGAATTTATGACGATGCTTTGCGCAAGGCTCGCAGCTCACGAAATATGTTCTCGTTCGACGAAAGCACCTCGAAGGAGGCCCTAAATCAGTTATACCGAAGCAAAAACGAGTGGCATCGCAAACTTACACTGCCAATTTCGATTTTGATTTTCTTCCTTATCGGTGCACCTCTCGGAGCGATTATCCGCAAGGGCGGTTTAGGTATGCCGATTGTTATCTCGGTGGTGTTCTTCGTAATCTACTACATCATCTCAATCTCGGGAGAGAAGTTCGCCAAGGAGGGAACTTGGAGCTCGTTACTCGGAATGTGGATTTCGGCTATCATCCTGACACCGTTGGCATTATACCTCTCGAATAAGGCGAACAACGACTCGGCATTGCTCGATTTCGACTGGTATATAGGCCGTTACAAACACTATCGTGAGAAGTTGATGCAGAAGATAGATAAGATGAAGCAGAAGGTTAAAAAGTAATAGCCAATGAACGCAAAAGATATACGCATAGTATTTATGGGAACTCCCGAGTTCGCAGTGCCATCATTGAAGGCACTCGTGGAGGGTGGCTACAATGTTGTGGGCGTAGTAACTATGCCCGATAAGCCTGCTGGTCGTGGTATGAAGTTGCAGGAGAGCGATGTGAAGCGTGCAGCCAAGGAGTTGGGCATACAGACAATTCTCCAACCCGAGAAGTTGCGTGACGAGGCATTTTTGGAGGCAATGCATGCATTACAACCCGATTTAGGCATTGTAATTGCGTTCCGTATGTTGCCCGAAGTTGTGTGGGCTATGCCTCACTTCGGCACATTTAACCTTCACGCATCGTTGCTCCCGGAGTATCGTGGCGCAGCACCTATCAACTGGGCTATCATAAATGGTGATAAGGAGAGTGGTAACACCACATTCCTCCTTAACCACGAGATTGATAAGGGCGCTATCATCGGCCAGCAGCGCACACCTATCGGCGATGAGGAGTGCGTGGGTGATTTGTACGACCGCCTTATGACGATGGGGGCAACATTGGTCGTGGAGAGCGTCGAGAAGATTGCGTCGGGCGACATATCGCCTATCGAGCAACCACAAGAGGATGCAAATTTGCGCCCCGCACCAAAGATTTTCAAGGATATGTGTGAGGTCGATTGGAGCTCAAACGGCACACAAATCGTCAATTTCGTGCGAGGTTTATCGCCTTATCCGGCTGCGTGGAGCATCTTGAAGCGTGGCGAGGAGGAACTTTCGGTGAAGATTTTCAAGGCTCATTTCGAGGAGAAGCAACATTCGCACATCCTCGGAGCGGTCGTTACCGACAATAAAACCTACATAAAAGTGGCTTGTTCAAATGGCTTGGTATCCATCGAGGAGTTGCAGGTGGCGGGCAAAAAGCGTATGGCTGTACGAGATTTACTGCTCGGCCTAAACCTCAACGCAGAGGAGCACTTTAAGGTAAAATAGAGAATAGGAGATATTTCAAAAAAAACACTATAATTTCTAAGAGTTATGAAAAAGCACAATTTCAGCGCAGGACCTTCGGTATTGCCCGAAGTAGCCCTTGAAAATGCAGCAAAGGCGATTTTTGATTTTAAGGGAACAGGTCTTTCGGTACTCTCTTACTCACATCGAAGCAAGGAGTTCGAGGAGGTTTTAGCAGAGGCTAAATCGCTGTTCCGTGAATTGCTCAACATCCCCGAGAACTACCACATCTATTTTGTAGGTGGTGGTGCAAGCACACAGTTCTTCCATATTCCGGCAAACTTCTTGGGCAAGAAGGCGGGATATGTAAATACCGGAGTCTGGACAAAGAAGGCTATCAAGGAGGCAAAACTCTATGGCGAGGTTGAAGTTGTGGCTTCGAGCGAGGATAAGAACTTCTCGTACATTCCGAAGGATTTCGAGATTCCTGCCGATTTGGACTATCTCTATATCTGCACCAACAACACCATTTATGGTACTGAGTACAAGGTCGATATGGATTCGCCTGTACCTCTTATCGCAGATATGTCGTCGGATATTATGAGCCGTCCGCTCGATGTTTCGAAGTACGCACTTATCTATGGTGGTGCGCAGAAGAACCTTGCTCCTGCCGGTGTTTCGTTCGTAATTATTCGTGACGATATGCTCTCGAAGGTTGTTCGCCCATTGCCAACAATGGTAAATGTAAATACCCACGTGGAGAACGACTCGATGTTCAACACACCGCCGGTATTCCCAATCTTTGTGATGAACGAGACCTTGAAGTGGTTGAAGTCTATCGGTGGCGTAGAGGCTATGTATAAGATGAATGTCGAGAAGGCAGAGTTGCTCTACAACGAGATTGAGCGCAACTCATTGTTCCGCCCAACCGTAGCAAAGGAGGATCGCTCATTGATGAATATCTGCTTCGTGATGACCGAGGGCAACGAGGATTTGGCTCCTGAATTTATGGAGTTTGCCAAGGAGCGTGGTATGGTAGGCATCAAGGGACACCGCTTGGTTGGTGGTTTCCGTGCATCGTGCTACAACGCATTGCCAAAGGAGTCGGTAGAGGCTTTGGTGGCTTGCATGCAGGAGTTCGAGGCATTGAAAACAAAATAGACTATGCCTACGATAGTTCCTTACACCTACGAGAAGAAAGAGGAGAAGGTTTTATATTTCACTTCATTATTGAAAGGTATGAAAGTTCTGATTGCAACCGAGAAGCCATTTGCACGCAAGGCGGTAGATGGTATCACAGAGATTTTGAAAGCAGCAGAGTATGAAGTTGTTCTGCTTGAAAAATATACCGACAAGGGCGAGTTGCTTGCAGCCGTAGCCGATGTTGATGCTCTTATCGTACGCAGCGATAAGGTTACCAAGGAGGTTTTGGAGGCTGCCAAGAACCTCAAAATCGTTGTTCGTGCCGGTGCAGGCTTCGACAATGTCGATTGCGAGGAGGCGAAGAAGCGTGGTGTTGTGGTAATGAACACACCGGGCCAAAACTCAAATGCCGTAGCAGAGTTGGCGGTATGCTTTATGGTCTATATGTCCCGCAATCAACTCACTTCGGGCACAGGCCACGAAATTATCGGCAAAACCCTCGCTATCCACGCCTACGGAAATGTTGGTAAGTTGGTAGGTCGCAAGGGAAAGGCGCTCGGAATGAATGTTATCGCCTACGATCCGTTCATCACTGACAAGGCCGTATTCGAGGCTGACGGAGTGGAGTGCGTGGAGTCTATCGATGAGTTGTATCGTCGTGCAGACTTCCTTTCGTTGCATATTCCTGCAACGCCACAGACCAAAGGCTCAATCGGTTACGACCTCGCAATGTCGATGTCTAAGGGCGCTACACTCGTAAATACCGCCCGCAAGGAGGTTATCGACGAGGTTGGTTTGGCAAAGGCTATGGAGGAGCGTGAGGACCTCAAATATATCACCGATGTTGCTCCTGACACCGCTGCGGAGTATGCCGAGAAGTTTGGCAAGCGCTACTTCGGAACACCGAAGAAGATGGGCGCAGAGACTGCCGAGGCTAATATCAACGCAGGCTTGGCCGCAGCACGACAGATTGTAGATTATTTAGTAAACGGAAACACTCGTTTCCAAGTGAACAAATAGTATATGGTACGCATTAAACCATTCAAAGGCATTCGCCCACCAAAGGAGTTGGCAAAGGAGGTTGCATCACGCCCTTACGATGTTTTAAACTCGGTAGAGGCAAAGGCAGAGGCCACAGAGCGCTCTCTTCTCCACATTATTAAGCCTGAGATAGACTTTGAGCCTATCGCTGACGAGCACTCGCAGGAGGTTTACGACAAGGCGGTGGAGAACTTCGCCAAGTGGCGCAAGGAGGGTTGGTTGCAGCAAGATGGCGACGAACACTACTACATCTATGCACAGACTATGGATGGTCGCACCCAATACGGTATTGTAATGTGCTGCCACTTCGAGGATTACCTCTCGGGAGCAATCAAAAAGCACGAACTTACACGCACCGAGAAGGAGGAGGACCGTATGCACCATGTGCGCAACCAGAAGGCCAATATCGAGCCTGTATTCTTTGCATATCCCGACCACGCCGACATCAACGCAATAGTAGCAAAAGTTACCGCTTCGGAGCCGGAGTACGACTTTGTGGCAGAGGATGGCTTCGGCCACACTTTGTGGGTTGTTCCAACCGAGTACAACGAGCAGATAACCACCATTTTCGGTACAATTCCGGCACTCTATGTGGCTGATGGTCATCACCGTACCGCAGCGGCTGCACGAGTAGGCGAGGAGTGCAAAAATAACAATCCGCACCATACGGGTGAGGAGGAGTATTGTTACTTCTTGGCTGTTACATTCCCTGAGTCGCACCTCCGCATCATCGACTACAATCGTGTAGTTCGTGATTTGAACGGATTGAGCGAGGAGGCGTTCCTCTCGGCTTTAGAGGAGGATTTCGTAGTCGAGAAGGAGGGTAGTGCAATCTACAAACCACAGGATTTACACAACTTCTCGATGTATCTTGGAGGTGAGTGGTACAGCCTTACTGCAAAGGAAGGTCGCTACAACGATTCAGACCCTATCGGTGTTCTCGATGTAACAATCTTATCAAATCTTGTACTCGATAAAATTCTCGGTATCAAAGATTTGCGCACCTCAAACCGAATTGATTTCGTAGGTGGTATTCGAGGTTTGGGCGAGTTACAGCAGAGAGTTGATAGCGGCGAGATGAAGGTTGCATTTGCGCTCTATCCTGTCTCTATGCGCCAACTTATCGACATTGCCGATACGGGCAACATTATGCCTCCAAAGACCACTTGGTTTGAGCCGAAGTTGCGCTCGGGCGTAGTTATTCACACATTCGAATAAACCTATCCATTATGAAGAAAATAGCACTAACCATCATTGCATTGGCACTCTCGCTATCGCTTACTGCGCAGTCGCAAAAGCATATTGATTGGTCATTTTCGACAAAGCGCACCGCTCGATACATCGAAGAGGGCGTATATAACGCCTCGAAAGGTAAGGGTAAAATAGAGTTTGTCGGCAAAAAAGCAACTGCCGCCGCAGGCCTTAAAAAGAGTCATCCTGCCGCAGATGGGGCTCGCAAGGGCGATTATTGGCTGGTTACCTGCCCCGTTGAAGATATCAAGGCAGGTACAGTTGTAGATTTGTGGCTTCCGTTCCTCGCTGAGCCAAGCGACATCCCTCACGCCTTTGCGTGGGAGTACCTCGACGGCAATAAGTGGAAACCAGTTCTGCCAGCCAACAAAAAGGGAGTAAACTGCTACTCAACAACTTCGAGCAAGTGGCCACGATTCCTCTGGCACTCTGTTCGCCTCGAAAAAGGCATCTCGAATGGCAATTTGAAGTTCCGTCTGCGCCACTGCGATCAATCGGCGACTACAAGTACTCTATATGGTAGCTCTGCGGGAAATTCGCCTAAAATCGTTATTCTCGACGAGAGTACACCAAAGGACTCTTCACGCATATTATTTATAGGTAACAGCTACACCTACTTCAACGAATATCCGATGTTGATGAAGGAACTTGCGTGGTACGAGGGACACCATATTGATGGTGCAACCTACCAGCACGGTGGTTATACCATTAGACAACACCTTGCCAACAAGGTATCACGAGAGACCGTTGAGCAGGGAGGTTTCGACTACGCCTTTTTGCAGGACCAAAGCCTTAGCGCACTCCGCATCGGTTCGTCAGTGGACAAGAATGTAGTGGGAGAGATGAGAAAAATGGTGGCAAGAGTTAAGGAGTATAGCCCAAAGGCAAAGTGCATCATCGAGCAGACTTGGGGGCGTCGTGATGGCAATAGTTCCACCAAGTCGAAGTCGCTGCAAGACCTTGTGCAAGCCTACCCTGAATACTTCGAGAGTTACGAGGTTATGCAGAAAGTTATCATCGCCAATTCTACCGCTATGGCAGAAGAGTTGGGCGTAGGACTTTCACCTGTGGGCGTTGCGTGGGAGATTGTGCGCCGAGAGCGCCCCGATATTAACCTCTATGTAAAGGATGGCTCACACCCTTCGTATGCAGGCTCATACCTCGCTGCCGCAGTGGGTTATCTCACGCTCTTCAAAGAGCCATTCAAGGCCGACACACCTATCCGACTCAACCCAGAGGTAGCAAAGTATCTCCGTTCAGTTGCCGAGAGAGTTGTACTCAAAGGCGAGAAATAGTCGATATATCAGACTAATATAAAGACGAGAGCCGAAAGGTTCTCGTCTTTTTTTTTGCCACGCCACTCAAAAATCATCGATAATTTTAGATTTTTTCGCACTTTTTTTTTATTTTGACACAACCTGTCAAAATAGCCCCCTACCTTTGCATCGTGAAAGTAATATAAAACCTTAAAATAATAGAACTATGGGAACAGGACAGACAATCAGATGCAAGCATTGCGGTACTGAGTTTATGAACTTGGTGGGATTTGGATTTATGGGGCAGTTCGACTGCGAGGACGGTATGTGTCATATCGAGACCGAAACGGCTATTCGTTGCCCACAGTGTATGAGGCGACTCAACAACACCCAGGAGGAGTTCGAGGAGCAGATTGTAGGGCAACTTCTTTGGGACTAACCAATCGTAAGCAATTGATAATTAATAATTGATAGTTATGGGACTGATTTTTTGGGGAGTACTTTTTATATCAATAATATATGATATTGGAGCATTAATAATTGCTGTTATAGGATTGATATTGGCTATTATTTGCGCTTTTAATGGAGAGAAACGATAAAAAATAGAAAAAACAGCACCTATTATCGAAAAAATTTCTTAACTTTGAGGAGAGTTTTTCCTTTGGAAAAAAGAATTAGAGTGAATAAAATAATTAAAACGAATATATTATGAGCGAAATGACAACACAGAATGCCGAGAAGATGAAGGTCTTGAAGGCAGTAATGGCGAAGATTGAGAAGGACTTCGGCAAAGGTTCGATTATGCAGATGTCGAGCGAGAATGTAGAGAATGTACCGGTTATTCCGACAGGTTCTATCACCCTTGATGTAGCACTCGGAGTGGGCGGTTACCCAAAGGGTAGAGTAATTGAGATTTTTGGTCCTGAGTCGTCAGGTAAGACCACTTTGGCTATCCACGCAATCGCCGAGGCTCAGAAGGCAGGCGGTATTGCAGCATTCATCGATGCGGAGCACGCATTCGACAGCTTCTATGCACAAAAGCTGGGCGTAGATGTGGATAACCTCCTTGTTTCACAGCCTGACAATGGCGAGCAGGCTCTCGAAATTGCCGACTCATTGATTCGTTCGAGCGCAATCGACATCATCGTAATCGACTCTGTTGCAGCTCTTACACCAAAGGCCGAGATTGAGGGCGAGATGGGCGACTCAAAGATGGGTTTGCAGGCTCGATTGATGTCGCAGGCTTTGCGTAAATTGACCGCAAGTATCGCAAAGACAAAGACCGTCTGCATCTTCATCAACCAACTTCGTGATAAAATTGGCGTGGTTTATGGTAACCCTGAAACTACAACAGGTGGTAACGCCTTGAAGTTCTACGCCAGCGTTCGTATCGACATCCGCCGTACATCGGTTATCAAGGATGGTGAGGAGCAGCTCGGAACACGCACCCGTGTAAAGGTTGTAAAGAACAAGGTTGCACCTCCGTTCAAGAAGGCAGAGTTCGACATTATGTTCGGCGAGGGCATCTCGAAGATTGGCGAAATTCTCGACTTGGCTGTCGATTACGAGATTATCAAGAAGGCCGGCTCGTGGTTCTCGTATGGCGAGAAGAAGATTGGCCAGGGCCGTGATGCCGTTAAGGAGTTACTGACCTCGGATAAGGCTTTGTGCGACGAAATCGAAGCTAAGCTCCGAGAGGCTATGACACAGAAATAGAGGCTTTATAAGCCACAATAAACGAGAGCAGAGTGCCGCTAAAACGGCACTGCTCTCAATACTGTTTTTAGAGGTTAAGGTTAGAGGGTTAGGATATGAGCAATTACACAACCGACGACGAGAGATTGATTAACGAGGCTTGGGAGAAGCTACTCGAATCGTGCAAAAAAATCTGCAAGAGCGAAGAGAATTGGGACTTCATCAAGCGTGCATTCTTCCTTGCAAAGGAGGCTCACTCAGGTGTGCGCCGTCGCTCAGGCGAGCCATATATGCTACACCCGATAGCCGTAGCACAGATTGTGGTAGACGAGATTGGCTTGGGCGTAAAGTCGGTCGTTGCAGCCCTTCTGCACGATGTGGTCGAGGATACCGACTACACAGTCGAGGATATGGAACATATCTTCGGTGCGAAAATCGCCTCGATGGTCGATGGTTTGACCAAGATGTCGGGAGTATTCAACGCCAACACCTCGGAGCAGGCCGAGTATTTCCGTAAGGTACTGCTCACTCTCTCCGACGATGTACGAGTTATCCTTATCAAGATTGCAGACCGCCTGCACAATATGCGCACCCTGCAATTTATGCCTCTAAATAAGCAGATTAAAATTACGGGCGAAACAATCTATCTCTTTGCTCCGTTGGCTTATCGCCTTGGCTTACACCCGATTAAGACCGAGCTCGAAGACCTCTGTATGAAGTACCGCTTTCCGGAGGAGTACGAGCGTCTTAGCACCTTGCTGGCACAATCTGCCAACAAGCGCCAAGAGTACATAGACCGCTTCTGCAAGCCGATTATCGAGGTCTTGGATCGCAACAACATCCAATACGAGATTTCGGGACGAGTAAAGAGCATCTATTCGATTTGGACAAAGATGCAACGCAAGCAGATTCCTTTCGAGGAGATTTACGACCTATTTGCCATCCGCATCGTATTCAAAACCCTGCCATTCCCGTCAGAGAAGACGCAGTGCTGGCAGATATACTCCAATATAACAGATATTTACGCCCCAAAACAAGACCGTTTGCGTGATTGGATATCAATGCCAAAGGCGAATGGCTACGAGGCGTTACACTCGACCGTAATGGGCCCTGACGGCCATTGGGTGGAGGTACAAATTCGCACCGAGCGAATGGAGGAGATTGCAGAACGAGGTTTTGCAGCCCACTGGAAGTACAAGAAGGCAACTCTGTCGCAGAACGACGACGCCTTCGACACCTGGCTCAAAAAGATTCGTGATGCACTCAACAGCCCTACCGAGAATGCGGTGGAGTTCCTCGACAACTTCAAATTGTCGCTCTACACCTCCGAAATCACAGTATTTACGCCAAAAGGCGAACGCCGAGAACTGCCAAATGGAGCAACTGCGCTCGACTTTGCGTACGACATCCACACCAAGGTGGGCGACCACGCCATAGGCGCTAAAATCAACCACAAAATAGAGCCTATAACCAAGACTTTGAAGTGGGGCGACCAGATTGAGATTATCACAGCCGACAACGCCAAACCAAAGGCGGAGTGGCTCGAAATAGTAACCACAACCAAGGCTAAGCAGAAGATTACTGCCTTTTTGAAGCGTGAGCAGCAGAACAATGTCGAGAATGGTATTGCGCTGTTCGAGAGCAAGTTGGCAGAGTATAATGTAGCGATGAGCGGCCGTGTGCTGCGCAAGGCTATGCAGGCGTATGGTTGCAACTACAAGGATGAGTTTTATAGCCGTATCGGAGCGGGCATTATCTCACTCGACAACATCGAAAAGGTGCTTAAATCGTCCTCTACAAGCAAATTGCTCAAATTCTGGCAACTCCGTCAGGAGGATGATGACGACTCAGAGGTTTCCGAGAGTGAAAAGCCTGCAAATGACGATAGCTTTGTGATTGCATCTTGTTGTAGCCCACTGCCAGGCGACAATGTCGTTGGCTTCCGTGATCCTGTAACCAATAAAATCGTGGTTCACAAGGCCGCTTGTGATGAACTTAATCGCCTTGCATCGCAGTACGGCAAGAATATCATCAAGGATAAGATTAAGTGGGAGCAGCACAAGGCTACGGCCTATCTATCGACTATCGAACTGCGAGGCATCGACCGAATGGGAATGTTGTCGGACATTACACACATCGTTTCCGACGATTTCAGCATCAATATGCGAGAGATACACCTCCGTAGCCACGATGGCATTTTCGAGGGAAAAATGAGCCTTTATGTGCAGAGTGCCGAGGCCTTGTACGCCCTTATGGACAAGTTCCGCCAGATAAAGGGCTTGGAGAGCGTCAAGCGTATCGATAATAACGAGAATACAATGGAGTAGAGTAGTCGGCCGAAACAAGAGAGACTCTTTACATATTCAAAAAATGCGACAAATAGAACATTTGAAATTCATATAATATGGCATCTATTTTTTCACGAATTGTAGCCGGCGAAATTCCGAGTTACAAAATTGCAGAGGATGATCGCTACTACGCATTCCTCGACATCAACCCACTGACAAAGGGCCATACACTCGTTATCCCTAAGCAGGAGGTTGACTATTTCTACGACCTCGACGATGACACTTTGCAGGGTATGATTGTATTCGCAAAACAAGTTGCACAAAAATTACAGGCATTTAGCGGCTGCAAGAAGGTTGCAACGGTGGTTTTAGGCCTGGAAGTGCCCCACGCACACATACATCTGATACCTATGAATAGCGAAAAAGATGTCGATTTTAGCCGTGAAAAGTTAAATTTAACCCCAGAAGAGTTTGCTGAGATTGCAAAAGCGATAGTGGGGTAGGGGAGTGTTAACAACTTCGTAACTAGCTAATATGCAGAGTGATAAATGATATTGCTCTGCATATTTCTTTTGACAATTTAACATAATATGGCCGATTTTCCGAAAGTGCAACAAAATAGGGTAGTCGATTATACGAAATAGAGTGAATTTACTCCAAAAATCATAAACACATCGTCTTTATTTAACACTTGTAAAATATATACATTTGTAAACTCGTTCAGTTGTTTACAAATGTAAATGTTAATAGTGTTAATTATTCACTTATTTATTTACATTTGTAAATGTTTACAGTTGGTGAATTTGATGAAAAATCAGTGCGATTAATCGATGTTCATATACTGAATTTTATATGTTTATGTTGCTAAATATCAGTGATTTATGATTTTTACATAAAGTGATTTATAGTTTTATACACAGGCGTAGAGCGTTATAGTGCATATATGCTCATATATACACTATAATTATATATAAATAGTATAAATATCAGCAATTTACACTGCATTACATAAAGTAATATATAATATATGGTAAATTCTGCTTTTTAACCTTTGATGTATTATTAACATTTGTAACACTTATTAACAATTATCAACATTTAACATTTGTATACTCAAACTTGTTTAATTCGTAAATTTTATTTACCTTTGTAAAAACTTACGAAAATGGAGGAAAAACTGCGTATTTTGATGCAAAGCGAGAATTTGACAGCAAGTAAACTTGCAGAAATTCTCGAAGTAAAGCCGGCTGCCATCTCTCATATTTTGAGCGGACGCAACAAGCCGAGCTTCGAAATGTTGTGTAAAATTGTCAATCGATTTCCACAAATCAACCCTTACTGGTTGTTGGGCGATGCAACCGAGATGCGTAATATGAATGTTCCGATTTCGACACCGGATAGCGCATCAGATTCAACGCAGATTTCTGCGACTCCAACCTCGGGAACACTCTTCGATATGAAGGTGGAAAATTCGGATAAGAGCGAAAATTACGACATCGCAGCAAGTACTCCAAATGTTCCTATTTCGACACTTGGTCGTTCCGACATCGAGAAGATCATTGTGGTCTATCGTGATCAGACCTTCGAGGAGTTACGACCAAAAAGATAGCGAACCTCCGACTCTGCAATTCAGGAGCCGACGAACACAAATAAAAATATAGGGTAGTCGGACTACCCTATATTTTTTTCACCTTATTATATATAAGGTATATTTTTCTATGTTTTTAGCCTAAAATTCACGCACGATTAGGCGTGCAATAAAAAATACGCAATTCTCAGCGAGTTAAACTTTGTGAAAATATGTAGCAATAGCGCTGATTTACTGATACTTACATTCTTTATTAAATAATGTATTCAATCATTCAAATAAAAGGATTTGTCGCAAAATCGATTTATTTGGGGATTATTTTTATCTTTGTAGTACGAAAATTGAAAAATCGGTAGCGAGGAGAAGAATAGCCGCTTCAACAACGGCCATTTCTCCAAATATCACTCACTACCCCGTCGTATTACTCTGTTGATGTAATATGTATATTATGTTAAATTTTATTTGTAGCGAATATAATATGAGAAGATTAAGGTATTTCATACTACTCTCGGTAACTATTCTATTCTTCGGTTGCGCTGAGCGAAAAATTGTGGTCGAGGATCGTGCAATTGTGTCGATTGCTCCGCTTAAACCATTGGTCGAGAGCATCCTCGGCGATGACTTCGAGGTGTCGGTGCTTGTTCCGCAAGGAGCTTCGCCCGAGGCATTCGAGCCTACGCCCAAGCAGTTGCGTGAGGTTGAGTCTGCACGCTTTGTCTTCGGTACCGGACTGCTCGAATTTGAGCAGGAGTTACTCCATCGCATAGCCCGTAACGAGCAGATTATCAACCTTTCTCAAGGTATTGAGGTGCTTGCCGGCTCTTGCTCGCACGCCCATCACAACCACTCCAATTGCTCTCACAATCACGCCCACGGCATCGATCCTCACATCTGGTGTTCGCCAAAGTCGCTGGGCAAAATGGCAGAAAACATATACAGCGTAATTGCTCGTGAGATGCCCGACTCCGTAAACTACGACAAGAACTATACTACCCTATGCATTAGGTTGTTAGAACTCGATGAGGAGGTTGCAGAGGCGTGCCGTCAAAGCCCTCGCAATACTTTCATTATCTACCACCCTGCTCTCACCTATCTCGCTCGTGATTATGGTCTTACGCAGGTAGCTATCGAGCACGAAGGCAAAGAACCAAGCGCAAAGCACCTCGCAAATATCATCGAGCAGGCTCGTACCGAGGGAGTCAAATATATCTTCTACCAGTCGGAGTTTCCGGCCTCTTCGGTCGAGGTTATATGCCAGGATATTGGCGCTACTGCGGTGGAAATCAACCCGTTAGACGAGGATATTTTCGAGAACATTCGCCACATCGTAAACCTAATCACCAAGTAGTATGGAGCCTATCGTATCGCTAAAAAATATAACCGTAAAGTACGACTCGACGACCGCATTGGAGGATGTGTCGCTCGACATATACCCTACTGATTTTCTGGGAGTTATCGGTCCCAACGGAGGTGGTAAGACTACCCTTGTCAAGGCTATTTTAAGTGCCGTTCCGCACAGTGGCGAGGTTGTCTATGCCCCTACCCTTTCAGATGGCGGACATCGTCTTATCGGCTATCTCCCGCAACAATCGGAGTTCGATAAATCGTTTCCGATTTCGGTGATTGAGGTCGTTATGTCGGGTCTGCAAGCGGAGAAGGGGTTCTTCGGTCGCTACACTAAAGCTGACCGTGAGAAGGCGATGCAACTGCTTGAAATGGCGGGTATTGCAGATATTGCCGAGCGCCAGATAAGTGAGATTTCGGGCGGTCAGATGCAGCGAGCGTTACTCTGCCGAGCAGTGATTTTAGAGCCTAAATTATTAATTCTCGACGAACCTACAAACTTCGTGGATAACAAATTCGAAAACGAACTCTATACCCTACTGCATCACCTTAACGAGCGTATGGCAATAGTTATGGTATCGCACGACCTCGGCACAATCACGAGCGTGGTAAAGAGCATTGTCTGCGTAAATCGTTCGGTACATCGTCACGACTCGAACATTATAACTGCCGAGCAATTAGAGAATTATCAATGTCCGATACAGATTATCTCGCACGGCCACATTCCGCATACCGTTTTGGAGCATCATCACTAACCTAAAAACAACTTGCAATCACACCGACCAACAATCTAACTATCAATACATTACAACAAGCAGAGCGAAGTTTTAAAAAAACAATTGCAGTTTGCAGAACAACGATAGGATTTTTTACTTACCTTTGCTACTTGAAGTTCCCCTATTCTTTGGAGTGTTAGGTTAGTTAGTTGTGAGCAGATTTAAGTGGGTAATACTACTCCTTGCACTATGTGTATGGAGTATTGTTTCTGCAAAAGAACATCGTACGGAGATTCGTTTAGATTTCCGCCTGAATCGTTCTGTTGTAGAGCCAAGTTACAGCGACAATGCTCTACAACTGCAAAAAATCATCGAGCTCATACATCAATTCGAGAACAATCCTACACTAAAACTTCGTAGTGTATCGTTCTGTGGCTCGGCATCGCCCGAAGGAAGTTTAGAGTTGAACCGTAAACTTGCTGGCGCACGCCTCTGTGCTCTCGAAACAAAAATCAGAGATAAAGTTGATATTCCGGACAGTATAATTACCCGCAACGATAGTTATATCTCGTGGGAACTACTACGAGAGCATGTAGAAAAGTCGGTACTACCTCATAGATTCGAGATTCTCGAAGTCTTGGATACTACTATTGACGAGCAGTCCGACTACCCCACCAATCGTATCGCAAAGTTACGAGAAATTGACGATGGTCGAGTTTGGTGGCAACTCAACGACCTCTACTTCTCGCATATGCGCAACGCCTATGCGGTGATTGTCTATGACGAGCTGGAGGTGATTCAAACACCTACTCCAAAGCTTGTTGTAGCAACTGCTGCCACAGAGGTTACAACGCCAATCATCGCTGACGAGCCACAGTCCCAGGCGCCAGGGGGGGGGGATCTTGACCGCCATATCCACCTGAAAACCAATACATTAGGACTATGTTTACTCCTTGCTAACATTGGCATAGAGGTGGACCTTGCACGCCATTGGTCGCTCCATATTCCGGTATACTACTCCGCTGTTGACTACTTTATTCCAACCATAAAATTCCGAACTTTGGCAACACAGCCGGAGTTGAGATATTGGTTTAACAAAAACAATTCGGGATTATTTGCCGGCGCACACTTTGGAGCGGCATCGTTTAATCTCGCCCTAAATCGCAGTTATCGCTATCAAGACCACAACGGAACCAGCCCAATAATCGGAGGTGGTATCAGTATCGGATACCGTATGCCTATCTCGAAAAACGAGCGTTGGAATGTAGAGTTCGCATTGGGTGTCGGTGGTTACTCCGTACATTGCGATAAATTCTACAATATCAAAAACGGCAAATTGGCCGAAACATATCGCACTACATATTGGGGCATAGACAACGCCTCAATCAACATTTCATACCGTTTCAACCTTAAAAAACGAGAGGAATGAGAAGTTGGAAGTTCTACATATCATCATTGATAGCAGCACTTCTAACTTTTACGGGCTGCGATATCCACGAGTTTCCGACAGATAATCAGGAACCCGTTTCACTACGCCTACACCTCGAATTCGACACCGATTTACCACTATTCAAAACCGTTAATTACACACGCAGCGAGGATGTGTTTGGCGAAGATGAGGAAAGACAGAAGTCTTCTCACGACATTCGCTACATCATAAAGGCTTATCGCACAGATAATATCATTGGTGAAAGTCGCACGGCTGACACCACATTCGTATTTACGAAATCGGACACCTCAAATCTAAACCACATCGTAACCATCGAATTATATGAAGGCTCATACGATTTGCATGTTTGGGCCGACTATGTCGATAAAGGAAGTAACAAAGACAAATACTACAACACAACAGACTTTGCCGAGATTATACTTGCCAACGAAGAGCATCATATCGGTAGCAATGACTATCGTGACGCCTTCAAAGGTGAGATTTCATTGCTGATACCATCGAAAACTGCGAATAACGACTCGACTATCACTATTATAAACGAGGTAACAATTGCGATGTCACGCCCTATGGGCAAGTTCAAATTCATAGCCACCGATGGCGAGTCATTTGTAACCCGTATGGCAGAACAACTCAGCAAGCAGGGCACACTCAATCTCGACAGCGACAAGATGTCGTATGAGCAGCTGTTACAGAGCATCGACATTAGCCAATTCAAGGTTGTATTCCGCTACAACAACTTTATGCCCTGCTCATTCAATATGTTTACAGACAAGGCCGCTGACGCTTGGACCAGAGTAAACTTCTCAAGCCAGATGCAGAGCGAACAGAATAAGGAACTATCCCTCGGATACGACTATGTATTTATAGGAGAGAATGAAACAAAGTTGAGTATATCGGTCGATGTATATAGTAAAAACGGAGAACTTATATGCTCATCTAAACCTATAATGGTGCCTATTGTTCGTAGTAAACTCACCATTGTAAAGGGCGAATTTCTCTCGCCACAAAGTTCGAGCGGAGCATTTATCGACCCGGGATATGAAGGAGATGATTATAACATTGAGATATAAACTTTTACAATTAACTTATCATTCACTTATTTATTAACTTTTCAAAAAACAAACAGTCATGAAAAAACTTATGTTTTTGATGGTAGCAATCTCGATGATGTTTGCTACTTCGTGCCAGAGCGATGCAGAACTCGGCACAGCGAATGTTGGCGGTACATCTACCGTTTCATTCAAGATTAACTCACCTGTCATCGCTTCTCGTACATACAGCGATGGCTTGAGCGCAACCGTATTGCAATATGCTGTGTATGATGCAGCTGGCAACGAGTTGAGCGACCTCACCGTTACCGGTGGTACCATCTTGGGCAGCACCTCTGTTGAGTTGAAGCTCGTAGTTGGCAAAACCTATTCGGCTATTTTCTGGGCTGCAGCACCCAATGCTCCTTACACCATCGACTTCGCACAAAAGAAGTTGAGCATAGACTATTCGGCTGCAACAAGCAACAACGAGTCTTACGATGCTTTCTACAAGCACGAGACCTTCACTGTTACCGACAATATGGCTATGACCGTAGAGTTGAAGCGTCCATTCGCACAGCTCAACATCGGTACCAGCGACTTGGCTGCTGCAAAGAGTGCAGGTTACGCAGTATCGCAGTCAAAGGTTAATGTTCCTGTTTACACCGAGCTCGACCTCGCTACAGGCATTGCAACAAACCAGACTAATGTAGAGTTCGCTCTTGCAAATATCCCCGTAGGCGAAACATTCCCTGTTACCGGCTACGACTATTTGGCTATGAACTATCTCCTCGTAAATGCTGACAAGGAGGTTATTGATGTAACTTTCGCTTACACCGATGGCGATGTTGAGAATAGCATTACCGTAGGTTCGGTACCTGTACAGCGCAACCACCGTACAAACATCTATGGCGAGTTGCTCACAAACACTACCGACATCACCGTTGTAATCGTTCCGGAGTACGATGTTGATGACTACAACAAGGAGGTTACCAATGCTGTAGAGGTTGCTCCTGGCGTATTGTACGACGAGGCAAATGCTACCTATATGCTCACCGAGAAGTCGGGCTTGGATTGGTTGCGCGATGGGGTAAATGCAGGCAACACATTCGAGGGTAAGATCGTAACTTTGGTCAATGATATTGACGCAGGTATCGAGTATGATGACAATGGCGAGCGCATCTCTTTCGCTACTATCGGCACTTGCAGCAAGACTGTAAAGAACCCATTCAAGGGTACTTTCGATGGTGCAGGTCACACCATCAAGAACATCTACCAGAATGGTTGGGATTTCGGCTACGAGAGTGGCAAATGGGGTTCACTCGGTTTGTTCGGTAAGCTCGAGAATGCAACCGTTAAGAATGTAACTCTCGAGGGCTTTGAGTTGCGTGTTGAGAAGGGTAATTGTGGTGGTATTGCAGGTAACGCTGCCGGCGACTGTACTTTCGAGAATATCACCGTAAAGAACTCTATACTCTGCTCGTTCGAAAATGGTGTTGCAGGTATCCTCGGTTGGCCGGAGGCTGGTAACTACCTCTTCAAGGATATCGTTATCGAGAGCGATGTAAACATCGCTTCATTCTGGGGATCACACGGCTCTTCACTTGGTGGCGTATTAGCAGAGGCTTATACCGATGGCACTTACCACTTCGAGGATATTGTTGTTAATTGCCGTTTGGATGCATACAACGATGTCGTTTCGAACTATCAATGGTATGCATATCGTATCTGCGGTATGCTTGTTGGTAATGTTGAGACTACCAAGGAGATGAATGGTCGAGTTGTTCCAGACCCAGCAGGTTGCAACATCACTTGCAAGAATGTAGTTGTAAATTATGGAGACTGGATGAACTACCATTATTGCGAGTCTCCTGCATACGGTACCCCATCGTATGCAGACGAGGGTGAGTGGAAATTCCACCGTGTAGAGCCAGGATACTCTTATGGAGGCGTTGATCACAACAACTGCAACCACGGCGAGAATGAGACTCACTATGAGTACATTCCGTTCGATCAGATCTTTGGTGGAGGCCAAAATGGTGGCGGAGGCAACCCTGTTTATGGTTTAAAATCTTACGATGGCGTAACCGTAAACTACCCTGCATCGTACAACCCAGGCAACTAATCATTGCCAGACAACAAAATAAAATCGAGCGAGAAATTCTCGCTCGATTTTATTTTGCTCTTATAGGTAATGGTAATTATGCAAAAAAAGACGCTACGATTACTCGTAGCGTCTTTCATATTAAGTAGTGACTAATTAGTCAGCAAGTGATACTCGCTTGAATACGAGAACCTTAGCCTCTGAATCAGCAGCCTTGATAACATCCTTAACAGCAGTCTTGCCATCGCCCATCTGGTAGCCCTGCTCCTCGAGAGTATTCTCTTTGAGGAACTTCTGAACACGACCCTTAGCGATGTTCTCAATCATCTGCATATTGAGGTTTGCAGCCTTAGCCTCACCTACGGTCTTGATGATCTCACGAGCCTGTGCAGCCTGCTCAGCAGTGATCCAGCCCTTAGACTGGTTAGACTCGATGTGATCCTCGCTGTCAACATGTGCAGGGTTGATACCAGCCTTAGTGAGGTGTGCGTTGATCTCCTTCTGAACGAGCTCGTCCTTGGTCTTCTCAACTGCAGTCTTGAACTCTGCGTCGAGAACGCTCTGCTCAACATCTGCAGACGATACAGCAACCGGGTTCATCGAAGCTACCTGCATTGCAACACCCTTAGCAACCTGTGCGTCGAGCTCCTTATTGAAGCCAACAACAGCAGCAAGTTTGCCGGTGATTACGTGCATATAAGCCGAAATAAATGGAGCCTCGATAGCCTCGTAACCTGCAACAACATGCTTCTCGCCTGTCTGACCGGTCAACTCGGTAACAGCAGCCTCAACAGTGCGGCCGTCTGCGAGTGTGCAAGCCATAAGGGCATCCTTGTCAGCCGGGAAGTTTACGATAGCTGCCTCAGCGATAGCCTCAGCAAGCGCCTGGAAATCAGCATTCTTAGCAACGAAGTCAGTCTCGCAACCGAGTCCAACTACGATAGCCTTATTGCCCTGAACCTTTGCGATAACAGCACCCTCAGAAGTCTCACGATCAGCACGCTTTGCAGCTACGAGCTTACCCTTCTCCTTGATAATCTCCTTAGCACGCTCGAAATCGCCGACTGCGTCTACGAGAGCCTTCTTACAGTCCATCATACCGGCACCGGTCATCTTACGCAACTTCATTACATCAGCTGCCTTAATCTCTATTGCCATAGTCTTTTCTGGTTTTCGTTTGTTAATAAATTACTCCTCAACAGCAGCAACAGTCTCTGCTACAACTGCCTCCTGAGCCTCAACCGAAGCCTTTACGCTCTTCTTAATGCGAGTCTTAGCAGGCTTCTTTGCAGGAGCCTCTGTATTAGCCTCAGCCTCAACAGCCTCCTTCTCCTTCTCGAGCTTACGCTCCTCTGCGCCCTCTGCGATAGCAGCACATACAGTATCGAGGATCAAAGCGATAGACTTTGTAGCATCGTCATTTGCAGGGATTACGAAATCAATGTCGGTTGGATCACAACAAGTATCAACCATTGCAAATACAGGGATGTTCAAACGCTTTGCCTCCTTAACTGCGTTCTGCTCCTTCTGCACGTCGATTACGAACAATGCAGCTGGAAGACGAGTAAGGTCAGCGATAGAACCGAGGTTCTTCTCCAAGTTCGCACGCTGGCGAGAGATCTGCAACTTCTCACGCTTCGAGAAGTTGTCATAAAGGCCGTCTGCCATCTGCTTGTCGATGGTAGCCATCTTCTTGACAGCACGGCGTATAGTTGGGAAGTTTGTGAGCATACCGCCAGCCCAACGCTCTGTTACGTAAGGCATACCTACGGCTGCTACCTTTTCGGCAACTACTTCCTTAGCTTGTTTCTTGGTTGCAACGAAAAGCACACGACGACCGCTCTTAACGATGTTCTTGAGTGCCTCTGCTGCCTCATCGAGCTTTACAGCAGTTTTGTAGAGGTCGATGATGTGGATGCCGTTCTTCTCCATGAAGATATATGGAGCCATTTTAGGGTTCCACTTGCGCTTCAAGTGACCGAAATGAACGCCAGCCTCCAACAATGTATTAAAATCTGTTCTAGACATTTTAGTTTCTTTTTTTTGTAATTTTAATTCTCTTTACTTCAACTCTTGCGGTAGCGACCTTGTCGGTCCGAAGAGTTTTCCGCGACAGGGCAAGTAGCAGGTAGCACCTTTTTTCGACCATCAGCCAATTAACCTTTGGCCATCTCTATATAATAATATATAAGTATAAGTGGTCTTGCTTACTTTGAGAACCCTTGTCGTGCTTTGCCGAAATGTTAGTCCGCTTACGAAATAAAAATTAACGCTTGCTGAACTGGAACTTACGACGAGCACCAGGCTGTCCTGGCTTCTTACGCTCAACCTCACGGGCATCACGAGTAAGGAATCCGTTCTTCTTCAAAACAGGACGATACTCAGCGTTGATCTCGCACAATGCACGAGCAATACCCATACGAGCTGCCTCAGCCTGGCCCTTGATACCACCACCTACGAGGTTTACAACAACATCGTAAGCCTCAGCAGTCTCAGTTACGAGCAATGGCTGCTTAACCTCGTACTGCAAGATGTTCAATGGGAAATAGACTTCGAGAGCCTTGTGGTTGATTGTAATGTTTCCAGTTCCTGGCTTCACGAATACGCGAGCTACAGCTGCCTTACGGCG
>JAZONG010000096.1:0-1289 GCA_045654385.1 Alistipes sp.
CAATCGAAAACATCTGCTCTATCTGTGAGACCGGAGGAGGTTGCGACGAACCTTGTGAAAAATGGTACGATTGCCTCGAAGGTAAGCCGGTCGACTTCGGTCTCGTAGATGAGGAAGGAGAAAACAATGAAAAAAAGTAAGATAGTAGTTTTATTTATTCTTGGTTTTGTTCTCGGAGCGCTCGCCGCCGTCGGCGTGTACTTTTTGACCGTCGGAGAAGTGGCTTGGCAAGAGTATGTCGAGACCAAGTTGATTCCGAATGTCGTTCTTGCTCTCTCGGCTATCTCGGCGTTATGCGTTGCGGCGCTTCCTATTATAAGCAAAATCCAAGTCTCCGTCGCAAAGTTTAACCAGGCTACGAGCGATGTAAACGCTACGGTAGAAAACGGTAAAAAGACCGACGAGAAACTCGCCGAGCAAGACCAAAAAATCGAAGCCTTCTCGGAGCGCTTCGATAGAATGGAAGAGATGTTTAACGCCGGTATCGCTTCGGTAAAATCCGCCGCCGAGAACTCGGAAAAGATATTGAGGCTTGGCTTCTGTAACACCGAGGAACTCGTGAAGAAAGGTTATGCGACGGAAATCGAAAAGGTAGGTGCGAAAAATGAGCAAGACGAAGAAGAAGCCTAACCTCCGATTGAGGCTCGTTCTCCTCTATATCGGAAGTTTTATCACTTGTATCGCCCCTCTTCTCGTGTGTTTCATCGTGAATTGGGATAAATATACCAAGACACCAAGCGACACCGTGAAGTTGTGTATCGGCGGTATGCTCGCCGTGTTCTTCCTTTTCTTGAAGGTTATCGGCAAACTCAAAATGCCTCGAAGAATTGTATTGTTCGGTATAGTATTCATTATGGCATACTTATTACAAGCAATACTCGACGACCTCATTTTGTTAAGTGGTATGGCTCTCGCCGGGGAGTTCCTCGATTTTGTATGTTTCCAAAGAGCAATCCGAATCACAAAGGAAAACATTCTCATTGGCAAGACCGCAGATGTAACCACGGCGCAAGTTGAGCAAGTCCTTCAAAAATACATAGGGAGGATTTAACAAATGAACGAAAAGATTAGAGACTTTTTTCGGAACAACCTCGGCTATTTTATAGTCGGCTTTGCTTCCGCCGTCTACATCTTGACCGCCTTCCTCACGATAGACCAGACCGGGAAGTCTCCGGCGCAGATTATCGCCGACGGCGCTATTGCGTTCTTTCTCGGTCTTTTTATAAACCGTATCTTCGACCTTCAAGGTATGATGAGCGGCGACCGTGAGGAAAGAGTTCAAGCGACCA
>JAZONG010000097.1:0-23903 GCA_045654385.1 Alistipes sp.
GGTTATGCAAGACGAGAATGGCAATGGACAGCCCGATGATACTTGGTATGAATTGGCAGGCTCGGAGACGGGCAAGCCCGAAACCATTCAGAACTATGCCGTCACATACTATCGTCCGACAGAGGCTCAAAAACCCGTACAGTGGACGGATAATCAGGGAAATAGTGGTGAAATCGATTATCTGAAAATCTTCCACTCGCAGGATTATTACTATCCGGCGTGGATCAAGGAAGATAGCTACACCCTTACGGGCACTTGTTTAAAAGCGCGGAACTACGACACATCGGGAAAGGGGACCTATTGGGTAAACGAGGAGTACGATTGGGGGTATGTGGACAACTTTAGCCCTATCGACCGCCTGACCGATGATGCGAATGCCAGTGCTGAGGCAAATGCCAACCACTTCCGAATTTCGGATGCGATAGATGCCGATGGCAAGCACAAGGAGTTGGAGTACATCGACTTTGTGAAAGTGCAGGTGGCTGTCAATACCAAGAGTGGCTGGCTTGGAGAGGTATCGACCGAGGTGCTCGGATTCTACGATTACAATATCAAAAAGGAGTTGTAGTAGATGAGAGGTGTTGTCAAATATATAGTATTCGCTTTGCTCCTGCTTCATACTGCGTGTATGAAGTGGGAGTATGGCTTGGTAGAGGAGTTAGACTACTCTGGCTCAAAGGGATTGTTTGTCTGCAATGAGGGAAATTTCCAGTACGGCAATGCAACGCTCTCGTACTACGATCCTGTGACCAAGAAGGTGGAAAACGAAGTGTTCTATCGTGCTAATGCAATGAAACTCGGCGATGTATGCCAATCGATGATTGTCCGCAATGGCGTAGGTTGGGTTGTGGTCAATAACTCGCACGTTGTCTTTGCCATCGACCCTCACACCTTCAAGGAGGTGGGACGCATCGTAAATCTCACCTCGCCACGCTATATCCACTTCATCTCCGATGAGAAGGCTTACATCACGCAAATTTGGGATAACCGCATCTTTATCGTAAACCCCAAACTATATAAGATTACTGGCTATATCGAAGTGCCAAATATGACAATGGAGTCGGGCTCAACGGAGCAGATGGTGCAGTACGGCAAATATGTATATGTAAACTGTTGGTCGTACCAAAATCGCATTATAAAAATAGATACCGAGACCGACAAAGTTGTTGACGAACTTGTTGTAGGCATTCAACCCACTTCGCTTGTTATGGACTGCAACAACAAACTATGGACCGTAACCGATGGTGGCTACGAGGGATCACCCTATGGACACGAAGCCCCATCGCTCTATCGCATTGATGCCGAAACCTTCACCATTGAAAAGCAGTTTAGATTCAAATTTGGCGATTGGCCCTCGGAGGTGCAACTTAATGGTACGAAGGACAAACTCTATTGGCTCAACGATGATGTATGGATGTTGGATTTGATCAAAGAGAATGCACAACCCGAGATCTTTTTGCCCTACGACGGCACCTTATATTATGGTCTGACCATCTGCCCGCATACGGGCGATGTCTACATTGCCGATGCCATCGACTATGTGCAGCAGGGAATGGTATATCGCTACTCGAAGGATAAAGAACTTCTGGATAGTTTCTATGTTGGTATTATTCCGGGGGCATTTTGTTGGAAATAGAGATAATTTGCGATGAAGAGATTTATATTTATACTCTGCCTATTTGCTCCTGCACTTTTGTCGGCACAGGAGTCCAACACTCACGATTGGGTTCGCAAAGGAATCAACATCAAAGAGGTTATCGTCTATGGGCAGCGACCAATGAAAGAAATTGGCACACAGCAGACGAAGTTTGACACCGTGGCTCTCAAAGAGAACATTGCCCTCTCGATGGCCGATGTGCTCACCTTCAACTCCTCAATCTTTGTTAAGAACTATGGTCGTGCCACGCTCTCAACGGTTGCCTTTCGTGGCACATCGCCCTCGCATACACAAGTGTCGTGGAACGGAATGAAGATAAACAATCCGATGCTCGGAATGACCGACTTCTCGATGATTCCATCCTACTTTATCGACGATGCCTCGCTACTGCACGGCACCTCGTCGGTAAATGAAACGGGCGGAGGTTTGGGTGGCTCGGTTAAACTCTCGACCAAGCCTGCTGAGTCTAAAGGCTTTGGTTTGCAGTATATTCAAGGCATGGGCTCGTTCAAAACCTTCGACGAGTTCCTCCGTTTAACCTATGGCAACGGTCATTGGCAGACCTCTACTCGTGCGGTCTTCTCGTCGTCGCCAAACGACTATAAATACCGCAATCACGACAAGAAGGAGAATGTTTACGATGAGTATATGAATATCATCGACCAATACTACCCCGTAGAGCGAAACCGCAGTGGTGCGTATAAAGATTTCCATCTTCTGCAAGAGGTCTACTACAATACGGGCAAGGGTGACCGACTGGGGCTAAATGCGTGGTACATCAACTCCAATCGTGAATTGGCAATGCTGACCGTTGATCACGGTAACGAAACCGATTTCGAGAACCGTCAGCGTGAGCAGACCTTCCGTGGAGTCCTATCGTGGGATCATCTCCGCAAAAATTGGAAACTCGGTGCAAAAGCGGGCTACATCTATACCTGGATGGCATATGACTACAAGCGTGATTTGGGCAATGGTGTAATGGCACATATGACTCGTTCACGCAGTCGCATCAACACTTTCTACGGGCAGGTCGATGGCGAGTATTATATAGGCAAAAAGTGGCTGTTTACAGCAAATCTCTCACTGCATCAACATATCGTAGAGAGCGAGGATAAAAACATTTTGCGACAAGACGGAAACAAGGCGATTGTGGGCTACCGCAAAGGTCGTCCCGAACTCTCGGGCTCGCTCTCGGCAAAGTGGCGACCAATCGACCGCTTAGGACTCTCGGTGGTTGTTCGTGAGGAGATGTTCGGCAAGGAGTGGACTCCGATTATACCCGCATTTTTTGTTGATGGTGTGCTTTCGAAAGTTGGCAATATAACAGCCAAAGCCTCTGTTTCACGCAACTATCGCTTCCCGACACTCAACGACCTCTACTTCCTCCCGGGTGGAAATCCCAACCTACGAAAAGAGAGTGGCTGGACCTACGATGCAGGATTGTCGTTCGCTGTGGGCAAGAAGGGAGTATATTCGCTTAGCGGCTCGGCAAACTGGTTTGAGTCCTTTATCAAGGATTGGATTATATGGTTGCCTACCACAAAAGGCTTCTTCTCGCCCGACAACATAAAGGATGTACACGCCTACGGAGTAGAGATGAAGGCAAATTTGGATGTTGTCTTTGCCAAAGAGTGGCAGTTGGGGCTGAATGGCACCTTCTCGTGGACCCCCTCGATAAACTGCGGCGAGCCTCGTACCCCAGCAGACCAATCGGTAGGCAAGCAGTTGCCCTATGTTCCCGAGTACTCGTCATCGGTGACGGGTCGCCTCTCGTGGCGTAGATGGACATTTATGTATAAATGGTGCTACTACTCCGAGCGATTCACAATGTCCTCGAACGATATTTCGCTTACGGGCAAACTGCCTAAATACTATATGAGCAATATCTCGCTCGAAAAGGTGCTGGCGTTCAAGTGGGCCGATCTCTCGCTGAAAGGTACAATTAACAACCTCTTCAACGAGGAGTATCTCTCGGTGCTCTCCCGCCCAATGCCGGGCATCAACTTCGAGGTGTTTATAGGTATCACTCCAAAGTGGGGAGCGATGAAAAAGTAGTATCTTTGTGGCTATGATGGAGTACGATAAAGAGGAGTTGACACAAACCATCTCCACCGAGGAGTTAATTCGCCACTTCCGTAACGAGGAGGAGGTAAGTGGCTATTGCCGCGAGTGTGAAAATTTTGGGAAAAGTTGGGGGTGTCCACCGTTCGACTTCGATGTGGAAGATCGACTCAAACAATATAAGGAGGTGTTGTTGGTTGCCACAAAAATTACTCCCAAAGAACAAGGATTACCTTTGAATGCTGCACAAGAGTTGATTCTACCGGAACGCAGACGGATTGATAAACGCCTGCTCTGCTTGGAAAAAGAGCATAGTGGCTTGGCGTGTTCCTATGTGGGCAAATGTTACTATTGTGCCGAGGAGAGTTGTTCTCGTGTTTGTGGCTTGCCGTGCCGTCACCCCCACCTTGTCCGTCCCTCGCTCGAAGCCTATGGCTTTGATGTCGCTCTAATATCCCAAGAACTTTTTGGTATTAAACTTCGGTGGGGCAAAGATGGGCTACTTCCGGAATATCTTGTGATTGTTTGTGCCCTTTTCTATAATGCACCTGAAAAGTCAACTCCAACCAACTAATAGTAACTAATAATATACAAAAGTGGCGTATGTAGTGAACCTTGTAGTTCTCTCATACGCCACCTTAGTTTATTCACAATTCATCAGCGAAAGATGCTTGATTTCAGCGCTTTACTTTCAAAAGTTTTATTTACCTTTGCAGTCGTAGTTTTTTGGCTTAGTTACGACCTCCATGTAGTCTTCTATGTAGGATTTCGCAATTTTCGTAAAAACCAATACTGAAAATCAATTAGTTAAAATAAAATAATGGTTGCCCGTCGAGGCAACCCTCTATTATTATATATGTATCGCTTATCTGCGATTACAGATTGGCTGATAGTCGCAATACTTGCAGGCGGAACTATCCTCGCATTGCTCGAATGGAATGGAGCGGTCGAACATCTCGCAGAGTGTGCGTTTTACCTCCTCTTCGAACTCGGCTGCTACTTCGGAGTAGGCATCGAGTGTGCGGGATTTGCGATCTATACTCTCCACAAAGCGTGGCGAATACTCCTCACGCACCATCGAACCGACATAGTATAATTCCGGACGCACATCGCATCCTCGTTTGTGCGAGAGCATCATCGAGTAGAGTAGAGTATTGATGATGTTCGACTCTCGCTTTGTGGCAATAGGCTCGCCGTGGAAAAGAGCCTCGATACCGTTATAGTTTAGGCGTGGTTTACCCGTCTTGTAGTCGATAATACGCATTAAGTTGGCGTTCAATGAGTCTATGCGGTCGGCACGACCTGCCAGGCGCACATCGAAGTGGTTACCATTGGTATCAATAGGTACTACCATATCTACATCGCACTCGGTCTTGTCCACTACGAAGTCGCAGTTGCGAATATCGTAGTTGAGGAGGTTTGCTCCGAGGTACTCTCTTACGATATTGCGGATTATGAGCAACTCTCCGCCAAGTTCCGGCAGAGGTTTATCCTCTTGTTGGAAATAGACCTTTGCGATGGCTTGATCCACGCACTTTTCGACCTCTCCCCTCTTACGCAACTCTGTAAGACGCACGGCAGGCTCTGCATCGCCCTGAATTTGCTTGTAGAGCAAATCTGCCGCCTCGTGGAAGATATTTCCGAAGGTCATATTATCAACCGATTCCTCCAACTCATCCTCGGGGCGCAAGCGCTCCACAGCGTTGAAGTAGAAGCGCAACGGACACTTTACATAGGTTGAGAAGGCTGTCGGCGATATTGCCTTATCCCGGGTGAAGCGCAACAACTTATCGAATACTTCGTTATCCTTCTCCACCGATATCGTATCGCTCTCTGCAAGCGATACCTCAACACCCACATTTGAGTATGAGATAGGGAATGATGTTTCGTACTCCAATTGGCGGATATATCGGCTCGGCTCGCCCGTGCTCTTGTCGTCGGCTGCCGAAGAGTATAACATATATAGGTTCTCGGCACGCTCTATCAGGCGATAGAAGTAGTAGGCATAGACTCCCTCGTGGTGCTCGGCTGTCGGTATCTCAAATCCATAGCGCAAGGCATAAGGGAGGAACGATTTATCGGAGGCTTTGCTGCCGGGAAAGTTGTTGTCTGTCATCGACAGCAAAATAACATTCTTGAAGTCGAGATTTCTCGTTTCGAGAATACCCATAACCTGCAAACCCTGCAACGGCTCACCCGTAAAAGGTATGCGTTCCGCCTGCAAGTGGCGGCGTACAAGCGAGCGGAAAATGGACTCCGAAATATCTACATTGCAGGCAGATACGATGTTCTGCAACTTAACCAATGCGTCTGATGTGATAGCGAGAAATTCGTTGCGGTAGGCGCTCTCTTCGCCCTTGTCGTTGCTCTCGGATATCGCATCTATAACTTGCAAGAGATACTCTGCCTCCTCGTGCCAACTATCGGTTTTGCGGAATATCTTTTGCAAGAGAGGCGTTGTGGCAATCATCGACTGCGGCACTTGGAATAGGCGATGTTTTACAATTTCCGAGCGCAACTCTCCATACTGCGATGTGGAGTTGTTGGCGATGTATGGGTGCGAGAGCAGACCATCTACATCCACATAATAGAATGTTATATTTCCCTCCTTATTTCGGTTGGCGTGCTTCTGCAACTCCAACAATCGCTCCACGAAGGAGTAGGCCAAAGTGTTACGCAGAGGGTAGCCCATAGTAACATTTATGGCCGATTGGGTTGCGCCCTCTTCGCCCTTGTCGCTCTTTGTTTTGAACTTTTCGGGCAGGGCGTAGAGCAATGGCATAAGCAGATTTTCATCAGTAAGCACTACCGCAGTATCCTTGTCGAGAATGCCGTTGTTATTCTTTGCAATGCGCTCCAAAATATCTACAACGCATTGGCATTGAGCCACATTCGACGATGTAGACATTACATCTATGCTCTTTATGTTGCGGAGATTGTTGTGCGATACCCCGTCGGCTTCGCCAAAGAGCGAGAGGTTCTCACGGATAAACATTCCCGCCTCCTGAAATCTGTTCTCGGTGTAGTAGTTGTCGTAATCCCAATAGAACTCGGCAGAGCCATTGTTATGGAGGTGCTGTAAAAGCACCTTTTCGGTTTTGGATAGAGCGTTGAAACCCACGAAAATATACTTTTTGTCGCTCTGCAACGCACTCGTTCCATCTTGCAATCGCTCTACGGCTTCACGGTATATCATTCCGGTATATCCGACGCCTAACTGGCGCAGGCGTGAGCGTAACTCGTCGTATATCTTGCCCAATGATTGCCAAACCTTCAAAAAACGACTCTTGGCATTTGAACTCTCGATTACAGCCTTGCTGTCGCCCGTGAGTGTTTGCCAGAAACGATTGATGAGTGCAATCTGCTCGGGCGTGAGGTAACTCATATCCGACTCCAACTCCTTCAAATCGCTGATATTGGAGAAGAGTTGGGCGGCATCTACCATATACTTGTCCACCATATCGAAGTCGGCAGCAAGCATCTCACCCCAATGGTAGAATTCGTCGAATTTCTCCTCGTGGTAGTTCGAGTAGACCTTGTGCAACTCGGCAATAACACGCAACTTGTCAGCCTTACCCAAGGCGGACAATTCACACATTATGTCATCGATAGAGGTGTAGTCGGGTTCCCAAATAGGGCGTTGTGCAATTTTTGACAGTGCCTCGGCAAAGAATAGTCGGGCACGCTTCGAGGGCATAACCATAGTAAGCGAGGAGAGTTCGTCGCCATACTTCTCATACAAATTGAGAGCAACCTCCTCTATAAAGGTTTTCATTTGCCGCTCGGTATGAAAAATTGTTTAGTTTATGTCGATAATGTCGCCTCCGAATGCCACCATATGGTTGCGAAGAATTGCAGGATGGCCCTTGTAGAGTAACTTGGCACCTGTTGAGGTGGTAGCCTCCAAACGCTCCGACACAACGATGCGTACCTCTGCCGAGTGCGACGCCTCAACGGTTGTCGAAACGGTGGATAGACGGCTGCAATCAACCTTGGCGGTCGATACATTCATTGTGAGATATTTTGTGCTGCCACTCAGGGTGAGTCGGCTGACTCCCGTACACTCAACTGCGATGTCGAGCGTATTGACTTCCATGTCGACAAGTGCTCCACCCGATATTGTAAGGTCGAAGAGTCTATCCTCGATTTTGTCCTCGAACTTCGCCTTGGCGTGGGCAATCTTCACATCCTTCAAGGCGTGATAATATATGGTTACATCGGTAACCGAAGTGCGCTTCGGGTCCGACTTCTCGCTCACTACAAGTCGTCCGTTCTTGTCGATTTCGAACTTGAACTTGGTGGTTATATCACCCTTTGTGTCGTATGTAATTCGAACCTCTTCGACGCTTTTAACCCCCTTGAAAACAACATTCATAGGGCCGTCAATCTTCACTCTGTCGAAGGCTGTGAGCCAATCTGTCTTTGGCAAAACTGCCACCTGCTCCACCTCAACAATCGGGGTGGATGAACTTCCTGTCATACTCTGTGCGGATACGCTACATACAGCCATCGCAAAGAGAAAAATAGATGCTATTCGCTTCATATCACACATAATTTGGTATGCAAGGTACAACTTTTTTCCGAGAATAGCCAATTTTTTCATCTTTAATTCGTAACTTTACACAAATTTAGAGCAAATGGGAAGCCAAACAACCAATTATCGTGCCGTGATTGTGCCTGCAAGTGCCGGTTCGGGTAAGACATATCGTATTGCTCACGAGTATATTTACGATGTGCTTCGTGATCGTCACGATGAGGCGGGGCTTCCGTACTTCGATCGCACATTCTATAAGCGAATTTTGGCGGTTACCTTTACGAATAAGGCGACCGAGGAGATGAAATCTCGTATCTTGAAGGAGATACATCTTCTTGCCTCCGGGCAGAAGAGCGACCACCTTGCCGACCTTATGGCTGAAACATCGCTCGATGAGGCGACCTTGCGCAAACGAGCGCAGATAGTCCGCTCGCTGATTTTGCACGACTATTCGCACTTTACGGTGCTGACTAACGATACATTCTTCCAGCGTATCCTGCGAGCCTTTGTGCGAGAGTTGGGTATCGATATAAACTTCTCTACCGAGTTGGATACCGCCCCTGTGCTGACAAAGGGTGTTGAGACACTGATTGAGGATATAACAGGCAATCAGGAGTTGCGCAAGTGGTTGAAGGAACTTACCGAGGAGCGCATAAGCGACGGCGAGAAGTGGGATATTCGAGCAGCTATTACATCTCTTACGGGCGAGTTATTCAAGGAGTCCACTAAGGATATTATCGCCAATAGCGGTGATAAGGAGAGTCTGAAAAAGAGCATACACTCCTTTACTGCCGTAGTCAAGGCAAAACAGCAGGAGTTTATGGCGCTGGGCGAAAAGGCGCTCTCTACGATGGCGATGCGAGGCTGTTCGCACGATGATTTCAAACTCAAATTCACAAAGATATTCGAGAAGGTAGCCACAGGTACACTCGACAAGATTACGGATGCCCAAGCCAAGCACCTTACCGATACTTCGGAGGAGTGGTTTAACAAGGGTAAGGCCACGCCTGAACTTATGGCACTTGTTGACGAGTTGCAGGCTATATTTGTGGATATATACCAGGCCCATATCAACCTTAAAACACTCGAAAATACCCTGCGTATACTCTCTCGTAACTATCGTGCATTTGCTCTGTTGCGTGATTTGCAGAGTAGGGTGGAGAAGATTTGCCGAGAAGAGAACTCGATGCTCCTTTCCGAAACAAAGCACGCCATTGCAGGTTTTATCTCGGAGTCGGAGGTACCATTCATATACGAGAAGGTGGGTAACTACTTCGATAAGTTTATGATTGATGAGTTCCAGGACACCTCGGTTAAGGAGTGGAACAACTTTTTGCCGCTTTTGCGCAACGCTATGGCGCAGAATTCGGATACCTCCGTTCTGATTGTGGGCGATGTAAAGCAGTCGATTTACCGTTGGCGAGGTGGTGATTGGCGCATACTCGGCAAGCAGGCTGTGAATGATTTGAACGATTGCCATAGCGATCCGTTGAAGAATAATTGGCGAAGTCTGCCAAATGTGGTGGAGTTTAACAATTCGCTCTACGAGAAGATTGTAAATAGCGAGAACGAAAAATTAAACGAGCGCCTTGACGAGGCAAAGGCTGCCGGCCGTATTTCGGAGGAGTGCCACGCAGAGTTGGTGGATACGCTCAGAAACTCATACGCCAACCACGACCAAACAGCACGCCGCAAGCATACAAATAGCGGATATATCTCTATCACTGCGCCATTGGAGGATGCAGATGCCGAGATGACGGGTGAGAGCGGTATGCCTCTGTATGTCGAGCGCATAAAGGAGGTATTGGAGCGAGGTTTTTTACCTCGTGACATCACTATCCTTGTCCGAAAAAATAGCGAGGGTATGGCGATAGCCGAGGAGTTGCTCAACTATCGTCAGATGCTCCCCGAGGAGTTGTGGTTCGAGATTACGACCGAGGAGGCGTTGAGTTTGGCTGCATCGCCTGCCGTAAAGTTAATCATTGCGGTGATGCGACTCGCCATAAATCGTGATGATATCACCTCGCTTGTGCAGTATAACCATCTGCACAATAACGACTTCTTCGGCACGAAACTCGATAATGAGGAGAACTTGTTCCTCGACTCTATTCGCACAATGTCGCCAGAGGAGGCCTTCAACCATATTACAATTCGTTATGCCGACGACTTGGAGGGACAGACCGCCTATGTGTTGGCGCTGCACGAGCATATTGTCCGCTTCTCGGCGGGTAAGGTTGCCGATATTGCGCTCTTCGACAAGTGGTGGAGAGAGAAGGGTGATGGACTGTCGGTAAGAGTTGAGCGCAGCAATCGAGCCATCGAAATTCTTACTATTCACAAGGCCAAAGGACTCGAAAATAAGGTGGTTATAATACCTAACTGCTCGTGGTCGTTAGAGCCGCTCGATTCGAGTGGCTATGTGTCGAATATCGTATGGAGTAAACCCGCTCCGCACAAGGATTTGTCGGGTATTGGTACATTTCCGGTATCATTCAACCGCTCGGTGGGCGATTCGCTCTTTGCGGATGGTTACTTCCGTGAGATGATATATACCTGCGTGGATGCACTCAATATGCTCTATGTGGCAACAACACGAGCCAAGGAGCAACTGCATATCTTCCTGCCAAACAAGCGACGAGGTGCTACCATCGGAACTTTGTTGCTCGATATATATGCCGAGGGAATGCAGCAAAACGACCGCTTCCGTAAATATGAGATAGGTACATTTGACAATCCTGAGCCGGAGAAAGGCGATAGGGATGCAAATGTAAATAGTTCGATAATAAAGAGTTACAGCGTATCTCCTGTGTCTGTTAAGTTGCGCACTTCTGCTTCTCGCTACTTTGCTGATGAGGAGGCGGAATTAACACCTCGCAGTGTGGGTATTCGCCTGCATCGAGCATTTGAGGGGGCAACTACTCGTGAGGATATTTTTGCTAAACTCGAAGAGATGGCCATAAATGGAGAGTTGGGTGGTGGTGAGGTTGCGACCTTGAAGGCGCAGATTGCCCATACACTCGACACCAGCGTGGCGGGAGAGTGGTTTAGCGGCGATTGGGAGCAACTGCATCGTGAGCGAAATATCATTCGTCCGAATGGCTCGTCTAAACGCCCTGACCGTGTTATGATAAAGGGTGATAAGGCCGTAGTGGTGGATTATAAGTTTGGCGATGAGAATAGTGCATATGCCCGACAAATTGCCTCCTACACAAAGGAGTTGCGAGAGATGGGTTACTCCTCGGTAAAGGGTTATATATGGTATGTTACCGGCGGAAACATTGTCGAAATAGAGTAGTAGCTATTGATTTTTGCATTTTTAGTGCTATATTTGTATAATGGAACTCGGATTTTATAACATAATACCGAAACATCTTCGTGCAAAAGGGGCGTGGGTGTCGCTCACAATTTTCGTGAGAGCCCTGCTCAATTTTGTGGGTATAGCAGCGTTGTTACCGCTGCTTTACCTCATTCTCGATGCCGATAATATCGCATCCAACAAGGCGTTGAACTATCTCTATGAGTTGGGTGGATTTCAGAGTTACAAGGGCTTTGTTATTGCCGTTGCAGTAGGTGTGTTACTCTTTATCCTCTGCAAGAGCCTTGTAAACATATTGCTCTATCGTGTGGAGCGTGATTATATCTATAACCTCTATCGCCAACTCTCACGAAAACTCTTTACAAACTATTTTGCCAAGGGCTTGCAGTTTGTGAAGTCGAAAAATTCGGCAGTGCTATCTCGCAATATAAATGTCGTGTGCTACACCTTTGTAACGGGAGTGTTGCGACCTATGGCAACCCTCGCAAGCGAGGTGATATTGCTTCTGTTACTCTTTGTGTCGGTGGCAATATATTCGCCAATGGGTGCAATGTTGGCACTTCTGGTCTTTATCCCTGCGGCATTGCTCTATTTTGTGCTTATGCGCTATCGCCTCGACCGCTATGGCGATGCCGAGAATGAAGCTCAACGCCGTAAGTATAGGGATGTTATCGAAACCTTCCGAGGTTATGCCGACATAGAGATAAATAACGCCTTTCCGCACCAACTTGCACGCTTCGACCGAGAGGTGGATACGATTGTTAAGGTTGGCCGCAAGAGCGCTACAATTTCGATGTTGCCACAAAACTTTACCGAGATTGGCCTGGTTGTGGGTATGGCGTTGTTGCTGGTGCTTGGCACACTTTTAGACTCCGGCGATATGAAGATGTTGTTCGGTATCTTTGCCATTGCAGGCTTGCGACTACTTCCTTCGGCACGCAACATTATGAGTGCGTGGAGTGGCCTGCGATACAATCGCTACACCGTGAAAACCCTGCAAGAGGCCTATGCTGTGGCAGAGGAGATGGCCGAGCAGAGCGAGGAACGATTGCCATTCGGTGAGACTATCGAGGTGCGAAATCTCTCGTTCCGCTTCGATGATGAGAAGCACGATACGCTACATAACCTCTCGCTGACCGTTCATAAGGGCGAGAAGGTGGGTATAAATGGCGAGTCGGGAGCAGGCAAGACTACGCTGCTGAATATATTGCTTGGACTCTATAAACCGACCGAGGGTGGTGTCTATATTGACGGTAAATTGCTTGATGCGACGCTCCGTCGCAGATGGCAGAACAGCATAGGCTATGTGTCGCAGAGCACATTCCTTTCGGATAGTACCATACTTGCGAACATCGCACTCGGTTGCGAGGAGCAGGATGTCGATATGACACAGGTAGAAAAGTGTATCGAGGCAGCTTCGCTTTCGGAGTTTGTGGCATCGTTACCAAAGGGTGTTCATACCCGCATTGGCGAGTGCGGAGCTCTCATTTCGGGCGGAGAGCGTCAGCGCATAGGTATTGCCCGAGCGCTGTACAAGAGAGCCGATATACTCTTCTTTGATGAGGCAACATCTTCGCTCGATAAGAATACCGAGCAGATGATTAATAGCGCAATCGAGCGCCTCTCCTCTTCAAATAAGGAACTTACAATCGTTGTTGTGGCACACCGTGATAGTTCACTCGGCTACTGCGACCGAATTATAACACTCGAAAAACAGAATTAATCGTATGGATTACCGCATAGCAGATTTTCTTCTTAGAACAGAGGGCGCACACAGTGATATTGCTGCGTGCGGATTGCTCTGCTTCAACCCCTTCGTAACCGAAACAGACCTTTCGGCTACGCCGACAATGCTTTTGCGTACCGATTCGAAGATAGACAATAATACTCACCCCGTTACCGAACAAATTCACGATTTTGAATTTGAACAGAACTATGCAACGGGAGAGTTTGCTCGCTATGCCACAGGATACCGCTTTTTGATGCGTCGCAATGATGAGGAGATACTCTTCATCAAAGAGGACGGCTCGAATGTAGTGGAGAGCAATATCGGCTGTGGTGAGAAGGCCGATCCTTCGCTTATGCGCTTCGGTATATGGATTATGTTCGGCATCGTTATAGCCCCACTCGGAGCAATTGCAATACACTCCTCGGTGGTGGTAAAAGATGGTGGTGCAGTATTGTGCCTCGGAGAGTCGGGTACGGGAAAGAGTACTCATACACGCCTTTGGCGTGAGCATATCGAGGGGGCTCGCCTGCTGAACGACGACAGCCCGATAATTCGAGTGATAGACGGAAAGTGTATGGTCTATGGCTCGCCGTGGAGCGGTAAGACACATTGCTACATAAATAAGAGTTTCGAGGTGCGTGCCTTGATGCGACTCTCGCAAGCTCCACATAATAAGATTCGTCGTCTGCCTGCACTCTTTGCCATTGGTGCAGTATTGCCGTCGTGCCCGCCTGCATTCGCTTATGATAGTGCTTTGCAAGACCATATCTGCAATGCCGTGTCGAACATTATCTCTTGCTCGCCGGTCTTCCATTTGGAGTGTTTGCCTGATGGTGCAGCAGCACAACTATCGTATTCAACAATTTTCGCAAAATAGCCTATGTCGGAGTTTCGTGCCATAGCCAATCGAGAACTCTTTTCAGTCGTGCGTGATGCGCTGCTCGACGGAGAGACGGTGCGTGTAACAGTCAAAGGTGAGAGTATGCTGCCTTTCTTCCGTAGTGGCTCGACTATCACTTTGCGACCTCTGCGTGATGGCGATATTCGCAAATATAATGTGGTGATGGCCGATGCAGGGCACGGATTTGTGGTACACCGAATAATCGAGGTGGGTGAGGATGTCGTAACCCTGCTTGGCGATGGAAATATCTACGGAACAGAGCGTGTTACACCCGATAAAATCTATGGCATAGTCGATTGCTCGCCTTCTCATATCTTCTTTGCCAAGATATGGCTTCTGCTTAGACCTTTGCGTCGTTTTCCGCTTGCTGTTTTCCGTCGATTGATGTAGTAGTTGCGCCTTTGGCGTGAGTTTTGCAGATGAATACCCTATATGGGTAGTCTGCGCTACAATATAATACTCCTTCTGTCGAATATCCTCTTTGGAGCATCTTTCTCGGTGTATGTGTCGCTCCTGCGAGGGGCGTTAAGTTATGAGCAGCTCTTCGCACTACAACTCCTATTTTCAACCATAATTTTTACCCCTCTGGCTCTTACAAAACCAAATTTTCTGCGCTTGTCGTTGAATGATTTTGGCTCGATATTTATTATGGCGCTACTGGTTGTCTTTGGTTGGTGGTATCTGCTGATTGCAGGTGCTTCATATACCAACCCCATTGATGCCTCCACTATCACTACAATAGGCCCAATCTTCACACTTATAACCTCGATCATAGCCAATGCTCGTCAGGTTAAGCGGGGCGAGGTGGCAGGTATGGTTGTGGCGCTGTTGGGTGTTGTCGTTCTTTTGGTCGATAGAGGCAGAAGTCTGATTGATAAGGGCGGCGAAGGGTATGGCAATGCCCTTATTTTGTGTGCTGTGGTGGCGATAGCCGTTAATACAGTGCTTATAACACCCGTGCTGCGTCGGCACGGAGCGGTGGTAGTGATGGGATGGTATTATATTATCGGCACTCTTTTGGCTATGCCGATATTAGTAGAGGTCTTGCCTCAAATAGCGCAACTACAACTCTCTCGTTTGGATGTAGTGGAGGTGGGGTATATACTTCTGCTTGGCTCGGCTCTGCCGGTATATATGCTCTATATCAGTGCCGAACACCTCACCGCAACCCATACAGCCGTATATCGCTATGTACAGCCTATTATGGCTACTATATTGGCGGTCTATCGTGGGCAGACAACAATAGACCGCACCAACATTGTCGGTGCGGTCCTTATATTTGTCGGAATGTTGTGTACTGTTCTATATACACCTCGTAACGAACTCGTTATGCACGAATAATCTTAAACTCGTTATCCTCGCCAAATGCAATAATCGAGCTTGGCTGTCCCGTAGGTCGGCCCTGAAAACGAGGATTGACCATAAAATCGACTCCCTCGATAATCTCTTTCGATATATCACGCACACTCTTTGGTGTAGGCTCTCCCGATATATTTGCCGAGGTCGATACAATAGGACGACCAAATTTACGCAATAACTTTTGACAAAATTCGTGGTCGGGAACACGCACACCCAAGGTCTTTGCCTCCGGAATAAGGTTCTTTGCCAAGCCTGTCGCTCCCGGCAAAATCAGAGTCAAAGGCTTTGTCGCCATCTCCATAACCTCGAAGGCGATGCCGGGTGCCTTGTCCACATAGCGCACCACCATATCGGCATCACGGCACAAAACCAACATAGCGTGTTTATCTTCACTGCGCTTCAAAGCATAAATCCTTGCCACTGCCTCCTCGTTTGTTGCATCGCAACCGATGCCCCAAACCGTATCGGTGGGGTAGAGTATTATGCCGCCCTTGCGCAATACCTCTATTGCTAATCCAATCTCTCTATCCATCGTTTAGTGCTTTTTAGGGAGAATTTCGATCCAATAATCATCCGGATCGTTGATGAAGTATAACCCCATATCGTGGTTCTCGTAGCAGATGCAACCCATCTCTCGGTGGTACTCACGCACAGCGTCGTAGTTGCCCTCCACACGAAGGCAGAGGTGTGTCTCGTTATCGCCCAACTCGTATGCACCCTCCTTATCACGCAACCAAGTGAGTTCGAGCAGGAAGTGTCCGCTGTCATCACCTAAATAGACGAGAATAAACGAACCGTCGGCTGCCTCCTTGCGCTTTACCTCCTTTAAACCGAGCGCCTTGTCGTAAAAGGTCATACTGCGCTTCAAGTCGGTAACATTTATATTCAAATGGTCGAATGTACTCTTAATTTCCATAATATCTTCGTTGTAAAATAGTTAAACCTGATTATTTCTCAACCTTCAACTTCTTGGCAATAGCCGAGAGCATATCGTCGGTCATCGACGATATGTCCCACTGCGGCTTCCAACCCCACTCCTCACGAGCGCACGAGTCGTCGAGTTGATTTGGCCAACTATCGGCAATAGCCGCCTTGACAGGGTCTATGTCGTAGCTCATCTCGAACGATGGGATGCGCTTACGAATCTCTGCTGCGAGGATTTCAGGAGTGAAACTCATTGACGCAACATTGAACGAGTTGCGGTGCTTCAACTTCGCAGGGTCAGCCTCCATCAACTCCACAATCGAGCGCAATGCGTCAGGCATATATATCATATCCATATAGGCATTCTCGGGTACGGCACAGGTGTAGCGACCATTACGAATGGCCTCGTAGTAGATCTCTACTGCGTAGTCGGTAGTTCCGCCACCCGGAAGAGTCTTGCTCGAAATAATGCCAGGAAAGCGAATTGAACGGGTGTCAATGCCATACTTCTGTGCATAGTAGTTCGAGAGTAACTCGCCCGTAACCTTGCAAATGCCGTAGATGGTTGTCGGTTGCATAATGGTATCCTGCGGAGTCATATCCTTTGGCGATGTTGGGCCGAATGCTCCGATTGACGAAGGGGTAAATACGGCGCAGTGGTGCTGACGAGCCACCTCCAACGAGTTGAACAGTGCACCCATATTGATATTCCACGCCATCTGAGGATTGCGCTCACCCACAGCCGAGAGCAATGCCACAAGGTTAAAGATTGTGTCGATGCCGTGGCGAGCCACAGCCGATGCCATATTGGTAGGATTTAGCGCATCTAGCACCTCGAAAGGACCTTCATCTGCCAACCCTTTGCACTCACGAACATCGGTAGCAATAACATTTTCTGTTCCGTAGATATTACGCAGGTAAGGCACGAGTTCCGAGCCGATTTGACCACCTGCACCAACGATAAGAATTTTTTTCATTTCGTTTTCTAAAATTTGATACTACGAAGATAGTGAAAAAGTGGTAAAGCCAAACAAAAAAAGATAACTTTTTGTCGGATTTTCTCAGCTGATGAAGATTTTTTACACTTTTTTGCACTTTTTTTGTGAAAAAGTTTGGAGGATAAAAAATTTTGCCTACCTTTGCACTCGCAATACAGCAATGGTGGATTCATCTAAGGGCTAGGATACCTGCCTCTCACGCAGGACATAGGGGTTCGAATCCCCTATCCACTACAAAAACCAAGACCGCTTTTTTAAGCGGTCTTTTCTTTTGTGTGTATATGGCCTTCGTTCGTTCGGTGGCGGGGTGGGTGCTTCGGGATTACAACAAAAAAAAGAGACAACTTTCATTGTCTCTCTGTCGGGATACCAGGATTCGAACCTGGGACCCTCTGGTCCCAAACCAGATGCGCTAACCGGACTGCGCTACATCCCGTTGTATTGCGAGTGCAAAGGTAAGGCAAAAAAATTAATCTGCAAACTTTTTTCGAAAAATTTTTGATATTTTTTATTTATTGCCTCTTCTGCATCGGGTGTTTCTCGGTCGGCAGGGTTGTTATATGCGCTGTTTGGTTCTAAAAATCAGTAGTTTATACTATCGTGCATTAGGCTCGCTCTGTTGGAGGCAGTATGCACGGAAATCTTCCCACTTATAGAATGGATAGCAGTCTGTTTTTACAGGAACACGAAGATCTTTCTCGCTGTGGAGCATTCTTACAAGCACTTCGCCTCGTTTGTTGCGATAAAATACAAACTGGATATTCACCGACATTGATGTTATGCGACTGTCGCACCACACCTCCGGCAACTTCTCAATCTCCGAGAAGGCGATGCGACCATCACATCCCTCGGCGTGGAGAATTGCAAGCAACGGAATAACCGCAGAGTCGTGTCCAAAGCGGAGTGTGGCTACCTCGTTTGGCTCTTTACCCGAGATAACATTATCTGCACGCTCGACAATATCACGAAGCAATACCTTGCCATCCTGATTGCGGATGTCGCCGAAATCGATCGAAGGACCATAGGTCAGGTAGCGACGAATGTTGAAGAGGTGCCACATCTGATAGCGCTCCTCCTCGGTGAAGATGTCGTGCAACTCCGGTAGAGTATCGAAGTTCTGCACAATCATAGCCAAGTCGTGCATATTGCCGATAAAACCGGTTGTATTGCTGCTCTTATAGGCCTCACAAATGAGTTTTGAGGCATATTCGTAGTCGTTAAAAAGACGGCAGATAAAGGCCTTATCGTCAGTATTCTGCTGTTGGTAGTCTTTGGCTATTTTGCGAGCCTTCTTGTAGAAGATATACATATTCTTCTCCGGGCGGGTGAGCTCAATGTCGTGGAAACTTGCGTGGCGAGTTATTGCAAGTTCAGGATACAACTCTTTGAGGCGCTCGGTGAATGCCGCCATACTCATTACGCTGCGTACATAAGGTGATGCGAAGCAGGTGATGTGGTTGCCATTCTTGCCCGAGAATACCTGTGGGTAGGCCTTTACCATACGATCGGCGATGCCTCTCTGCTCTCGCTCTCCACGAGCCGATAAATCGCCAGCACGCAAGTGAGCATCATCAGCGATAATACGCACACGACGAGCAAGGTCGAGTCCCAAGGCTGTGAGTTTACCATCCTTGGCAGCCTGCTCCAACATTACTGCCGGCAAATCGTACTTCTCTTGTGCGGTCTGGTAGCGAGAACCGTGGCGACCATAATGCGAAATGTAGAATGGCTTGTATCCACGAGGTGGTGTGGCTACGGTGTGCTCGGTTACCATATAGGCAGTGTAGATTCCGCCTGCAAGATTTGGATTGGCTTTAATTTCATCTCGCATACTCTGTCCGTGAGCCGTGATGGCGAAGCCAATAACAAGTAATAATAGCAGGGTTGTTCTTTTCATAAAGAAAAAAAGTATATTCTTTGACAACAAAGATAGTTATAAATTTTGATTTTTTTGTATTTTGTAATAAAATCGTTATATTTGTGTAACCAAACTAAACAACCTTAAATCAATTATGAACGGAAAAGTAAAATGGTTTGATCCTAAAAAGGGATATGGATTTATTCTCGCCGAGGATGGTAAAGAGATCTTCGTGCACTATACAGGCATTGTCAAAGAGGGCTTCAAGGCCTTGAATGAGGGCCAGCTCGTAACCTACGAGGTGGGCGAAGGCGACAAGGGCGTACAGGCTGTAAATGTGCAACTCGTGCCAAAGGCAGAGTAGGAGCAAATCACTCCAAACAGAGATGGGTATCGTTTCCGATACCCATCTTTACTTTATATGTATGTAGAGTGATTTACAAGACAACCTTTATATATGGTGCGCCGCTCGCTTCGGCTGCTTGCAGACCTACGGCCGAGTCCTCGAAAATCAGCGTCTCAGCGGGTGTAACGCCTTCAATATCCATCGCTTTCAAGAATACTTCGGGCGAAGGCTTCGATTCCACTACATCATCCGAGGTGAGTATGCCGTCAACCATTCCATCGATGCCGAGGTAACGCATTGCATTGTCGATATTATCTCGCTGGCCGGTCGAACATATCCACACTTTACCTCCCTTTGAGCGAAAATCCTGCGCAAAATTCCACAGTGGTTCGTTCAACTTTACCGACTCGAAAAGGGTGGGGTAGAGCTCGATTTTTCGGAGCCTGATTCTCTCCATTGCCTCTTTGTCGGTCAATCCCATTGCGTGCAGAAACTCTGCGCAACGCACACCGAAGAATCGGCGCTTATACTCCTCCTCGCTTAGCGAAATTCCGCTCTCCTGCATCGCCAAGACATAGGACTTGGTGTGGGCGTCTGCCGTGGAGGCGAGAGTGCCGTCAAAGTCGAGAATTATAAGTTTTAACTGCATCGTAAATCGCATTAATCGAATGACTGCATACCCGATTGCGCAATACGCATAATGCGCTGATACTCATCGGGTGTAAGTTCCATAAAGAAGTAGTGTATAGGGTCTACTCGTGTGCCGTTGTGTCGCACCTCGTAGTGGAGGTGAGGGGCAAGTGAAAGGCCTGTGTTTCCGGAGAGTGCGATGATATCGCCTCGCTGTACCCTTTGACCACGCTTTACCTTTACGCTTTGGAGGTGGCTGTATGATGTTGTATAGCCGTTGCGGTGGTCTATAATTACCGTAATGCCCGATGTGGAGGTCTTGCCCTTAATCTCCTTGACAATACCATCTGCGGTTGCGAAAATTCGAGTACCCTCCGATACGGCATAATCTACACCCTGATGCGATTGCAAGGTGCGGTAGAATGGGTGCATAAGTGTTCCGTATGCGGCTGTAAGGAGTGTCAATTCGTGATTTGTTACAGGTTGAATTGACGGGATGTTATCACGCTTTGAGCCTACGATTTTCAACTCCTCATCGAGGGTTGAGTAACTCTCTTCGAGTCGCTGCATCTTATTCTCCAACTCATCGAGCGAAGATTGAAGCGTTGCGGACATCTCACGATTGTTTTTCGCAAGAAGTGCCTCGTGCAACTCTACTCGTTGGTTGTTGTGCTCTGAGTCGAAGTCGTATGGCTCCGAGTCGAACATTATCGCAAAGATACTTCTATCACGCTCTACGATATTCTCAACCACCACAGCCAATGAGTCATACTCGGCAACAAGCGTTTCGTACTCGCTTTTGAGGCGGTCGGTCGAGTGGCGAAGTTCATACTCGGTCGGAGTATCGAAGAGTAGAGAGAAAACTACATAGTAGAGTATGGTGGCACCGAGCCACGCCAATACTCGTAGCGCACGGCGGCTCTTACCTCCCTTTTCTCTGTTTTTTATCTCCTGCGTCATCGCTAATTCTCCTCGTTTGAAGCCCCCTCCAATGTTTCGAGGTCGGCGTTATACTTCATATTCTCCATCAACTGACGATACTCGTCGCTTGTCATATTGCGGTTAAAGTAGTTTACCGGGTTTACTTGCTTGCCGAGATATATCACCTCGTAGTGGAGGTGAGGTCCGGTAGAGCCACCCGAGGAGCCTACTTCTCCGATAAGTTGTCCACGCTGGACCTTTTCGCCCGGCTTTACGAACATCTTTTGCAGGTGGGCGTAGCGGGTTTTATATCCAAACTTGTGGTTTATGACGATCTGACGGCCATATCCTCGGCGGCGTTTTCCTTGCTCTACCTTCTCCACTACACCATCTCCCGAGGCATATACCGGCACTCCGTAGTCGGTAGACATATCCACACCCTTGTGCATAGTGCGAATTTTGAGGATAGGGTGCTTCTGGCGCATACCGAAGGCGTAAAAAGCTTTCAACTTTGTGCGGTCAATAGGCCAAATTGCAGGTATGGCGAGCGACATCTTCTCCTTATCTTTGGCGAGTGATTGGACCTCGTCTAATGAACGAGAGAGTGCGTATGTCTGGCGGGTTACGGCGTCGAGTGAGAGCCAAGTCGATTTCATCAACTCGGAGTACTCATCGTTCACAAGTTCGGCATATTTAGAGTCTGCGTATGGCGCAAAAATACCCTGTATGGCGAGTGAATCGCTCGAAAAGAGCGGGCGATAGACAAAGTGATCACGATGGCGAATTTCCGCTACCTTACTCTGCATCGAGGCGATGCGGCTCTGCAAAATCTCGTATTTTAATACGAGTTCTCGATTTTCGGAGGCGATGATGTGCATCTTCGGGGTGTAGAAGAGCTGAGAAATAATCATATTTAGCAGTGAGATAACGATGAAGCCAATCAACATCTGTCGCAAAATGTTGTATCGGTTTCGTCGTTTTAGGCTCTTGGCTTCGCCCTTTATATCGTTAATTGCCCCCTTCAATGCTAAAAAACTTTGTTTTAATTGCGCAAAATTAACTATAATTTTGTACTTTTGCAACCGATTTAGCGTGTGCGTGTGCGTAATGTGCGCAAATCATTGCTCTAACGAATTGAGATTAAAGTTATTATATATGATGAATTCTAAACAAATCCGCCAGGCGTTTCTCGATTTCTTTGCAGAGAAACAGCACTTGATTGTGCCATCGGCTCCGATGGTTGTAAAGAATGACCCGACTTTGATGTTTACAAATGCGGGTATGAACCAATTTAAGGATATCTTCCTTGGCAATGCCGAGCGCAAGTCGCCTCGTGCTGCCGACTCGCAGAAGTGTTTGCGTGTGTCGGGTAAGCACAACGACTTGGAGGAGGTAGGACACGATACCTATCACCACACAATGTTTGAGATGCTTGGTAACTGGTCATTTGGCGACTACTTCAAGGCAGAGGCTATCGCTTGGGCTTGGGAGTTGCTGACCGAGGTATATAAGTTGCCAAAGGAGCGTATGTACGCAACCGTATTCGAGGGTTCGGAGGAGGATGGTGTACCATTCGATCAGGAGGCTTACGACTTCTGGAAGGAGCGTTTGCCTGAGGATCACATTATTCGTGGTAACAAGCACGACAACTTCTGGGAGATGGGCGAGACAGGTCCTTGCGGTCCTTGTAGCGAGATTCACTTCGACCTTCGTGATGAGGCAGAGATTGCCGAGAAGCCGGGTCGTGAGATGGTAAATATGGGCCATCCGCAGGTTATCGAGATTTGGAACCTCGTGTTTATGCAGTTCAACCGTAAGGCTAATGGCTCGTTGGAGTCGTTGCCTGCAAAGCATGTTGATACAGGTATGGGCTTCGAGCGCTTGTGTATGATTATGCAGGGCGTGAAGTCGAACTACGATACCGATGTTTTCCAATCTACAATTAAGGTGTTGGCCGAGATGTCAGGCAAGACATACGGCAAGGAGGAGGCTACCGATGTGGCAATGCGTGTTATCGCTGACCACCTTCGTGCTATCGCATTCTCGATTGCTGACGGTCAGTTGCCATCGAATGTAAAGGCTGGTTATGTTATCCGTCGTATCTTGCGCCGTGCAGTGCGTTACGGATACACCTACCTCGGCTTCAACGAGCCGTTTATCTGCCGTTTGGTGCCAACCTTGGTTGCACAGATGGGCGAGCAGTATCCGGAGTTGAAGGCTCAGCAGTCGCTTGTTGAGCGAGTTATCGAGGAGGAGGAGGCATCGTTCCTCCGCACCTTGGCAACCGGTATCAACCTCTTGGAGGGCGTTATCAAGGAGTGTAACGGCAAAATTTCGGGTAAGAATGCATTCTTGCTTTATGATACATACGGATTCCCAATCGACTTGACCGAGCTTATCGCAAAGGAGCAGGGCGTTGAGGTTGATTTGGAGGAGTTCGAGAAGGAGTTGCAGGCTCAGAAGGAGCGTTCACGCAACGCTGCGGCTCAGGATATCGACGACTGGAAGGAGATTATTGCGGACGCAAAGAACGAGGAGTTTGTTGGTTATGACACCCTCGAAACCGATATCCGCATCGCTCGTGTACGCAAGGTGCAGACTAAGAATAAGGTTTCGTACCAGATGGTATTCGATAAGACTCCGTTCTATGGCAATTCGGGTGGTCAGGT
>JAZONG010000098.1:0-2784 GCA_045654385.1 Alistipes sp.
CATGAGCCACGATACGGTCAATCGTTTCGCCCTCAATCATGCGATAGTAGTTGCGCTGTCCGTCAAGGACTCTGACATCTTCCAGAGACCAGGACATTCCATTCAGCTTATCCAAAACATAGTTGGATAGGGCTGCCTGGAACTGACGCTTCTTCTTGTGACCAACAGTCAACTCATTGTCTTTGTTGAGCATAATTCCAAGATTCCAGTTCTTCCCAGAGGAAGAGCCATATCTTGTTTTCTCTGCGTTCAAGGAGAACGGAGCACCAAAACTCTTGAGAGTATCGACGATGAATTGCTGGACATCTGCGCAGTTGAAGTCAAACTTGCAGGAGATGGTAAAGTCGTCTGCGTATCTTGTATACACAAACGGCTTGCCGGAGAAGTTTCTCAGACCATTCGCCAACTTGAAGTCCACAGGAATCATCATAATGTTGGTGATTGTCGGGGAAATGGGAGTACCCTGCGGGAGACCACCATTCAGGAACGCAAGCTCAAGAGCAGTCTCAAGCTCCTGCCTACCCCTCGGTTCCTTAACCACCTCGGAGAACGGGAAAATCATAGAGAACTGATTCATTACGAACTCCATAGTGGTGTTGCCGAAGAAATTGGACAGGTCAAACTTGCCAAACCACTTGCTCTCGTTTGCCTGATGACGCTTCATTGCGTCCAGTGTGCTCCGGTGCTTGATATAAGCAAAAGCGGAGGTGTGGTAGAGCGCATGGAAATCACTCTCGAAAATGTTCTTGAGTGTGCGCAGAGCATTCATCAGCTCGTCGCAAGGAGCATCGATACGGCGGAAACCGTGACCTGAGCTCTTAGGAATATGGAAAGTTCTGTACAGACTTGCTCTATCCTGAGAACGGAGATGTTCTGTGGATGCGTTGAATTCACTCAGTCTGCGAATCAGTCGGTTGACATTGTACAGATTGGAAAATCTCGCAGGCAGAACTTCATAAGACTGCGTTCTTGTGTTCGCCGTGTTGTCGTTGATAACCGCAGAACGCTCAGTGCCAAACAGCAACTCTTCGACAGTCATCTGCCGGTACATAGGCGGCTGCATTACGGTAACATAAACCACTTTGTTTACCTCCTTTTCTGCTTTATTAAAAATGGGCTTGCCATTACAGCAAACCCATAAGACTCAGTAATTCTTCGTCGGTCGCAATTTGCGGGCCACGACGCTTGGACGGTTCAAAAGGAACAATACGGAACGAACCGTCACCAATCGGCTCTACTTCGGTTGTGGGTTTAATCACACACTTCGGACGGAATCCGATGGCATTGTCAGAAGTTGTGTTATGCTTCGAGCCGTCCCTGCCAATGAAAGACCGATACGAAGAGGAATCAGTACCGTCACTTAACCAGTACTCACAGTACGATGTTTCCTCCAAGCAGTGACCATGTTTACCATAAACCAAATCAGAGGACGGTCTGCCACGAAATCCCTTGCGATTAAAGAATTGCATCCGGGGTTCTCCGTTGGCTCCAAAGATATTAGCAAGTGTCGGCAGGTTTACGCTGTCAGCCAAACACTCAATCTCATAGTCTTCAAATGCGTTCAAAAATCCGGGATGGTGTAAGTAGTCACCGGTTCTGTCGCCGGGGCGGTTATAGTTGCCGGGAGGGCAGTCATACTGATGCGACGGACTAAACCAATCATCCTCGTAGCTGTTCATAAACTGGAAGATGTTGGACAAACCATAATCTGCGTTGCCATAATATCTATGGTCGTGATGCGGGCTGTTTTGCTCCTCTGCGTCAAACTTGAGAAGGTCAAGAACGAACTCAGAGAGAAACTCTCCTCCTTCACGATTGGCTTTTAACCATGTGATAGGATGCGTTGCATCGCCCACACCATATGAACCAAAGACCAGTTTGGTACCGACTTTTAAGTCAGCAATAGTCAACTAATTCACCTTCTTTCATTCTTCGATTGTCAGGCGTTAAAACGCCATGACATCGAATTTGAATGCGTCGGCCAGAATCAGCTTCTTGAGAGGCTTGCCGTTCCAGAAGTTCATAAAGTTCGCAACACCATATGCACAGATGATACGAACCGTGGGGCACACGGACAGGGTCACATTGCAAGCAGACACAGGAGTTTCCTCCTTAGCCTCCTCGTGGGTGAACTGCATAGATGCCAGCAGGTCTTTCTTCATTTCTGCGTTAGACCAGTCGGCGGCATAATGCTGAGCATCCTCAAGGCGAGTTCGGAAATCGAACATTGCCTTGACATACGGAGAGTCCATATGCTGTTCAACAAACTTCCGACGCAGGTCGATATTGTCGACGCACAGGAAGATGTAGCCGGACAGGTTCTTGCCCTGCCAGCCCTTAGGCTCCAGCTTCACATCGTCCTTAATATCGGGGTTGATTTCGGTCAGAATGCCCAGCAGAGCTTCGACCTTTGTCTTGCCAATATCGTGCTGACGGAAAATCTGGTTCGCCAGATTGTGGGGCTCAACGACATCGAAATCCCACAAGGTAAACTTGGTGATGCCACAACGGGCAAGGTTTTCAGCGACCGTGGCACCAACAGAACCACAGCCGATGATATGAATCCGAGCGGTGTCTTTCTCGGGCTGGAAGTAGTCGTAAGACTTAGACAAATCCATAGACATAGTTCATCTTTCCTTTCCTATGTAGTTTATCAGGTAATCTGGAAGCACGGTCCCTCGTGAACACAGAATGGGTCGGTCATGTCAATGGGCTGGCCGTACTGGTCACAGATAGACATCTGCTCGTCACAGGCGTTGCTGCCGGGAGTAATTGCGGGCTTAG
>JAZONG010000099.1:0-36026 GCA_045654385.1 Alistipes sp.
CCTCCGGCTTACCGAAGAGGCGAATATGTACACCCTCCTCTTCGAGGACCTTCTCCAAGTTCTCAAACTCGACCTTATCGGTATCTCCCTCTACAACGATAGCCTTCGAAGCGCTCGGAGCGATAAAGCGAACTGCCGGGATTGGCAAACCCAACACCGCACGAGCGTGCAAAGCAAACTCCGACAAATCCTGCGATGCCATAGTTACCATTCCGGTGTCGTGTGGACGAGGCGAAACCTCGCTGAAAATAACCTCATCGCCTTTGATAAACATCTCCACACCGAAGATTCCGTAACCACCTAATGCATCGGTAATTACACGAGCCACCTCTTGCGCTTTTGCATATGCTTTTTCGCTCATTGGCTGTGGTTGCCACGACTCACGATAGTCGCCATCAACCTGATGGTGTCCGATAGGCTCCAAGAGTGTTGTGCCACCGATATGGCGAACTGTCAAGAGAGTAATTTCGTAGTCAAAATCGACAAAACTCTCAACAATAACACGACCTGCTCCTGCACGGCCACCCTCTTGTGCAACATGCCAAGCTCGATCAATATCCTCTACCTTTTTAATAGTCGATTGTCCGTGTCCTGACGAACTCATAATCGGCTTTACTACGCAAGGGATACCAATCTCTGCCACAGCACCTTCAAACTCCTCACGAGTATCCGCAAAGCGATATGCCGCAGTCTTCAAGCCACACTCCTCGGCAGCCAAGCGGCGAATACCCTCACGATTCATCGTAAGCAATACTGCCTTTGCTGTCGGTGCAACCTTGTAGCCCTCTTTTTCGAGTTCCACAAGTACCGGTGTAGCGATAGCTTCCACCTCAGGGATAATAATATCGGGCTTCTCGGTTACGATAATCTCTCGCAAGCGCTCGCCATCGAGCATCGAGAGCACATAACTGCGGTGTGCAACCTGCATTGCAGGGGCATTCTCATAGCGATCGAGTGCAATAACCTCTACACCATATCGTTGCAATTCGAGTGCAACCTCCTTGCCCAACTCGCCCGAGCCGCACAAGAGAGCCTTTTTAGCGACCTTTGTAAGTGGAGTTCCTATCTTCATATCTTAAAAAATGTATTAGCGAATAATTGTCTCTGCACGATCCGGACCTACCGAGATAATCTTTACAGGCACACCTGTCTCAGCCTCGATAAACTCTACATACTCCTTGAACTCAGCAGGGAACTCATCGTAACTACGAACACCACAGATGTCGCAATTCCAACCCTTGAACTCCTTGTAGATAGGCACGATATCGTCAGTGCACTCGTATGGGAAGTAGTCGAGTTGCTTGCCGTTAATCTCGTAACCAACGCAAACCTGAATTGTAGGGAAGTCGTTCAATACATCGCTCTTCATCATAATCAACTCGGTTACACCGTTCATCATAACGGTGTACTTCAATGCAACCAAGTCCAACCAACCGCAACGGCGTGGACGACCTGTTGTAGCACCGAACTCGTTACCAATCTGGCGCAAAGTCTCACCGGTAGTATCAAACAACTCTGTTGGGAACGGACCGCTACCTACACGAGTACAGTATGCCTTGAAGATACCGTAAACATTGCCGATACGGGTTGGAGCAACGCCCAAACCGCTACAAACACCCGAACAGAGAGTGTTAGACGATGTCACATAAGGATATGTACCGAAGTCGATATCGAGCAACGAACCCTGAGCGCCCTCTGCCAAGATTGAAGTATCGTTTTTGAGAGCCTCATTTACCATCTGCTCGCTATCTACGAAGTCAAACTTCTTCAAAACCTCGATGCCCTTGAACCACTCCTTCTCGTATGCGGTAATGTCGTACTGATAAGCGTACTGACGGAGCATCTCCTCGTGCTTTGCCTTCAAACGGTTGTAACGCTCCTCGAAGTCTGGCATCAAAATATCGCCTACACGCAAACCGTTACGACCGGTCTTATCCATATAAGTCGGACCGATACCCTTCAAGGTCGAACCAATCTTTGTCTTACCCTTTGCAGCCTCGCTCGCAGCATCAAGCATACGGTGAGTCGGCAAAATGAGGTGAGCACGTTTCGATATAACCATACGCTTGGTTACATCCACATCCATCTTCTCGATATCGACAATCTCCTCTGCAAGAATTACAGGGTCGATAACTACGCCGTTACCGATAATGTTCATCGCACCCTCACGGAAGATACCCGAAGGAACGGTGTGCAAAACAAAACTCTTACCCTCGAACTTCAACGAGTGACCAGCATTTGGACCGCCCTGAAAACGAGCAATTGCCTGATAATTAGGAGTCAATACATCGACAACCTTTCCTTTACCCTCGTCACCCCACTGGAGGCCGAGTACTACATCAACTTTTTTCATTGTTATATTGTGTGTTTGTGTATTCGCATTTGCGGTTGTAAAGATACTATTTTCTATTTATATAGAATGTATAAAAACAGTTACACTTATTAACATTTTTTCAACCTTGTGCATTATGGAATTTATTTTCCAAAAACTATTGTAGTTTCAGAAAAAAGTTATACCTTTGCCACCGCTTACGAGCAACGGATTGAGCTGTGGTGTAATGGTAACACAGCAGATTTTGGTTCTGTCGTTCTGGGTTCGAGTCCCGGCAGCTCAACTTCATTGGAGATAACTTCGGTTATCTCTTTTTTTTGTGGTTGTTTGTCAAACAAACTCAACGATTGAGAGTTTTTTTTGTTAGTGCAAGCCCCACAAACTCTCTCTCAATCGTTGATGCTATGCATCTACCACAAAAAAAACGGCCAAACTGTCGGCACTGCTCACGGGATAATGGGTTGCGAGGATATTTGAGCTTATTGCTCGCTTCGCTGCGCTATATGGTATCCTCGCTTCGGCTTCGCCGGTCGAGTCCCGGCAGCTCAACTCACAAGAGATTACTTAGTAATCTCTTTTTTTATTCCTTAAAAACCACTCGCCACTCTCCGAACTTACAGCCACCCCATTTCGTAGTAAGTTACAATCTGTTCGAGTGTTTTATCTTTTGTTTCGGGCTCGTATTCGAGTTTTAGATTATTGCCGAACAACTTGGCCATAGCCTGGAAGAAGCCCGCAACAAAGCCACCTCTAAACTCCTTAATAATCTGAAATGCAGTATATTCCGTCTCTCTGTCAATCAATTTCAGAAGCACCTTTCCCTCCGAAAAAGTCATCTTCAAGATTACGGGTGTATATTGTTTAATAAGGCGTTTTTGCAACTCTTTTGTTAGTTTTTGCTGCTCCTTGGGATCTTTTACCGCAAGAAGTTCTCTCTCCATCTTCTCCATCTCGATACGCACCTGCTTAGCCAACGGATAACACTTCTTAACCATACGGATAAGGCGCTGATGACGGCGCATATCGGGTTTGCGGGCATATTTGCGGATAGGTAGAATATGTATCATAGGTATAGTGTCGCCCCTATCAATAGTCCATTCCTGGTGCCAAAAGCCACGACTGCGCCGTTGCGCCATCGTAAGAGGAGCAACAAACGCAAGCAACAAGACAACTATAACTACCCTATTTTTCATAATTCTTTGTGCAAATATAACGAATTAGTCGAAATTTTAGCTATATTTGCACTATAAAATGCAAATTATGGAGAAAGGATTATCATTTACCGCAACTATGCGTGTTACGGCAGAATCGACAGCCGAATATATCGGCTCGGGCGACTTGGCAGTTTTGGCAACGCCGGCAATGTGCGCCCTGATGGAGAATGCCGCAATGATGGCTGTCGCACCCCATTTAGAGGAGGGACAAACCACCGTCGGTACAGCGTTAAACATCGAGCATATCAAGGCGACAAAAGTGGGCGATGTCGTTACCGCAACTGCCGTACTTACAGAGATTAACGGCCGTGAGTTAAAGTTTAATATAGCTGCTCGTGACCAGGTAAGTCTTATTGGCGAAGGAACTCATACACGCTTCATCGTAAGCCGTGAAAAATTTATGGCAAAACTCAACTAAAAAATAGCTAATATGAAGAGATTTTTAACACTTTTAATCGTTGCTTGCGCACTCGTAGCGTGCAACAAGCAGGAGAAGAAAGATTACTATGTTGCAGCCTACATCTGGCCGTCGTGCCACGATGATGCAATGGCTCGTGAGTACCTGTGGCCCGACGGAGAGGGCGAATGGGAGGTCATCAAGAAGGGTAATCCTCGTTTTGAAGGTCACTACCAACCTCGTCGTCCATTGTGGGGCTTTGAGCACGACAACGACCCTATGGTTGTAGAGAAGTGGATCAACACCGCACTCGAATATGGCGTAAACACATTCGTTTACGACTGGTATTGGTACGACGGAAAGCCATTCTTGGAGGGTGCACTCAACGACGGTTTCTTGAAGGCTCCGAGCAACGAGAAGATGAACTTCTACATTATGTGGGCAAACCACAATGTAAGCAAGAACTTCTGGAACTACCACCGCTATGGCGAGGATAAGTCGCAGTTGTGGTCGGGAGAGGTCGACATGGAGAATTTCAAAATCATTGTTGACCGAGTTATCAATCAGTACTTCCACCGCCCTAACTACTTGAAAATCAACGGCTGTCCTGTATTTGCGATATTCAGTGTAAAGGTTCTTATGGCAGGATTTGGCGGAGCAGAGCCTGCTCGTGAGGCATTGGAGTACTTCCGCCAGAAGGTGCGTGAGGCGGGCTTCCCTGACCTCCACATCCAGGGTATTTCGGGTGGTCCATCTGACCCATCACCAAACAGCCTTGACAGAACCGTAAAGCGAGTTGAGGCGCTCAACTTGGATAGCTTTGCGTTCTACAATATGGGCGGATTTGACCCGGACTATTTGGTTCAATGCGAGAATGCTAAGACCATTCGTGAGGAGCTCGACAAGGTGCTTGATGTACCTCTATTCCCTTGTACCTCAATCGCTTGGGATGACACACCTCGTTTCCCTCACAAGGGCGAAAACGATGTAACTCGTTTCAACGGCACACCAGAGAACTTCGCAAAGGCATTGCGCCTTGCCAAGAAGTATGCAGACGAGCATCCAGAGCAGTTCCCTCTCATCCACATCAACGCCTGGAACGAGTGGGTTGAGGGTAGCTACCTCCTTCCTGACGAGGTAAATGGCTTTGGCTACCTCGAAGCTGTAAAGTCGGTAATGAAAGAGTAAATAATTGGCAAAATAACACCTCTCAACGGAATTGGGAGGTCATTCGGAGAGAGTTTGGCAAAACGCCAGACTCTCTCAATTTTTAATTTTTAATTAAATTCGTGAGTCTTTTCGCTATGGTAGCGATATTTTTCGTATATTCGCACCCAAATTAAGAGATTAAACCATAAAAGATATGTTCGAAAAACTTACAGACCGCTTAGAGAGGTCATTCAAAATCCTTAAAGGCCAGGGCCGCATCACCGAGATTAATGTGGCTGAATCGCTCAAAGAGATTCGCCGTGCACTGATTGATGCCGATGTTAACTACAAGGTAGCCAAGCAGTTCACCGATGATGTAAAGCAGAAGGCTCTCGGTCAAAATGTACTCACCGCCGTATCGCCTGGTCAGATGATGACCAAGATCGTGCGTGACGAGTTAGCTGCATTGATGGGCGGCGAAGCTACAAGCATCAAGCTCGAAGGCACTCCTGCCGTAATTCTCATTGCAGGTTTGCAGGGTTCAGGTAAAACCACCTTCTCAGGTAAGTTGGCAGCCCACATCAAGAGCACCAAAGGTCGTCAGGTATTGCTCGTTGCGGGTGATGTCTACCGCCCTGCCGCAATCGACCAACTCAAAATTTTGGGCGAGCAGATTGGCGTACCTGTTTATACCGAGCCGGGCAACCAAAACCCTGTTGAGATTGCCGAAAACGCAATTAAACACGCCCGTCAGAACAACTACAATGTGGTTATTGTCGATACCGCAGGTCGTTTGGCCGTAGATGAGGCGATGATGCAGGAGATTACCGAGATTAAGGCTACGGTAAAGCCTTGCGAAACCCTCTTCGTGGTCGATTCGATGACCGGTCAGGATGCAGTAAATACCGCTCGTGAGTTCAACGAGCGACTCGATTTCGACGGCGTAGTTTTGACCAAGTTGGATGGCGATACTCGTGGTGGTGCTGCAATCTCTATTCGTTCGGTGGTAAACAAGCCGTTGAAGTTCATTTCAAGTGGCGAGAAGATGGACGCCTTGCAGATATTCCACCCTGAGCGTATGGCAGACCGTATCCTCGGTATGGGCGATGTCGTATCGCTCGTGGAGCGTGCGCAGCAGCAGTACGATGAGCAGGAGGCTCGTCGTTTGACCAAGAAGGTAATGACCAATAAGTTCGACTTCAACGACTTCCTCTCGCAGATTGATCAGGTCAAGAAGTTGGGTAATCTCAAAGATGTGGCATCGATGATTCCGGGAATGGGCAAGATGTTGCGTGATGTAGAGATTGGCGACGATGTATTCAAGCACACCGAGGCAATTATCGGCTCGATGACTCCGTTAGAGCGTGAGAACCCTGAAATTTTGAACGCTCGCCGTCGTGAGCGCATCGCAAAGGGCTCGGGTACCTCGATGGCAGAGGTAAACCGTCTTATCAAGCAGTTTGACGATATGCGCAAGATGATGAAGATGGTTTCGGGTGGCAAGATGAAGTTGCCTCGCAATATGATGGGAATGATGCGAAGATAAGAGTATGCACAAGAGTGGTTTTGTAAATATCATCGGTAATCCGAATGTCGGCAAATCGACATTGATGAACGCCCTTGTAGGCGAGAAACTTTCGATTATCACCTCGAAGGCGCAGACTACACGCCATCGCATTATGGGCATAGTCAATGGCGATGATTTCCAGATTGTCTACTCCGATACGCCTGGAATTTTGAAGCCTGCCTATAAGTTGCAGGAGTCGATGATGAACTTCGTGCGTGGTGCAGTTAGCGATGCCGATGTAGTACTCTATGTTACCGACACCGTCGAGGAGCAGAGCGAGCGCAACGCCGATATTGTGGAGCGTATCTCTACAAGCGCAATCCCGACAATCGTTGTAATCAACAAAATTGACCTCACCACACAGGAGAAACTCGAAAAAATAGTTGCCGAGTGGCACGAGCGTCTGCCCGAGGCTCTTATTATACCTGCTTCGGCAAAGGAGCAGTTCAACATCGAGACAATCTTTGGCGCAATTTTGGAGCGTTTGCCGGAGGGAGAGCCATACTATCCGAAGGATACATTAACCGATAAGACCTTGCGTTTCTTTGCTTCGGAGATTATCCGAGAGAAGATTCTCCTAAACTACGATAAGGAGATACCTTATTGCTGTGAGATTGAGATAGATAGTTACAAGGAGGAGCCGACAATCGACCGCATTTCGGCTACAATTTATGTATCTCGCAACTCGCAAAAGGGCATCGTAATCGGCCATAAGGGCGAGCGTTTAAAGAAGGTTGGCCAGCAGGCTCGCACCGACATCGAGGCGTTCCTTGGCAAAAAGGTTTTCTTACAACTTTTCGTAAAAGTTAATGACGATTGGCGCAATAATGACCGCCAACTCTCTCGTTTTGGCTATAACGACAATTAAACTAAAAGCAGACGAGTAATTGCCTATGCGTAAAATCGCACTCTGCATACTGTTTGTTATTTGCGCCACGACTTCGGTTGTGGCGCAATACAATCGTGACTACTTCTTCTATGTAGGTCGCAAGCAGATGATGGAGAACGATTTCAGAGAGGCAATTCGCACCTTGAATGTATTGTTGCGCTTTGACGAGAATGCTTATGAGGGCTATTTCTTGCGAGGTATTGCAAAGTACAATCTCGATGATTTGCTCGGTGCCGAGGCCGATTTCACGAAAGCGATAGAGCAAAACCCCGTATTTACCACAGCCTTTACATATAGAGCCATAACACGCTCTCGATTAGGCAATTACGATGATGCGCTGAACGATTTCCGTGAGGCTATCGAGTTGCGTCCCGACCTGCCTAACCCCTACTACTCTCGTGGTGTAACACGACTCTTAAATCAGCAATTCAAGGAGGCTATCGAGGACTTCGACAACTTTATTCGCTACGAGAAGAAGGTTGCCGACGCCTACATAAATCGTGGTGTCTGCCATCTCTATCTCAAAGATACGGTGCGTGCCTATGCCGACTTTGAACTCGGTATTCGCACCAATCGTGAGAGTCCTGCTGGTTACAACCGACGAGGAGTACTGCTGTTGCAACAAAATCGCTTCGAAGAGGCCGAAAAGGATTTCGATATGGCGGTAAAGTGCGATACGATGCTTGCGATGTCCTACTTCAATCGTGCATTGGTCTATAACGAAACTAATCGCCCGATGCTGTCATTGGCAGACCTCGACCGTGTTATTCAACTCGACTCTACAAGTTCGATTACATACTTTAATCGTGCAATAATTCGCTCACGCATAGGCGATTATAATCGAGCGCTCGACGACTACAACAAGGTTGCCGAGTATTCGCCAGAGAATGTATTGGTTTACTACAATCGTGCTCTACTCTACCAGCAGTTAGGCAACATTGAGAAGGCAAAGAGCGACTACACCAAAGCGATTGAACTATATCCCGACTTCGCAAATGCCTATCTCGGTCGTAGTTACCTGCGCCACCTGTTGCGTGATTACAAGGGAGCGAGGAGCGACAAGCAGATTGCCGAGCGCAAAATTGCAGAGTACAAATCACGCCTGAGCGATACCACCTACTCCATCTACGCCGACACAACTCGTCGTTTCGACAAGTTACTATCATTTGAGAGCAAGTTGGCTGGCTCATCATTCGAGCGCATAACCTCTCGTCGTACCAACAACGAGAAGATGGCACTTTTGCCGCTCTTCAAGTTTACATTTACGCAGGATAGCACAGCCCAGACTGCTACGGCTCAGAAGTTCCACTCACAGCGTGCCGAGGACTTTATCGAGCGACTCAACAATCCGTTATTGGCTATTTCGTGTCGTGAGAGCAACCTTGCACCAGACTCGTTGGTGGCTATAAATCGCCGACTCAAAGGCAAAGTTCGCACCACATCGGCAACCTTCGAGGAGTTGTTCTCATTGGCTATATCTGAGTCGTTGGTTAAGCAATATACAAATGCTGTAAATAGCTATACATCAGCAATTCAGCTATCACCAACCAATCCGTTTGTTTATCTAAATCGTGCCGCAACACAGGCCGAGATGATTGACTTCATCTCCTCGATTGAGAGTAGTTATCAGCGTATCTCCATCGAGAGTGACCCTGCACGACAGTTGCACAACCGCACCACTCGTACCTACAACTATGATGAGGCGATTGCCGACTTGACAAAGGCGATAAAGCTTCACTCAGGCTTTGCTTACGCCTACTACAACCGTGCAAACCTGCTCGCTTTATCGGGCAAGTTACCTGAGGCGTTCGAGGATTACACGAAGGCTATCGAGTTGAATCCTAACTTTGCCGAGGCGTACTACAACCGAGGCTTGATACAGATTTATATGAAGGATACCCGCAAGGGCTGTCTTGATATATCGAAGGCCGGAGAGTTGGGTATCGAGGAGGCTTACGAGGTACTGAAACAGTACTCCAAACAGTAGAAACATTCATTCATAAACACTTAAATAATTATGACTCAAACAATTCAAAAGAAGTTGAACGACTATGCGTGGGCTCGTTGGGGTGCGATGGTATTGATCGCCCTTATGATGCTCTTTGCGCATATGTTCGTTGATGTTATCTCTCCATTGCAGGAGATTATTCAGAAGACTCACGGCTGGACTCCTGATGTATTCGGCTCATTTATGGGTTCGGAGTACCTGCTCAATGTGCTTGGTTTTCTTATTGTTGCAGGTATCATCCTCGACAAGATGGGTATTCGCTTTACAGGTGAGTTATCGGCAACATTGATGTTCCTCGGAGCTTGCTTGAAGTTCTATGCAGTGAGCGACTGGTTTGCAGGTTCGGCATTCGAGAGTTGGTTGAACTCGTGGTGGGTTGATATGCCAGGTAGTGCAAAACTTGCTTCACTCGGCTTTATGATCTTCGGCTGTGGCTGCGAGATGGCAGGTATCACCGCATCAAAGGCGTTGGCAAAGTGGTTCGAGGGCAAGGAGATGGCCTTGGCGATGGGTTTGGAGATGGCTCTTGCTCGTGTAGGAGTATTCTTCATCTTTACAATCTCTCCACGCTTGGCCGGCGCAATCAATCCTACCGTAGTTAAGCCGGTAGCGTTCTGCACTGCACTCTTGTTGATTGGCCTTATCTGCTTCACAATCTTCTGCTTTATGGATAAGAAGTTCGACAAGCAACTCGGCACAAGCGCAGCACAAGGTGAGAGCGAGGAGGAGTTCAAACTTGCAGATGTTGTAAATATCTTCAAGAGTAAATTGTTCTGGATTGTTGCAATGTTGTGCGTATTGTACTACTCAGCAATCTTCCCATTCCAGAAGTTCGCTGCAAATATGTTGCAGAGTAACCTCGGCGTTTCGGCTACCACTGCTGCCGATATTTTCCGTTGGTTCCCTATCGGTGCAGCCTGCATCACCCCACTCCTCGGCTGGTTTTTGGATAAGAAGGGTAAGGGTGCAACAATGCTTATTCTCGGCTCGTTGTTGATGATTGTATGCCACCTCACTTTTGCGTTGGTGTTGCCAATCTATCCAAGCGAGATTGTGGCTTTTGCCGCTATCATCCTCTTGGGTATCTCATTCTCGTTAGTTCCGGCATCATTGTGGCCTTCGATTCCAAAGATTATGGACAAGCGCTTCTTGGGTAGCGCCTACTCGTTGATTTTCTGGGTACAGAACTTCGGTTTGAGCGGCACCCCGATGCTTATTGGTTGGGCTTTGGCAAAGAGTAATCCGGGTGTTGCAGAGCAGATTGCAGCAGGCGTAGAGGGCGTATCGTACAACTACACGCTCCCTATGTTGATGTTTGCATCGTTAGGCGGTTTGGCGTTATTGTTCAGCCTCTGGTTGAAGGCTATGGATAAGCGTAACGGCTACGGTTTGGAGTTGCCAAATATCAAGGAGTAACAACTCCGCATAAGAAAGAGATAAGGTGGTCAAAACGGCCACCTTATTTTGTTTGATTATATACCTCAATCAACTTGTCGCACATCGTTTCCCACGAAAATCGCTTGCGTTCCGCAGGAAAATTATATGCAAAGCGTTGCAGTACTCCATCCTCGTAGAGTTGCTCAATCGCCTTGTGAACGCCCTCCACGGTAGGTTCACAGACAAATCCTACCTTGTCGTCAGGCACAATCTCGGGCAAGCCACCCACACGAGTAACAACCATCGGTACGGAGAAGTTGTAGGCTATCTGCGTTACGCCACTCTGCGTAGCGGTGCGATATGGCAACACCAACGCATCTGACACCGAGAAGTATGCTGCAACCTCCGCATCGGGGATAAAATGGTCGTGCAACACCACCCTCTCGCCAAGTCTATCGAGCAATGCTCGATACTGCTCTTTATCGTTATAAAATTCGCCTGCAACAAGCAGTCGCAACGACTCGTCATCAACCTTCTCGAAGGCCTCCAAGAGTAAATCCAATCCCTTATAATCTCGAATAAGACCAAAGAAGAGCAGATAGTGGTTATCTGCATCGAGGCCCAACTTCGAACATGCCTCGGTGCGCTCCATTCTCTCACCGAAGTGCTCGAACATAGGATGTGGTGAGAAAATCGCAGGGGCAGAGGTGTAGGCTTTGAGTTCGCCACCCACCTGTTCAGACATATAGATAAAGCCATCTACCGCACCGAGATAGTAGCGGTTAAACGGCTTATCGATAAGATGGTGTTCGTGTGGCTCTACATTATCGATTTGGCAAATGACCTTAGTCTTGCCATTTTTGCGAGCAATGCGGGCAATAGTACCGAAGCACGGAGCCATAAACGGAGTCCAATACTTCATCAAAATCATATCGGGAGCCTCCTTGCGCAGACGCTCGCCCACCGCCACCCAATTCAATGGGTTGCAGGTATTTACAAGGCGTTCGATATGTAAATCGTGCGGTGCAGGGGCATCGACAGTCTGACTCTTGCCGGGGAATAATAACGAAGGGTATTGCAGCGAGAAGGTATAGACCTTAACCTCATCTCCACGACGCTGATACTCACGAGCCATCGTCTCCATAATCGATGCCAAGCCGCCACGATATGGGTGTGCAGGACCGAGAATTACAATTTTCATACCTCTTTCGCTTTATATCTTTTTACAAAGATACAAAACAAAACGGAAAACGAAAAGCGGAAAACTTTTATTTCTGCACGCTACTCCTCTTTTTCTCCTTTTGAGGCGTGTTTGCTGTGTGCAATAGATTGCAAAGCGAGGTAGTGCGAACCGTAATCGAGCAGATTTTGCCACTCGGTACGGAAGATATCGAGGTGTTGCTCCTCCTCTTCGGCCATATTCTGGAAGATTTTATGTGTTACGGAGTCATCCTCTGCCGAACATAGGCGTGCATACTCGTTATACCTCTCGACTGTACTCTGCTCCAACTTGCAAGCAAAATACAACGCCTCGACAGGCTCATCAATCTGTCGGGCACGCTCCGAAGGGTTCATATCGACCTTGCCGTCGAGGAAGAGTATTCGCTCGGCAATATGCTCGATATGTTCCATCTCGGCAATCGAGATACGGCGCATAAGGCGTGCAAGATGTTCATATCCTGCATCCTCGAAAATTGTGTGGAAATAGAGATACTGCAAGGTGGTCGAAATCTCCTTGCTGAGGGCATCGTTAAGACGGTCGATGCTACGCTGATACTTTGTAGTCTGCTCCATAACTTAAACTATTACGAAGCAGACTACAATGCAAATATATTGCCAAAGGGACTACTCACCCTCCTCGTACTCCAAGATGTCGCCAGGCTGGCAGTGGAGTTCGTAGCATAGGGCTTCGAGTGTCGAGAAACGCACCGCCTTACCCTTGCCTGTTTTTAGAATTGAGAGGTTTGCAGGTGTTACACCCACCCTCTCCGAGAGCTCGGTCAGCGTTATTCCACGCCGAGCCATTACCATATCGAGTTTAACTTTTATTCCCATTTTTAGTGCTCATTTTTTAGTTCCTAACCCATAACATTTAGCGAAGATAACAAAAAAAGTGCTACTTTCCAAATTTCGACAACACTCCAAAACCGCCTCAAAGTGTCGTAAACAGCGTATTTGGCACCATAAAATTGCAAAATAAAACAAGATGGACTAACTTTGCAAATAATTTGTAATCGAAAACTATGGGACAGAAAGCAAAGTATAATTTTTCGGTTTCGGAGGAAAAAGTTGATTTTACACTCCACGCAACCATCGAATCACTCTGTTCGGACCTTCTGAATGTGGCAGGTACCGATGCTCGCAAAAATGGTATCAGCGCCGACACTTTGATGCAGCAGGGCCGCACTTGGGTGCTCTCTCGTATGGCCGTAGAGTTCGACCGTATGCCTGAGCAGTTCGAGCAGTTCGACATTGCCACTTGGGTTAATCCGCACACCTCACGCCTCCTCTCTACTCGTAACTTCGAGTTTCTCGACGGGCAGGGCTCGGTGTTTGGTCGTGCAGTGTCGCAGTGGTGCGTAATCGACTTCGAGAAGCGTATGCCCGTATCGTTGGAGGAGATTGAATACTTGTTCGATCCAAGTTATCCTTGCGAGGAGGTATCGCCGTGCGATGCACCACGCAAAGTGCGAGGGATTGTCCCTACCACAACACGCAATCACGAGGTTCGTTACAGCGATATCGACTTCAATCGCCACGTCAACACTATGCGTTATATCCGTATGATGCTCAACACCCTACCGATTGAGTATTTGACCGATAATCGCCCTATGCGTCTCGATATTCACTTTGCAAACGAGTGCAAGCTCGGCCAAGTCTTGACCATCAACTACGAGCAGCGTGAAAATGTGTCGATGTTCGAGATTCGCAACGAAAACGGAGTTGCCTGCACTGCCGCAATCGAGTGGAAGTAAGATAACAGGAAACAAAACAAAAATGTAATGCCGAGCAGTTTTGCTCGGCATTACATTTATCAACTATCAATTCTACTTCTCAGGTCGCATTACGATATAAGCCATATTGTTGTCGGCCAATACCTTTGCTGCAAGAGCCTTCAAATCGTCGTAGGTCAGCTCCTCTACCGCCTTCTTATACTCGGTCGAGAACTCTACACCACGATAGTTGTACTGATCGAGCCAATCAACCCAGTTGTCGTTCGACTGCACCTGATTTTCGAACTCCTTCAAGAGGTACTTGCGAGTCTTCTCCACATCCTCCTTATTAGGGCCCTCGGCTGCAATCTTCTTAATCTCGTCGATTACAATCTGGCTCAACTCGTCAGCCATCTGCTCGTTAGTATCGAACAATACGATAAGCTGATACCAAGGTTCATAGTCTGCAACTACAAACCCACCTACACCAACGCTGTAAGTACCACCCTTCTCCTCACGGATAGAGATTGTGTAACGGCTGCGGAGAACCTGCGAGAGGACATTCATTGCCACACGGTTCTTCATTGTGTAGTCGATTGGACCGGTATAGATACGGGTCAAACCAACCTTTGGCTGCTGCATCTTCACCTTGAAGTCGTTTACAACCTCACCCTTAACTGCACGAGCACCATCATCAACCTTCTTGGTCAACTTCTTCGATATAGGCAATGAGCCGAGATACTTCTCGACGAGTGGCTTCAAAGTAGCCAAATCCACATTACCCACGATGTAGGTTGTAAAGTCTGCCGCATTCGAGTACAATGTCTTATAGATAGGTTCGATATGCTCAAACTTCACAAGGTCGAGGAGCTCAGGGGTGAGCTGCTGACGACGGAAGTGGTTGCCATAGAGAGTCTTCTGACGCTGAACAACCGAGATATAATCAGGATTAGTCTGCGCATTCTCAATATATGGGCGATACTTGTTCATCAACACATCAAACTCCTCCTTCGAGAAGCGAGGTGCGGTAAAGCGCAAGTAGATCAACTGCATAATAGTTTCGAGATCCTTTGGCGAGCCCTGACCTGTAATACCCGACTCATAATCATTGACATCCACGCTCACGCTTGCATTCTTGCCTGAAAGCTGCTTGCGGAGGTCGGTAGCCGAGAACTTAGAAACACCCATATAACTAATCATCTGCGGGAGGAACGCCGAAGTCCAATAGTGCTCGTCGCTCAACGACGACTGACCAAAGTGACCAACCATCGACACCTGAACCTCATCAGCCTTGAATGTTGTAGGCTTAACCACGACCTTCAAGCCATTCTTCAATACCCAGGTAGTAGTGCCGAGAGTCTCGTTTTTCGTCTCTTTCTTCACTGCCGAGCCCTTCAACTTCGCATCAGCAGGGATAAGCGGCTCCTTAACGGTGTTATCTGCATAAGGTGCAATTGTTGCAGCCTTAACCTTTGCCAAAACCTCCGACAACTGTGCCTCGGTAGGATTTACCAAGCCCTCACGCTTTGGAGCCTCGACAATAAGCACCTGATTGTGATCAGTGATATATCGAGCCATCGTCTGATTGATAGCCTGCAAAGGCAAGTTCACAATAATTGTGCTATCCAACTTCCACTCTGTCTCTGCATCCGGCATTGGAGTATTCTTGTGGAAAGCATCGAGGTAACGCTTTACATACTGGCCATTCTTACGGTCGTTGCGATTGTTATAAGACTGCTCCTCTCGTTTGAGAACAATCTGCTTTGCACGCTCCAACTCGCTCTCGGTAAAGCCGTGGCGACGAACACGCTCCAACTCGGTGTATGCAGCCTCGAAGCCTGCCAACAACTTACCATCCTGTGTACCTACGGTGATGCCTGCAAGGTCGAGTGTTGGGCAAAGACCTACGCTACCATTGCTGAAATATGCCTTTGTGAATGGAGCATTAGGCTTCATCACAATCTCCTGCAAACGAGCGCTTATCATATTGTGAGCAAGTGCATTGATAAGTGCAAGCTGCTCGGCAATTACGGTATTCTTATACTCCTTAGGCAAAGCCTGACGCTTAATGTAGAGTGTAGCAGTAGACTCCTCCATCTCAGGATCCTCGAAGATTGAGATAATTGGCTCCTTATTGTCCGGCACAACGATAACCTCCTTCTGTGCTGCATCAGCAGGCGAAGCAGGGATGTCGGCCATCAACTTCTGCAACTTCTGCTCCACCTCGTCTACATTGATATCACCAACGATAACCACAGCCTGCAACTCAGGGCGATACCACTTGTGATAGAAGTTTACGAGCGAAGAGTGCTCGAACGACTTCAAGCCGTCGAGGTGGCCGATAAGGTTACGGTGCTCGTAGCGAGTACCCTTACCGAGTGCCTTCAACATCTGAATAGTCGAACGCCACGATGCGCCATCACGCATACGCAACTCCTCCATAATAACGCCACGCTCCGAGTCAATCTCCTTTGGCTGCAAAGCGATAAAGTGCGACCAATCGTGCAAGATAAGCATCGCTGTATCCACGATACCCGGACGAACGGTCGGAACATCCTTCAAGAGATACTGTGTATAGTCCCACGAAGTACCTGCATTGAGGTTTACACCAAACTTTACTCCTACGGTTTCGAGATACTCGATAAGCATCTTACCGGGCAAGTTCTTTGTACCATTGAATGCCATATGCTCCAAGAAGTGAGCCAAGCCCTGCTGGTCGTCCTCCTCCTGAATAGCACCTACATCGTGCGAGATGTAGAAATCGGCCAAATTCTTCTGTTTGTCGTTGTGGCGAAGGTAATACTTCATACCATTCGGCAACTGTCCTACTCGAACAGCCTTATCCGCAGGGATAACCGGAATTTGTTGTGCTCCCGGCTGCGCAGCCACGGCAAAGCTAACAACCAATGCAATGGCAAGTGTGAATAAATTTCTCATATCAATAAAAGTTTTCAAGTTAAATCGTTAATCTGTCTTCTCTTCAAACTATAACACCTAAACCTCGGTTTTTATTGTAAAAACCCCACATTAAGGCAATTTATCGTGCAAATATACCTATAAAATTCGATTTTTCGAATATACAGCCCCATTTATTTACAAAAAGAGGTGTCGCAGCAACCTGCAACACCTCTCTGTTATGGTAGGATTGTTTTACTCGGCATCATCTTCCTCAGTGAGGTACTGCGGCAAGAGCCAAGACTCCTTCGGTGTATTTTCAAGACACCATACTACCCAACTGCCCCACTCGTTCCATTTGTTCCACAACTCCAAGTTATCGTCAGTCTGTTTTGGCTTGTTTGCTTCATACCAAGCCTTCCACTCTGAAACTTGCTCTGCGTGAATAGCATCATCTGTAAGAGGTACCAAGGTATATTTAGGGAAATTCTGCTCAACCTTAATCAGGTAGTCGCTCCACTCCTTATACGGCTCCTTTGGTTCAGCTTCAAAGCCGAAATCCTCGTAACGATTAAGCGAAAGTTGGTATGTGGCATAAGAATAGCTCCACTCCTTCGAATAGAGACTAAATATAGCCAATACATCTCCCACTGCACCATCCTTTGGTATAAATTTTCCAGCAAAGCGTGAATAGCCACTTGTTCTAACTGTATAAACACCAGCAACATTGGTAGAAGTTGGCTTGCTGTTCAGATATGTTACCAATATACTACCGTATTGAGATATACCATTAACACTATACGCCATTTTATACCAAGGTTTATTGACAACCTCCTCAATCTTATCGCCCCCTATCGAAGCCGGAATACCTGCCGAGCAGAGCCACTGCGGATAGATATTGTTACCCACTGGCGAGGTTGTTCCCTTCTCATTATTCGCACCGGCATACACCACCTTCAATCCCTTGAAACGAATCAAACGACCAAGATACTTACGGCCACTCTTGCCAAAAAGCTTTGTATGCGAATTACTATCTATAACAAGTATATCATCCGAATCATCTGTACCATCGGTCAAAGTTGTTTTCTCACCAGGGAACACATGCTGACGCACCTTCACCTGACTCACGATATTGGAGTTTGGATAGTACTTCTCGTTGCCATACGAGTTGTAGCTTGTGGTAGGAATATCGCCCAATGACAACATCATACGGAAGTTGCCAAGATACAATCCACGAATCTTAACATACACCCACATCGACTCAACGGGGCTCTTGCTAAAATCGCAAGGATAATCGAGCGAAAGTCCATTTGTAAGTTTCAACTCGATTGCCTCTGTACCATCAAATATGTGGAGCGACTTGTAGATGTTGCCCTGCTCATCATTCGAGATAACTTTTCCCTTGATATAATAGTTTTTCGTATTGTACCAACCTTTGCTCAACTCAAAACTATTACATTCGCTTTTGTCTGCCACAAAGCGGATATATTTGGTCGCATTTTCGTTACCGGTATCACCCATACCGCTGACCTCACCATATATAGCCTTCAACCCTGCAATCGTAATATACTCCAAATCGGGGTTTAACGCCTCAAACATATCCTGATCGTAGATTAATGTTGGCTTTGGCTCCTCAAAATCGTTGTAGCACGAGGTTAAAAACAAACCGAACAATGCTACCAAAATAATTTTATACTGTTTCATAATCTTCTCTTTCATTTTTTCGGTTTGACTTTTAGAATCGGAAGTAGACATTTACGAAGCAAGTTGTGCCAAGCATATAGAAGTACTTCGAGTCGAAACGAGTGTAATAGGATGTAGCAGGACGCTCCGTTGTCGGCTTCATCAAACCTCGCATCTTGCGCATACGCATCTGCTCATAACCGCCTGTACGGATGTTCTGATTGTTGAGGATATTCTTAACCTCTGCATTGAAGCCGATAGTATACTTACGCTTGATATACCAGTTTTTGCCAATGCTTGCCGACAATGTGTAAGCCGAGCCCAAATCCTCTTGTGCTCTAATCTGCTTAATCTGTCCCTTTGCCCACACCAACTGTTCAGGAGTAGACTCAGTAGAGTTTACAATCTTACGATATGGGGCAATAGTATTTTCGGTACGATATGCCGGATTCATCGATAGATACAACTTGTCGTAGTAGTTGAAATTAATCGAAGCAAACCAATTCTTTGGGCCTCGGAAATCCAATCCAACATTAACTGCAAACTGCGGTGTACTCTCCACATACGAACCCGCCCAAATAACCTTGTCGGTCAACTTCACCTTGTTGCTATTATCGACGGTCTGCACAAAGTCAGGATTTGAAGTATAACGATAATCGCCATAGTTCAATGCGCCCTGCAATGCAAGACCATTCCAAATTGGAACACGCACCGCAACCTCAACACCCATATAACGCTTGTCGATATTGCTCATTGCAAAGTTTGTAAACGAAGACTGCGTATCATCATAGAACGAAATCACCTTCGAAGAGTTGGTCATCTCGGTAAAGTAACCCGCTACACGAGCCTGAATATATGGCAAGTTGAGGTTGTAAACCAACTCAGCGCTATATGCCTGCTCAGGAGTAAGACCTGGCGTAATTGTGTTGCGAGTACGAGGAGATACAAATGCAGCATTAAAAGTCGGAGCATCCTGAACTGCACCAACATTCAAAGCCAAATGATGTGCCTGCGAGAAACGATACGAGAATGTCGCCTTAGCCTTATAGGTCAAGAAGTTCAAATGCTCGGAATCGCCCTTTGAGTTGTCGGCAAACAAGCCCTTGCGCCACAAACCGTGTCGCCACATTCCTGCATAGCCAACCTCGCCACCAACATTCATCTCGAATCCACCGGTGCGGTACTGATACATTGCCCACAACTGTGCCTGACGCACGTGAGCAAAGTAGTCGTACGAGAATTTATCGCCCTCACGCACGATACGAGCCTGACCATATTTATTATAGTAGTCGAGGTCGTTCTGGTATGCCATAGGATCGCTTCCCATATCACGCTCGGCAAATTTATCAACATCAACCCAGAAGTCGCCACCAAGCAAATCCTTAACCTTGTCATAGTACTCGGTACGATTTACACGAGCCTTAACACCCGCCAGAAGGTGATGATTAGCGTTGAAATCGTGCGAGATATTTGCCGCAAAATTATAGTCTATCTGGTCGGTATGACGCTCCTCAATCATATAGTTAGAGCGGTGTCCTTGCGCATCGCCATAGGCAGAGCCATTCTTATTCGAATTAATCATATTGTCGAAGTCAATACGGCCATTCCATATCGAACGAGCATCGGCTGCACCCTGCAAATAACTGAATATCTGATGAGGCGCATCAGCCTTAAATATGCCATTAATAGCGAGGTTTGTTCTTCTCTCGCTCAATGCAGTCTTTGCCTCCGACCATAAGCCTCGCTCCACCAAGCCCGCCATATTATCTGCCAGGAAGTTAGCATAACTTCCATCTGTAATAATCTGCGAGGTATAGTTCGACGGCAAGAAACGATAGTAATCAGGACGAGGATCCGATCCATCTTTCCAAGTCAAAGCCGAATAGCCATTAAAACCGAAGCGCACCGATGTTGCCGCAGTCAGACGAGTCTTCTCGCTGATGTCGTAGTAGTAGTTCAACATCACAATAGGCTCGTGCGAACGACGCACACGGGTATTTCGCAACTTACCATCCTGAAAACCAACATTCGGATTGTAGTAGTTGCTGCCAAACATATCGTAAGCCTCCTGTGTTGATGCCTGCTGTGCACCACGCTCTTGTGGGGTACCAAGAATCATCAACGACAATCGATGCTGTGGGTTAAACTGCTTCTCTGCTGCTGCAAAGTAGCCATACGAGTTGTAATATACACCATCAACATAGCCATTTCCACCCTGACGAGTCGAAGCCGAGAATGCAAACGACCAACCATTGTCGAGTTGTCCGGTTGCATACGAAACAATCGCACGGAAAGCATACATCTGATTACCACCCGATACACTTGCACGGAAACCCTTACGCATCTGTGAAGCACGAGCATTGATATTTGTAGCGCCACCAAAGCCACCTACTCCGTAGTCGGTAGATGTCAAACCTGCTGCACTCTCCTGGTTACGAGTTGCATCGTTCATACCGCTCCACAACGACCACGGGCCATAACCTGTCAATGCATCATTAAAGCGGATACCGTTGAGATAGACATCGCTATACTTCGAGTCGTAACCACGCACATTGAAGCGCATCTCGCTAAAACGATACGAAGCGATACTATTGTACAAATCCTTTGAAGCGGCAAGCGAGGATGGCAAGGCCTGAGTATCCGACGACGAAGAATCGTTGTCGAACTCTGCAAAAATCGAATCATCGAGCACCTCACCGGTAACTGCCTTTGGAGCGATAATTACTGCATTGATGTCCTTTACATTGTTCTCCACCTTGACTACGATATCAAGATTTTCAAACTCAGGTGCGGCAAACGAGAGCTTGTAATCACCAGCCGGCACGCCACGCAACTCAAAGTAACCCTCATCGTTGGTCTGCGCCTTAAAGGTTGTACCTTCAATCGTTACTGCAACATTTCCGACAGCTGCACGGCCGTTGCGAGATAAAACCCTACCCTTCAAACCGCTATCTTGTGCAAAGACAGACGATGCGAGCAGTGTCATTGTCGCAATAAATAAAAATTTAAGTTTCATACCCTTTATTTAATATATAGATTATTTCGAGATGTAGATATATACCGGGAAGTGGTCGCTATAACCGTTCTGGAAGTTCGAACCTACGAACGAACGCAACGGATAGTTCTTGTACTGACCCTCCTGCTGTACCATATAAGAGCGAGTGAAGATATTGCCGTAGAACTTTGCACCCTCCTTCTTCTGCACCTTCAATGCGCCGGTCGAACCTGTTGCCAAGTTCTCCGACATCACGATATTATCGAACAAGTTCCACGCATCACGATACGCCAAAGTGCCATAACCTGCTTTGAGCATCGAGTAGAATGGGTTATACATATCGTTTGGCTGCAACTTTTTGAGATTACCCTTTGCGCCGAGCACATCAGTAACGCTTGCATCGGTTGCATCGTCGTTGAAGTCGCCCATAATCACCACCTTGGTCGCAGGATTTACGGTGCGCACCGAGTCGCAGATGTGCTTACACTTTGCAGCTACAAAGTCACGAGAGTGCTGCGAACGCTCCTTACCACCGAGGCGTGAAGGCCAGTGCGATACGATAAAGTAGAATGGCTCGCCCTCGATTTTACCCCACATTGCAACCAAATCACGGGTGAGGAAGTTTGGTCTGCCCGGGAACGATATTTTATGAGCCTCCGAGCCCTCCAACTGGAATTGGTCTGGGCGATAGAAGAATGCGCAATCTACACCACGACGGTCTGGCGAGTCGTAGTGCACGATACGATAGTTTGTTCTTGCAAACTTAGGTGTTGCGAGCAGGTCCTCCAATACGAGGCGATTTTCAATCTCCGACACACCGATTACGGCTGGGAAATTTCTATCCTCGGCAGCGATGTCGAACAAAACTCTCGACATATTAGCCTGCTTTTGGTTGTAGCGGTAGGTTGTCCACTTGCGAGCACCCTCAGGGAGATACTCCTCGTCGTTCTTGTTCGGGTCATTGATAGTATCGAATAAGTTTTCGAGGTTGTAGAATACCACCTTATAAGGCTTCTGCGCAAAGGCAAGTAGCATTGCCGATACACACAAAATTGATAAAAGTACTCTTTTCATAAAGGTTTATTTGTTGTTTATTTCATTTTCCGTTCTCCGTTTTACAGTCCCCAATCTTTCAAATTCTTCTGCGCCTTCACCTTGTTGGCAATTTTCGGGTTGAGATTTTGGAAGAATTTGAATCCCGCACGCTCCTCTATTTCGGCAACCGACACTGCCGTTTCGGCAGGTGTACGAGTTTCGGAATTGGAGTTCTCATAGAGAAAACCTATGGATTTTAGCTCATCTGCCGAGGTTATATCCATTATATGTTTTCCGGTTTTACCTAACCTGGTGCGTAAAAACAGCTTGTAGCAATGCGAAGGCACACCCACCTCTCTACCATTGACATTTATAGTATTATCATCTTCGAAGAGTGTTCCTGTTACCACAAAGAGTGTATCGGAACACATCTCCGACCTCTCTTTTCCCTCTACTTGTGTCCAAACATCCCCATTAAACCCATAGGCCTGCACCATTATATTGGTAGCATAGCAGGTCTGTGCATTGGTGTTCCAAGTGCTGTAACGACATGAAGACGGAAGCATATGACCACGAGCCCAGCCCCAGCCAAAACCATTCTGATAGACTATATCGGGTTGTCGTCTTTGTGGTATAATAGGTAAAGTGTAGGTATCGTAGGAGTCTATCGACTCTACATACTTGCTCGTAATCTCGTATGAAGTATTGTAGTGGCTACTCGATTTATATCGAGTTACGGCATCATCAAATGCCCAAGCATTTGTACGACCTGCGGTAGTGCCACCCGTAGTATAACTTCTACCATCTGTATAGATTGCGTGTGCCGGATACGCCACCCAGCGAGAGCACATCTTTATTGTGTCGTAGCATACCGAAAAATTGCGTACATCATCGCCATTGTCAAGCGTAGTGTAGTATGTTTTGTAGATATAATCGTTGTTTTGCAAATACTCTGGTTGCTCTGCCCAAGGATGGTCGTATTCAGGGTTTGCCGTTATGGGAATTTGTCGCACCGAGAAGGTGTTAGAATATCCATCGCTAAATGTTATGCGGATAGTGGCAGAACGCACCTCATCGCCGTTGTTCTTGCCGATACGAAGATAAAATTTTTGTCCAACTCGCCCTGTACTACTTTCAGGTTGGCAAAAATCCTCCCCACTCAACACCTTCACGCTCCACGAATATGTCGGATCACCGACAGTCGAGCCATTTATGGTATGAGTCTGATATGTAAGAATTGTATATCGCAATATCGCCTTCGACTCGTATGGCGAGTACTCCTCATATTGGCAACCCACAAGCACAAAAGCCAACATTGCCATAGCGATAATGCTACGGCTAACACCTTTGAGCGTGGCAGATATACTCTTTAATATCTTCAATTTTTTCACTCTTTTATTTTTATCGGAACAATCAAAGTTGTTCTTTTAGTACCCTCGGCAGGTAATCAGCCTGCCGAGGATTTTAATTGTTTATTAGTTCTGCTTGAAGAAATACAAACCATACTTTATAGAGGACGAGCCAGCCTTATAAGAGCGAATAAAATCCGATTGAGCGGCTGCCGAGCCAAGATCAACCTGATTGCTCGACAATACTACACCGCCTTTCGAATGATCTGATGCTACCCATTCGGTTGGAGTATCAGTCAAACTGATTCTACGATTGGTATTGGTTGCATAAGAGTATACATACTTACCATCTAACATTACATAATATGTATTCTCCTTGCCCTCTACTGCTACCAAGGTTACAATCTTCGCAAATTTCTCTGCTCCTGTAATAGGGCTGAGTTTTCCTGCATCTGAATAACTATACGGAGTTGTGTATAGGTCGGCATTTGAGTTTGCAGTGGTAATTTTAGCACCAGTGCAAAGATGATATGGATTTGCCTCAAAATCGGTTTCATTATACGACTCGCAATATGCAGCCATATAGTAATCACCAGCAGCAAGATTTGCAATCTTATCGATCATTGCATAGGTCGAGTTATCTGCTACCAACTGCGACACCTTGATAGTTACGCTCTCCACGCCCTCTGCCGAGAGAGTAATCGAGCCCTCACGAACTTCGGTAGTTGTATTTGCCGATACGGTATAGGTCAAAACATTACCCTCTACCGAAGCCGAAGTAACAATAGTACCATCGCAAGTTGCGGTAACTGCGCCCAAATTCGCTGCCACAATTGTTGCAGTTGCATCAACTACACCATCGGCCGAAACGCCTGCGATATCTTGCGCATCCAACATCTTGATAGTGGTGTCGTCTTCGATAGACTCAATCCAAGTATTGATATATTTACTACTTGATATGCTGCAGAAGTAACCCTTAACCTTGATAGGTTTATTTGCATACGACTTGATAACATCGGCAGATACCTTAGCCGAAGTTTTAAGCGAGCCTATTGCAGTAGTTGCATCAGGAATTTCGACATTGTAGTATGAACCACTAACCGAGAGAACTCCAATATACTCGATATATTGCGGCATATAATCCTTGCTAGCATTAATATTTGCCAACAATTCATCAACCTTCTTACCTGTCAGATTCTGCACATCTGGAGTAATCAATGTATCACTATGACCAGTCACAACAACAGTCGCATTACTAAACTGCAACAATTGGTTAAACTGATTAGATGTACCCTTTACATTTACATAATCACCGACAGCAGGTGTTACGCTCGGTCTGTATAGTGCAATAATTTTTCCGCTATTATCTGCAAGTATAACCTGATTATTTGCAACTGCCACAGCCTGTGCTCCGATAAGCACATACTCGCCAAATGCACCTGCCCAAACCTCTGCAATAGTCGAAATAACAGAATCGCTACCCAATTGATTGAACACGACTACCACATCATTCAAACCTGCAACCGAGAGAGTAACCTTACCCTCACGAGCCTCACCTGCATTTGCAGCAACAGTGTAGGTCAATTTTCCATTCTCTACATCAATCGAAGCAGATGTAACAACTGTTCCATCAGGAGTAACGGTGATATCCTCGTTTTTAAGACCAGAAGCGGCCAATGCTGTAACACCATTCTCGATGCCCGCAGGAGCAACAAGAGCAACATTCTCTGCCGAGAGAGATACGAGCGAAGTGTCGATTTCTGCGCTTGTAACAACAATGCTCAAATATGGCTTATTATAGTCGGTAACAAAACCACGAAGTTTAACCGCCTTACCACTCAACTCCTTCAAGCCAACAGCCTCATTAGGATTCTTTGTCAAAGAGCCCTTAATCTTATTTGCATCAACATCCGCAAAGAGGAAATTGTAGTATGTGCCATCATAATTTACAACTCCACTAAACTCTGCATACTCTGCGAGATATGGAGCGCCCTCACCGCCAAACTTTGCAGCGAGTTCCTCAACCGCAGTTGCTGCGGTATAATCCACAGGAGTTGGATAAGTAACCTCTACCGGCTCACCATCAATTTTAGTAATCTCGGAAGATTCGCTAAATTGTAAACCTCCCTGATGGATATTTACAGGACCAACAATTGTCAACTTCTGACCGATAGTTGTATAATCCTTATTACTGTAAACAAGAACACCGATAAATGCATTGCTGCTATCGGTAATAATCGGGCCATTACCTGTAAATCCAGCAATCCAAGCATTCTCAACCTTATAGTAACCTACGCCCTCTATCTGCGATATTGTTACGGTTGTCGGATTGGCATCAAAATCGGTCTTCCAGTCGAAGTCCGAAGCGTATTGAGGCAAGAATTGAAGATCTCCATTCCACTGGCTCACAACACCACAAATATCACCCTCCATTGCTGGAATTACATCATCCTTGAACGAAGCATAACTACTCATACGAATAATAACCTCTGCATAGTTTGCATCGTAGAATGGTACATTCTTATCGAACGATGAATCTCCGTAGGTCTTACCAACTGCAGTTGGCGCCGGATGCAAGTTGTTCAACTTCACATACTGCGACTCATATTTGAGAGCATCAGCAGTAGTTACTGGGATTGCTGTTACCTCGATAGGCTCACCGATTGCATTTACATTATCGGTGTAGAGTTGGATGAGTTTGCCATATGTACCAACCTTTGCGGTTGCGAGCGACACTTCAACAACCTGTCCCTTCTGCATATCGCCTGCATTGTCGCAATAAATAGTGAGTCCCGACTCTGGCTCGGTGCTGTTATCCTGCACTGCCAAGAGTTGGTTCTTTCCCATATTACCATCACTCTCTCCTACTACAACTGCTGTAAGAGTCAAAGCCTTAACCTCATCCGAAACCTCTGCTGCCTGATCCTTGCCATTAGCAGAAGGGATGGTCATTGCCTTCAACAAAGCACGCACTGCCTTTACATTGGTGGTGTATTTCTTCTCACCAGCCTCATTTTGGAACACAATAACAGTTGCATTGGCAGTTGTTGGATACGGATCGCCAGCAATCGAGCCTTCATAACGAGCTTTGAACTCAACGAAGATATTGCGGCCAACCTCCGATGACGGCACTGTGATAGTTACAACGCCGTTACCCTTTCCAGATGTAGGAGTAATCTCCACATCGCTCGTAGTCTCTACCGACCACGCTGCATTAGAGGTAACCTCGATTGTTGCACTTCCACCCGCAAGAGTAACAGCCTCTTGGGTAGGTGTAACCGAAATCGAAGCCTTTGTTAGGTCATCAATCGGCTCATCCGGAGTACAACCCACTGCGCCAAAGAGCATTGCTGCTCCCGCCACAAATGCTAAAAATCTTTTTGCTTTCATAATTTTAGTTTTTTTTAGTTAGTTAGGTTTGGTTAAAAATGTATTAAAAAAAGTAAAAAAATAAGTTTATTAATATTTTTAGTTAAAACTCGTAATTAAACATTCATAGTGCGAATATAGTAAAAGTTTTAATATCACACTCCATTTTTAGATATTATTTTTTAACAAAAATAAGTCAAATTTCCAAAAAGTGCAATCTACCCCACTTGCAGCCACAAAAAAAAAGAAGCAACCCATTTGGTTACTTCTCATTTTTTCATTGCTCGCACACCCGCTATTGTGCAAGTATCGCCTTCTCGATATGCTCGACCTGCTGGCGGAACATCTTCTCAGTATCCATCAAGTTCGAAATAGTCTTGCACGAATGAAGCACTGTGGCGTGGTTACGACCTCCGATTGCAGCACCTATATTAGTAAGCGGCTGCTTGGTATGCTTCTTCGCAAGGAACATCGCCAACTGACGAGCAATAGCCACCTCACGAGTGCGCTCCGACGAGTTCAAACGCTCACGATCGACATTCATCTCAGCACATACGATATCGATGATATGCTCGATTGTAATCTCCTTCTGATACATCGAAACATAGACCTTCAAAACCTCCTTTGCAAGGGCAATAGTGATGCGCTTATTCATAAATGTAGCGTTTGCTACAAGCGAAGAAATTGCGCCCTCTATCTCTCTGATATTAGCCGAAATATGCTCTGCCAAGTAAGAAACTACTTCATCAGGGATATTTGCATTGAGCTGATTAGCCTTTGTGCGTATAATTTTAATTTTTGTTTCGTAGTCAGGAATACGAATTTCAGCCGACAAACCCCACTTGAAACGGGTCAAAAGTCGCTCCTCGATATCCTTCAACTCCACCGGTGGTTTATCCGAAATAAGTACCAACTGCTTACCCGACATCTGCAAGTGGTTAAAGATATTAAAGAAGGCATTTTGCGTACCCGGCTTACCCGACAACTCCTGAATATCATCCAAAATCAAGACATCGACTGCCTGATAGTAGTGGATAAAGTTCGGAACATCGTGATTGAGGGTTGCAGCTTGGAATTGGGCCTGAAACTTGCTCATAGCCACATACAGAACCTGCAACTCAGGGAAACGCTGACACACCTCGTTACCGATAGCGTGAGCCACGTGAGTTTTACCTAAGCCCGAATCTCCGTAGATATAGAGCGGGTTGAACGGAGTATGGCTACCAGGATTTACCGACACCGACATAGCCGCCGAACGCACCAAACGATTACACTCTCCCTCGATAAAATTGTCGAAAGTGTAATTTTTATTGAGCTGCGGCTCAATTCGCAGACGATTTATGCCCGGAATTACAAAAGGATTTCGTATATTTGAGGTGTCGGTCTGCTGACTAAATGTATGCTCGGTAGTTGTGGCGGTACTCTCGCTCGGCACTGCTATCGGATGATTGTTCTTTGGGATAGCATAGAAGAGGCGGGTATCACGGCCAAAAAGTTGCGCAATAATAGGCTTGAGCACCTGGCTGTAATTATCCTCGATCATTCTTGCAAAATCACGATCCGGCACTTTGATGCGAAGTCGCTCACCATCGAACTCCAACGGCTCGATAGGAAGAAACCATTTAGCAAACTCCTCGGCCGAGGTTTTCGCTTTTATTTCACTAAGGCAATTTTGCCAAGCATCATTATATGTCGCAGCATTTGCAAGCATAAATCGTTGAGTATAAACAGTTTGAGTTAAAATTACAGATCAAACGGCGCAACTTGCGTTGTTTGACATTGCAAAGGTGAAAATAAAATTGTGGAAAAAAAAATGGCGCAACTATTGTTTTTCAATTATTATTTGCTATGGAGAAAAAAGATTTTTTCAAGACGCATTTTTTCACCACACGATTTACCTATATTAAAATAAAATCATTATCTTTGCAAAGATAAAAAATTCGACAATCGAAAAACAAATAAATAAAATTTATAAATCTGAAATTATGGACAACTTACAACAATTAGTTGCATCGAAAGCCGAGAAATGGCTTGGCGCAGAGTTCGATGAGGCGACACGCCGAGAGGTGCAAAATCTGATTGACAACAACCCTAAGGAGCTTATTGAGAGTTTCTACAAGGATTTGGAGTTTGGTACAGGCGGTTTGCGTGGCATTATGGGCGCCGGAACCAACCGTATGAACAACTACACCGTAGGTTTTGCAACACAGGGTTTGGCCAACTACCTCAAAATCAACTTCCCGGGCGAGGAGATTCGTGTGGCTATTGCTCACGACTCACGCAACAACTCTCGCACCTTTGCAGAGCATGTTGCCGACATCTTCGCTTCAAACGGCTTTAAGGTATTCTTGTTCGACGAGTTGCGTCCTACTCCGGAGTTGTCTTTCGCTATCCGTGAGTTGAATTGTCAATCGGGCGTTATGGTTACAGCGTCGCACAATCCAAAGGAGTACAACGGTTACAAGGCTTATTGGAGCGACGGTTCGCAGGTAACATCGCCACACGATGTAAATATCATCAAGGAGGTGGAGAAGATCACCGAGGTATCTCAGGTTTTGACCGGCTTGCACGCCGAGAACATCACAATCCTCGATCAGGAGTTCGACGAGAAGTATCTCGCAAAGATTAAGGAGTTGCAACTCTCGCCGGAGAGCGTGGCCCGCTTCCACGATATGAAGATTGTCTACACCCCACTCCACGGTGCAGGTGTGCGTCTTACCCCTGCTTCGTTGAAGAATTTCGGTTTCACAAACATCATCTCTGTACCGGAGCAGACCGTTCTTGACGGTAACTTCCCTACCGTAGAGTCGCCAAACCCTGAAAATCGCCCAACTATGAAGATGGCGATTGATTTGGCAGAGAAGGAGCAGGCCGACCTCGCAATGGCAACCGACCCTGACTCGGACCGCATCGGTTTAGCACTCCGCAACAGCAAGGGCGAGTATGTGCTCTTAAACGGAAATCAGACTTTGGTACTTTTGATGTGCTACCAACTTACCCGTTGGGCAGAGACCGGTCGCATCAAGAATGGCGACTATGTGGTAAAAACCATTGTATCTTCGATGATGCCTGATGCTGTGGCAGAGGCTTACGGCGTAAAGTGCTATAACTGCTTGACAGGATTTAAGTATATCGCAAAGATCATTCGTGAGAACGAGGGCAAGACACAGTACATCGGTGGTGGCGAGGAGTCTTTCGGCTATCTTGCAGGCGACTATGTTCGTGATAAGGACGGTGTTTCGGCTTGTTCGTTGGCTGCGGAGGCTGCGGCTTGGTGTCGTGACACAAAGGGAGTAACCTTGTATGAGTGGTTGCAGGACCTCTATGTTAAGTTTGGTTTCTTCCGTGAGGGTTTGGTAAATGTTGTTCGTGAGGGCAAGGATGGTGCAGAGCTTATCCAGAATATGATGGTTGAGTACCGTGCTAATCCTCCTCAGACACTCCTCGGCTCGAAGGTAGTAGAGATTTACGACTACAAGACTTTGGAATTGAAGAATACCGCAACCGGCGAGGTATGCCCTATCCCTGGTATCGAGGATAAGAGCAATGTTTTGCAGTGGATTACCGAGGATGGCACAAAGGTATCGGTTCGTCCGTCGGGAACAGAGCCAAAGATTAAGTTCTACTTCGGTGTAAAGGCGGAATTGCCATCAGTTGAGGAGTTCGACAAGGTCGAGGCTGCTCTCGATGCAAAGATTGAGGCTCTTAAAGTTGAGTTGAAATTAGTTTAACATATTTGTAAGTACTATTATGACTACGAAGGAACGAATTGCGAAGGCTTTGGCGCTCGCTACCGACACCAAGGTTTTCGAGATGGATAGCAACATTTTACACCTTGCTCCATCTATTTTCAAAGAGCAGTTTGGTGATGCCAAGGCTATTGTTATTGCTGACAAGAACACATGGCGTGTAGCAGGTGAGGCTGTTTACAACTACCTCGTCGAAGCGGGCATCAACACCACCAAGCACATCATTCAGGAGGATGAGTTCCACGCTGAGTGGTGCTATGTAATGGAGGTTGAGGAGGCTGCCAAAGAGGCTGGCGCAATTATTGTTTCGGTTGGTTCAGGCGTAATCAACGACTTGTGCAAACTCGCATCGCACCACCTCGGACAGCAGTATCTTACAGTTGCTACCGCAGCATCGGTTGATGGCTACTCTTCATTTGGCGCATCAATCAGTTACGAGGGCTTGAAGCAGACTTTCGAATGCCCTGCACCTGTTGCTATTTTGGCTGATGTAGATGTTATCGCCGCCGCACCAAAGGAGATGACCGCTGCCGGATATGCAGACCTCGCAGCCAAGATCCCTTGCGGAGCAGAGTGGATGATTGCCGATATTATGGGCACCGAGCCACTTATCCCTGAGGCTTGGCATGTATTGCAAGATGTTCTTGACGAGCAGTTGTCAAACCCTGACGGCGTAGCAAATGGCGACAAGGATGCTATTGCGGCATTGTTTGAGGGATTGACTTTGAGTGGTTTCGCTATGCAGGCTGCTCGTTCAAGCCGCCCTGCATCTTGCACCGATCACTTGTTCAGCCACTACCTCGATATGACGCATCACACCTTCAACGGCAAGTTGCAGTCGCACGGTTTCCAGGTAGCAATCGGAACGCTCACAATGTGTGCATTCTTCGATGCTTTCCTCGAAATGGACTTGCGCAACCTCGATATTGAGAAGTGTGTAGAGGCGTGGCCTTCACTCGAAGAGGAGCAGCAGCGTGCGCTCGATGTATTCAAGAATTTCGTATCGCCTCAGCTCGGCTATAAGGAGATTACCACCAAGTATAACGACAAGGAGACTGTTCGTGAGCAGTTGCTTATGTTCAAGAAGCACTGGCCGCTTTTGAAGGCGCAGTATCGTAAGCAGGTTTACACCTTCGAGAAGATGCAGGAGTGCTTCCGCAAGGTTGGCGCACCGGCAGATCCGTCAGACATCGGCGTATCTCGTCAGCAATTGAAGGATATGATGCCATTCGTACAGTTGATGCGTTGGCGTATGAATCTGCTTGACTTGGCTCGTCGTGGCGGTTTCTACGATGAGTTGGTAGAGAAAGTATTTGGCAAGGGCGGTCCTTGGGAGGTCGCTTAAAAAAGGTTGAGATATGAAAAGAGTTATCAGATTTGTATTGTGTATGGTGACACTTCTCTCGGTAGGAGCAGCCTATGCACAGAAACAGGAGATCAGAGTATTCTCACACCGAGGTGGTCGTATAGAGTTCGACGAGAACACAATGGCCGCTTTTCAGGCGAGTTACGATGCAGGTTATCGTGGCTTCGAGGTTGATATTCGTTTGACCAAGGATGGTGAGATGGTTATCACCCACGACCACACTTTGGAGCGCACAACAAATGGCGCAGGTATCGTCGAAGAGAAGACCGCAGATGAGTTGCGCACTTTGACCACAAAGAAGGGTGGTAAACTCGCATTTTTGCCTGAATTGCTCGACTGGTTGAAGGACAAGGAGGGTTTGTATGTGGAGTTTGAGATGAAGACCAAGCCCGTAAATCTCTATCCTGAGGAGCGTCTTCAAGCATACTGCGACCAACTCTACGCTATGGTTATGGCGAATAAGCCTGTCGATGCGGAGTATATCTTCACATCAAGCGACTATCGTGGCTTGCGTTACTTGCAGAGCAAGTATCCGGGCGTTAAGTTGTTGATGATTACCGGTCAGCCACTTAACGAGCATACTATTCGTATGGCGAAGGCATTGGGCATCACCCGCATCGGTGCAACAATGGGAAAAACCACTCGCCACGATGTGAAAAAGGCTCACAAGGAGGGACTTATCGTAAGTTTGTGGCCGGGCCACTCTGCCGCAGACTTTGTACGAGGTGCATATCTCGGAGCAGATTTTCTCTGCACCGATGTACCATTGGCTGTGAAGAAGTTTGCAGAGGAGTGCACCCCTTGGCTCAAAGTTAAGTACTAATCCTAAATATTTTAAATTATTATGAAGAGTATTAAATTTATCCTTTCAGCTCTTTTCGCAGCCGTAGGCATTTGCGCTTCGGCTCAGAACAATGAAATCACCCTCTTGGCTCACCGTGGTGGCGCAGGCGAGGGTATGGAGAATACCGAAGGTACTTTCCAGAGATCTCTCGATGCAGGCATCCGTGCTTTCGAGATTGATGTTCGTATCACCAAGGATGGCAAAATCGTTTTGCAGCACGACAACACACTCAAACGCACCGCAGGTCTTGATGTGCATGTAGAGGACTTGACCGAGAAGGAGTTGCGTGAAATTTCACTCAACGACGGTTCGAAACTTATGTTCTTCGACGAGTTCTTGAAGTTGATGAGCAAATACCCTAACCTTTTCGTAGAGGTTGAGTTAAAGTCTAGCAAGTACAGCGACGAGTTTCTTTACAGCTCGGGCTATCTCGACAAGATTGCCAAGGCTATCTTGAAGTGGCAGCCAAAGGGTTCGAACTACTGCGTTACATCGTTCGACACTCGTCCATTGCGCTATATAAAGGAGCACTACCCTACAATCGAGACTGGCTACATCACAGGCTTAGGTGTAAACCACGAGACTATCGCTATTGCTTTGGCTATTGGTGCAAAGCGTATGGCTGCTCACATCGATCGCACCTCTTATCACGATATGAAGCGTGCACACCGCAAGGGACTCCTTGTAAATCTCTGGCCGGGTGGCAAGGATGACTCGCTTATTCGTGCGTGGGCGTTGGGTGCAGACATTCACTGCTCTGACTACCCTATCGAGTTGCTCGACTACGCAAAGAAGAATTGCAAGTGGATCACTGTTAAATAAACCCACCTATTACAATATAAAAGGCTGTCGTTTTGCGACAGCCTTTTTATATTTCAGGGCGAGAATAATGTAAATCGCCTTGTCAGACTACTTCTTAAATATAAAGAATACCGCCAGCACAAGGCAGACAAAACCGGCAAGATGATTCCAGCGCAGAGCCTCGTTCTTCATCACCATCTGCACTACTACGGCAAATACGGTTAGCGAGATGACCTCCTGAATAACCTTCAACTCCCAAATCGAAAATGGGCCGCCATACTCCAAACTGCCAAGACGGTTTGCCGGCACCATAAAGCAATACTCAAAGAACGCCACCAGCCAACTTATGAAAATCACAGCCACCAAACCTATGCGTTCAAAGCGAGACTTAAACATCACTTGGCCGTACCACGCCAAGGTCATAAACAAATTCGAGCAGATTAAAAGCCCTACTGCGGAGAGTCCTCGTACCATAATGTTTCTATTTTGGCTGCGAAGGTATCTAATTTTTTGCCAAAAATGGCGTTTTTCCGCATTTTTTTCATAATTTCGCACTATGAATTTCACACTTATCACAGGAGCATCATCGGGAATTGGCCTCTGCTATGCCGAGCAATTCGCCCAAAAGGGCAATAATATCATAATAGTGAGCAACCAGCGTGAGCGCAACGAGGAGGTGGCAGCCGATATAAAGCAACGCTTTGGCGTTGAGGCTGTTGCGTTATACTCCGACCTCTCGCAGGTGGATGCAGCCGAGCAGATTTTCGAGTGGTGCAAGGAGCGCAACTACGAGGTCGATACACTCGTCAGCAATGCGGGAATTTTGCAGTTCGGAATGTTCTTAAACACCAAGCCGTCGATGGCAGAGTTTATCACAAATCTTCACTGCGTAACCCCGTCGAAGTTGTGCCGACTCTTTGGCGAGGAGATGCGCAAACGAGGTGGAGGCCGTATCCTTATTATGTCATCGATGACCGCTTGGACACCTTATATTACTGTGTCGTATTACGCCGCAACTAAGGCCTATTTGAAGAGTTTTGCGCAGTCGCTTTGGTACGAGTTCCGCCCACACAATATAGTCGTTACAACGGTCTATCCGGGTGCTGTCGATACACCTCTCTATTCACTTGAAGAGAAGTACCGCAAATGGTTGAGAGCCATAGGTTTTATGATGCGACCAGAAAAGATGGCAAAGGCGGGTATCAGAGCCTTAGAGCGCCGTCGCAGAACTACCACTCCGGGACTATTTACAAAGATTGCCGTTGGTGCTTGCAAGATACTCCCTGCGCACGCAATTTTGCTCGTCTTGAAGATTCCGGCAGTCAAACGACTACTCGCAAAATTATAAAATTTGGGCGGCCCGAAAAGGTCGCCCAAAATAATTCTGTATTTTGCATTCTAAATTTTGATTTTTTATTTGTATCTTTGCGCCCAATAATAAATAGTGAAGAAAATGAATATCGAACAACACATTTCAAGCGTGGTAAAGGCGGCTGTGGAGGCTCTCTACGGCGAGGTTGCCGATAGCCAAATTCAGATACAGAAGACCCGTAAGGAGTTTGAGGGCGACTACACTCTCGTTGTATTTCCACTCGTTAAGATGGCTCGCAAATCGCCTGAGGCGGTAGCAACCGAGATTGGCGAGAAGGTGGTTGCATCGGCTACCGAGTTCTGCTCATTCAATGTTATCAAGGGCTTTTTGAATCTCTCACTCGACCAGAAGTTCTGGGTTGAGCGTTTCGAAGAGGTTGCAGCAACCGAGAACTATGGCGTAGCACCTTCGACAGGTCGCACCATAATGATTGAGTACTCATCGCCAAACACCAACAAGCCACTACACCTCGGCCACATCCGCAACAATCTCTTGGGTTACTCGGTGGCGCAAATTTTGGCAGCAAACGGACACAATGTCATCAAGGCAAACCTTGTAAACGACCGTGGTATCCACATCTGCAAGTCGATGGTTGCGTGGTTGCGCTACGGAAATGGCGCTACACCTGAATCGACAGGCAAGAAGGGCGACCACCTCGTAGGCGACTACTATGTGGAGTTCGACAAGCACTACAAGGCTGAA
>JAZONG010000100.1:0-11867 GCA_045654385.1 Alistipes sp.
CAAAGCATATAAAAACAAAAAGATGTCGATTACTCGACATCTCATTGCTTCGTTTGTTTTGTGGGAGTTGACGGATTCGAACCGCCGACCCTCTGCTTGTAAGGCAGATGCTCTAAACCAGCTGAGCTAAACTCCCTTTTCTAAAAATGGCTCGGGACTGCCGACTCTTCGTACTTCAACAAAGTTGCTATCCACACTAACTTTGTTTACTCGTTGCACTTTTGTGCCGTCGTTGAAAAATCTCTTTTGCAACCCTTGCGCAATAGCGCCTGAACAAGGACTTGAACCTAGGACCCCATGATTAACAGTCATGTGCTCTAACCGACTGAGCTATTCAGGCGTGTTTCTAAGAACCTCTGCAAACCGTTTTCCCCGTTTTGCGAGTGCAAATATATGGCAAATTTTTTATTCGTGCAAAACTTTTTGTAAAAAAAATTAAAAAATTTTATCTTTGCGCCTATGAAACAGCTATGCAGGATACTCCTTACGGCCTTATTTACACTATGTTATGGTGTGTCGGAGGCTAAAATATACTTCGAAAAAAAATCTCACGACTTTGGCGTTATAGCCGAGGATGGCGGTGCTGTCGAACAGAAATTCGCCCTGCGCAACACTTCGAGCGAGCCTGTTGTGATTGTGGCGGCTCACTCTTCGTGCGGCTGTACCAAGGCGGAGTACTCTCGTAAGCCGATAATGCCTGACAGTACCTCTATTATAAAGGTAACATTCAACCCGATGAACTACCCTGGTAGGTTTGCTCGCAAAATCACAATCGTAACGAGTAAAGGGGCGTTGGAAGAGCCGCTTCTGATTACGGGTGTGGTTACTCCTCGCAAGAAGAGCATCGAGGAGCAATACCCCATCGTTATGGGAGAGGGTGTGCGTGCATCGGTCAATTCTCACTCGTTTGGATATGTCGAGCACGGTAAGGCGCAGCAATCTGTATTTGAGTTGTTTAATGCATCTTCAAAGAGCGTTTCGTTGGCGATAGAGAACCCCTATTCGGAGTTGGAGTTCTACTACCCTGCGACACTTGCTCCTGCCGAGAAGGCGGTTGTGAATTTCGGTTGTTTTCTGCCCGAAAAATCGACGATTTACGGCTCGTTGGCATATAGCGTAAATCTGCTTATTAACGGCAGAAAAGGGGCTTATCCATTTATAATAAATGGACTTGCGATAGATTTTCGTGAAGAAAATGCAAATAATGGCGTGCAAATGATTGCTCTTTCGGAAAATTTTATTAAATTTGGCGCTGTAAAATGCGCATACGCAGGAGAAGTCCGCAAATTAGAGGTCTCGAACAATGGAAAAAGCCCTCTGATAATTAGGAAGATTGAACTTGGCGGAGGCGGTTTTACGGCGAATTTGGAGGGCGATAGCACTATCGCTCCGAATGAGAAGAGAGTTATAAAGGTTAGGTTAAACCCTTTGCAGTTGCCGTACGGTGCGGTGGTGGAGCGAATGACGATTGTGAGCAACGATCCACGAAGACCGATATACACGATAAAGGTGTCGGCGATTGTCGAGGAGTAGAAAAAGATTTAGACTATGTTTGAGATAGTTGAAAAGAGAGAACTTGCAGAGAATATCTACTTGACTCGTGTCAAGGCACCTCGCATTGCCAACTCGGCAAAGCCGGGTCAGTTCGTTATTGTGCGTGCTGACAAGGTGGGTGAGCGTACTCCGCTTACTATTGCCGACTATGATGCGCAGGAGGGCACCGTGACGCTCGTAACGCAGGCGTTGGGTGTTTCGACTCGTAAAATTGTGGCAAAGGGTGCAGGCGAGTATCTTGCCGATGTCGCAGGTCCGCTTGGTCGTCCTTCGGACTTTATGGCAGAGCCTATCGAGGAGGTACGCAAGCGCAAGTATATCTTTGTTGGTGGTGGTGTAGGTGCTGCACCTGTATATCCACAGGTTAAGTGGTTGGCCGAGCAGGGTTGTGAGGTCGATGTTATCGTAGGTGCAAAGTCGAAAGATTTGCTTATCTACGCAGAGGAGATGCGCAAGGTGGCAACAAACCTCTACATCGCAACTGATGACGGTTCGGAGGGTTTCCACGGTTTGGTTACTACCCTACTCGAAAAGTTAATCACTGAGGATGGCAAGCAGTATGACTGCTGTGTAGCTATCGGTCCGATGATTATGATGAAGTTTGTAACGCTGACGGCTAAGAAGTTCGACTTGCCGTGCATCGTATCGCTCAACGCATTGATGGTTGATGGTACAGGTATGTGCGGAGCGTGTCGTGTAACCATCGCAGGCAAGACCAAGTTTACCTGCGTGGATGGTCCGGAGTTCAACGCCTACGATGTCGATTTCGACGAGGCTATGCGCCGTCAGGGAATGTACCGCACACAGGAGCAGCGTGCTGTGGCTATTCAGCGTGAGCGTGAGGCGGGACACAAGTGTAATATAGGTTTGGATAAGTAAGTTATGGTAAATAAGATACCTCGTGTAGTAGTACGAGAACAAGACCCAAAGGTACGAGCAACCAACTTCGAGGAGGTGTGCTACGGTTATAATGCCGAGGAGGCGCAGTTGGAGGCTACACGATGCCTCGATTGCAAGAACCCTCGTTGTGTGGCAGCTTGCCCTGTGGGTATTCAGATACCTCGATTTATTGAGCGTTTGCGTGAGGGCGATATGAAGGGTGCTGCCGAGATTATCGGTCAGGACTCGTCGTTGCCAAGCATCTGCGGTCGTGTTTGTCCGCAGGAGTCGCAGTGTGAGGGTTCGTGTATCCTCGGAATTAAGTTCGAGCCTGTGGCTATCGGTAAGTTGGAGCGCTTCGTGGGCGATTGGCAGTTGGAGAATGGTCGTCCTGCCGTAGAGATTGAGAAGAATGGCAAGAAGGTGGCTGTGATAGGTAGCGGTCCTGCGGGATTGGCCTGCGCAAGCGACCTCGCAAAGATGGGATATGAGGTTACTATCTTTGAGGCTCTCCACGAGGCGGGAGGTGTGCTCGTATATGGTATTCCCGAGTTCCGTTTGCCAAAGGAGAAGGTTGTAAAGGCTGAGATCGAGAGCGTGAAGGCTCTTGGTGTTAAGATAGAGTGCGATGTTGTTGTTGGTCGCACCATCACTATCGACGAGTTGCTCGATGAGGAGGGTTACGATGCTGTATTCGTTGGTTCGGGTGCAGGTCTGCCACGCTTTATGGGCATTGATGGCGAGAACCTAAACGGCGTATTGTCGGCCAATGAGTTCCTCACTCGTGCCAACCTTATGCACGCCTACGATGAGGAGTACGATACTCCTATCTATGTAGGTCGCAAGGTTGTGGTCGTAGGTGGTGGTAATGTGGCGATGGATGCAGTGCGTACCGCAAAGCGTTTGGGCGCAGATGCAACTATCGTATATCGTCGTAGCGAGAAGGAGTTGCCTGCTCGTGTCGAGGAGGTACATCACGCCAAGGAGGAGGGCATCGAGTTTAAGATGCTCACCAACCCTACCGCTATTTTGGGCGATGAGAAGGGCTGGGTGCGTGCTATAAACTGCGTAGAGATGGAGTTGGGCGAGCCTGATGAGAGCGGTCGTCGTTCTCCGCAGGTTGTCGAAGGCTCGGATTTCGAGATTGAGTGCGATGTTGTTGTGATGGCACTCGGAACATCTCCTAACCCGCTTATCGCCTCGACTACCGATGCGCTCGAAACTACTCGTCGTGGCTGTATCGTGGCTGACGAGTGGGGACAGACCTCTCGCAAGGGAGTATTTGCAGGTGGCGACACCGTAACGGGTGCTGCAACGGTTATCTTGGCTATGGGTGCAGGTCGTAAGGCTGCGACGGCTATCGACCGTTATGTGCGTGGCGTTGAAGAGTAAAATTAACTAACTAAATAAAATTACAAAAAAAGATGAAAAGACTTATTTCAATGTTGAGTTTTGCCGCTATCGTGGCATCAACTCTGTTTGTATCGTGTGTGAACAAGCGTGAATTCGAGGTTGTTCCAGCTTTCCCAACCAAGCGTGATGCAAGTTATGTACAGAACGACAAGGGTGTATGGAGTTGGTCGTTTGCTACGGCTGACAAGTATGCTGCCGGTACTGAGTGGCTCGGTTTCGAGGTTTATCCGGATGATCCGAATATGAAGTATCTCCTCGACCTCCACTTCGCAACAAATTTGAGTTGGACTGTGAATATCGTGGGTGCAGAGGCTCAGGAGCACCTTGCTCTCCGTGTGGGTAAGGATGGTTACGACGGCTACAAGGAGGAGAACTTCTCGTATGTTTCGTCTACCAGCGGCAAGCGTGGCGATAGCAAAATTGTATTGAAGGTTATCAAAACCCCTGCTTACGGTTCGGAGCCGGTTGTTTGCCAATTGACCGTTACAATGGATGGTCAGACAATGCCATTGTCTACTATCACTATCAATGCGGCAGTTGTTCCGGATGCGGGCGAAGGTGATGACGAAGGCGAAGGCGAAGGCGAAGGCGAAGGCGAGGGCGAAGGCTTGTAATTCGTTACTCCAACAAAACAAGACCACTCAAAACGAGTGGTCTTTTCTTTTTGTATTGGGAGGTTAGGGGCAGTATAAGGAGTTTAGAGTTTTCTTAATTTAACTGCTAATTGCTCTCTACTCTCTCAAAAAAAAGAAGCAACCCTTTCGGATTGCTTCTCGTTTGCGCTATGTTGGTGGGTTACTCCCACTCGATAGTTGCGTTTGGTTTTGGTGAGAGGTCGTAGCAAACTCGGTTTACATTTGGAACCTCCTTCAAGATACGGTCGGTAATCTTGCCGAGAACTGCCCAATCGAGGTGCTCGATAGTTGCTGTCATCGCATCTACGGTGTTTACTGCACGGAGAATTACCGGCCAATCGTAAGAACGAGCGTTGTCACGCACACCTACCGACTTGAAGTCAGGCACTACGGTGAAGTACTGCCATACGCTCTTGTCCAAGCCAGCCTTTGCGAACTCCTCACGGAGAATTGCATCCGACTCACGAACAGCCCCCAAGCGGTCACGAGTGATTGCACCAAGGCAACGAACACCCAAGCCTGGTCCTGGGAATGGCTGACGATAGACCATATAGTGTGGCAAGCCCAACTCAACACCGCAAGCACGAACCTCGTCCTTGAACAACTGCTTCAATGGCTCAACCAACTCGAACTGCAAGTCCTCAGGAAGACCGCCCACATTGTGGTGCGACTTAACCATCTTTGCAGTCTTGGTACCACTCTCAACGATATCCGGATAGATTGTACCCTGACCGAGGAAGTCGATACCCTCCAACTTGCGTGCCTCCTCCTCGAATACTCGGATGAACTCACCGCCGATAATCTTACGCTTCTGCTCTGGGTCCTCTACATTCTCCAACTTGGTCAAGAAACGCTCTGTTGCATCAACATAAACGAGGTTTGCGCACAACTGCTCGCCGAAGATTTTAACTACATCCTCCGACTCGCCCTTACGCATCAAACCGTGATTTACGTGTACGCAAACGAGGTTGTTGCCGATAGCCTTCAACAACAACGCTGCTACTACCGAGCTATCAACGCCACCCGACAAGGCGAGCAACACCTTCTTGTCGCCTACCTGCTGGCGGATAAGCTCCACCTGGTCAGCCACGAAGTTTGTCATATTCCAGTTAGCCTCAGCCTTGCAAGTGTCGAATACAAAGCCCTTTACCGCCTCTTTGATAGCCACCAAGTCATCGGTGAACTGCGCCAACTTAACCTCGCACTTTGCCTTGTCCCAGCCTGCTGCCATTACAGGGAAGCCTGCCTCGTAAATCTCCGGCAATACATCAATCGCTACGCCATCAACGATGTGGTTAGGGCCACCATTGATGATTACGCCCTTAACATTTGGCAATGCCTGCAACTCCTTTGCAGTGATGTCGTGCGGATAAATCTCGCTATATACGCCGAGGGCACGAATTGCTCGGGCTACCACTGTGTTCTCGTGGCTACCCAAGTCCAAGATAACAATCATATCCTGCTTCATATAACTCTATTTGTAATTTGTAATTTTTAATTTTCCATTTTTAATTACTCGCCTCGTGAGTAGTTTGGTGTCTCACGGGTGATGGTGATGTCGTGTGGGTGGTTCTCCACTACGGCTGCCGAAGTGATGCGAACAAAGCGTGCCTGCTGCAACTCCTCGATTGTGCGTGCGCCACAGTAGCCCATACCTGCACGAATACCGCCAACTAACTGATATACAGTCTCTGCCAACGAACCCTTGAATGGTACTCGGCCTACGATTCCCTCCGGTACGAGTTTCATAGCGTTAGCCTCGCCATCCTGGAAGTAACGATCCTTCGAGCCTGCCTTCATTGCGTCGATTGAGCCCATACCACGATAGGTCTTGAACTTACGGCCGTTGTAGATGATGGTCTCACCCGGCGACTCCTCTGTTCCTGCAAACATCGAACCGCACATTACGCAGGTTCCACCTGCCGACAACGCCTTCACGATGTCGCCCGAGTAGCGTAAGCCACCGTCTGCAATAACACCTACGCCACTACCCTGTGCCTCCTTTGCGCAGTCGAAGATGGCGGTCAATTGTGGAACGCCCACGCCTGCGATGATGCGAGTGGTGCAAATCGAGCCTGGGCCGATACCGACCTTGATACCGTCAGCACCATTCTGAATGAGGTAGCGTGCAGCCTCGGCAGTAGCGATGTTTCCAACCACTACATCGAGGTTTGGATATACCTCCTTAATCTTTTTGAGGAGTGTAACCACACCCTTGGTATGTCCGTGTGCCGAGTCGAGAACTACGGCATCCACATTCTCTGCTACGAGTGCTGCAACACGGTCCAAAGCATCAGGGGTGATGCCGATACCCGCTGCAACACGAAGGCGGCCCTTCGCATCCTTACAAGCGTTTGGATGGTCCTGCGCCTTGGTCAAGTCCTTGTAGGTGATAAGACCTACGAGGTGGCCCTCGTTATCCACTACGGGCAACTTCTCAATCTTATTCGAGAGCAACACCTCTGCAACATCGGTGTTCTCGCCCTCGGTGATTGTAACCAAGTTCTGCGAGGTCATAACCTCCTCAATCTTGCGGGACATATCCTTCTGGAAGCGGAGATCACGATTGGTTACGATACCCACGAGGAAGCGATTCTCATCTACAACCGGAATACCACCAATTTTATTCTCACGCATCATATTCAACGCATCGCCCACGGTGTTCTCACGAGCAATGGTTACCGGGTCGTCAATCATACCGTTCTCGGCACGCTTCACACGACGCACGTGTGCAGCCTGCTCGGCAATAGACATATTCTTGTGAATTACGCCGATACCACCCTCTCGTGCAACAGCGATAGCCATAGGCGCCTCGGTTACGGTGTCCATAGCAGCCGATACGATAGGGATGTTGAGCGTAATGTTTCGAGAGAAGCGACTCTTGGTGCTCACCTCTCGTGGCAAAACCTCCGAGTATGCAGGCATAAGCAATACATCGTCAAAGGTCAAACCCTCCTGATAAACTCTTTCGTCCAAAAACATAATGCTGTAATCTTATATTGTTAATCTTTTCGTTTGCTCTTACTCTTGTTGCTCTTTTGCGATGTACCTATAATGCACCTATATTATATATAGTGACCTCGAATATCAAACTACTCTCTACTCACTACTCACTACTCACTACTCACTACTCACTACTCACTACTCACTACTCACTACTCTCTGCTCACTACTCTCAAACAAAAAAGACCGCTACACACTCGTGTAGTGGCCTTTTATTGCGTGCGCACCCATCCCATTTGCTCCGACACCTGCGGAGTTTTTGTCTGGATTATGTTGCGCTTTGTGTACATCTACTCAAACTTTGGGCAAAGATAGAAAAAATAATTCAAAATGCAAAATTTTATTAGAGCTTATTAAAGGGTGCTTGCAGTTATTAGTGGTGATTGGCGTTACAGCAGTTACAGCAGTTACAGGGCTGTAACTCTGTAACTCGTGTAACTCTGTAACTCGTGCAGAATGAAAAATTTAGGTGCAAGTGTAAAATTTTTTTGCCAAAATACTTGACAAGGGGGTATCTCTTGTTATATATTTGCAGCACGAAAGTTCAATTAATTAATCAATCTTACATTCTAACTATTATGACAACATTCAATGATTTGAATGTGTCCGCTGCTACGCCCACAACTGAGCCTGCGCAGTCGGACACTAACCCTTCGTCGTACCTTGCGCACCTATTATCGCAGGTAGAAAACGACCCTAACCCCACACCAGAAGAGCTTGCGGAGGCTGACCGTATCTTGGCCGAAGCATTTGCGCCCTATGTCGGACAAGAGGAGTTCTTCCGTGAAAAGGAGATGCGCAAACTCGAACTACAAGAGTTTGTCCTACCGCATCTGATAGACCTCGCCAAGCCTGCGCCAATCATCAAACCAATTATTGAACATCGTGGTATGATGATAGCCTCGTTAGGTAATCTCTCGGCCGTAGTGGGTGCTGCCAAGAGCAAAAAGACCTTCCTTTGCAGCGCCCTTGTCGGTGGCTTGCTTGCCGAGAATGGCGACTTCGGCATCGCACCACGCCTTGCAAAGGTGCTATGGGTAGATACCGAGCAGTCGCAGCTCCACACTCGCAAGGTCGTAGAACGAATACATCGCCTTGCAGGGTGGCATACCGAGCGCAATAACAGCCTGCTACACACGCTCTGTCTGCGTGAGATAGAGCCTAAGGAGAGAGCCAATATACTCTATATGGCTATCGAGTTATATAAGCCTCAGTTGGTAGTTGTAGATGGTATTTCGGACCTTATGTACAACACCAACGACATCGAGGAGAGCGACCGCATAGTAGGCAGGTTAATGGCTCTTTCTACGGAGCATAACTGCCACATACTCTGCGTGTTGCACACCAACCCAAACAGCGACAAGGCGAGAGGACACATCGGCTCGACCTTACAGCGCAAAGCCGAAACGGTGATATTTGTGCATAAGGTTGGCGAGTGTTCGGTGGTAGAGCCGCAGTTCTGCCGTAACGAGGAGTTTGAGCCCTTTGCCTTCATTATCGACGAGGAGGGGTTGCCCGTAGAGTGCGACCTACCGAAGGAGAGTACTATGGAGGAGGATGTTTGTGTGATTGCGATGCATAGCTACTACCCTAATGGTGTAGAGCGTAGTGTGTTGATTAATAGGTTGGTAGACGAGCTTGGGTTGAATAGAAATGCAGCCAAGGTAAAGGTCTGCCGTTCGATTAAGCGAGGGGCTTTGCGACTTGTGGGCAATACGGTGCTCTTGCCCGATGCCCTGCCACCACCTCAAAATGGTGGTTCCATAATGGAAGGGAGGTGTTCCTTGTCTTAAAGGCTGTTCTGTGTAGTTACAGAGTTACACGGGTTACAGCCCTGTAACTGCTGTAACTGCTGTAACGCCACCGCCGACAATTACAATAAATTGTTGAAAAATCTGCTTGGAGGGCTTTTTTATATAATAAAAAAATTGTACCTTTGCGCTATGTTTTTGCAGAGCGTAAATAATAACCCATTCAAAAAGCAGCAGTGTCGAAAGTCGCAGCAGCAGATGTTGGGGAGTGTGCGCAGATAAAAAGGGCCATTACACGGGTGTGTAGCGGCCTTTTTTGTTAGAGAGTAGTGAGTAGAGAGTAGTGAGTAGAGAGTAGTGAGTAGTGAAATTAAGGAAACCACAATCTCCCCAAATCCTTATATTCCTTAAACTCCCTAAACTCCCTACAAAAAAAGAAAATTAAACAAACAACAATATAAACCACAACAATTATGTTCAAAGTAGCGCCTTATCCTCCGCAGGAGGAGGTAAGTCCCACATTATCAACCGACGCCAAACCGAGGGCAGAGACCGCTTGCGGACTATGCCGAGGTGCGAAGGAGGAAGACCGAAGGTCAATGGGGGATTTAGGGGGTAATGTAAAGATGATAACTGCTGCTATTTGAACATAATCAGCGAGGAGGTTGCAAAATAGTTAAGACATTGAAAATTAAACAAACAACAATATAAACCACAACAATTATGTTCAAAGTAGCAGTAGTGATGGGTTCGACAAGCGATTGGGATGTTATGAAGGCGGCTTGCGAAACCCTTGCAGAGTTAGGTATCGAGTACGAGAAGCGAGTTATCAGCGCACACCGTACTCCCGATTTGATGTTCGAGTTTGCCAAGTCGGCTCGTGAGCGTGGCATTGGCGCAATCATCGCAGGTGCGGGTGGTGCTGCACATGTGGCAGGCGTTACCGCAGCGATGACCACCGTACCGGTTATTGGCGTGCCAATCAAGACCTCGGCACTCGGAGGCTTGGATTCGTTGCTCTCGATTGTGCAGATGCCTGGTGGTATTCCGGTATCGACCACCGCAATCAACGGTGCAAAGAATGCGGCACTTATCGCAGCATCAATCTTCGCATTGACCGACAAGGCTGTCGAGGAGAAACTCGTTGCCTTCCGCAAGAAGCAGACAGAGGTTGTTTTGTCGGCTACATTGCCAGACTTGGAGTAAAATTAAATTTTGAATAACGGAGTTATGAAAAATCACAGAATATATGTCGAGAAGTACGCTCGCTTTCAGGTAGAGGCCGAGTCGCTCCGCAAGGAGTTGAACGAGAACTTGGGCTTGGCTATTGCAGAGTTGCGTGTACTCAATGTTTACGATTTGTTCGGTTTTAGCGAGGAGTTGGTGGAGCGTTGCCGCTACTCGGTATTTGGCGAAATCGTTACCGACCTCGTGTCGGATGAGTGCCCATTGGAGGGCAAGAAGTATCTCGCTATCGAGTACTTGCCGGGTCAGTTTGACCAGCGTGCATCATCAGCCGTAGATTGCGTTCACTTGTTGGAACCTGCTGCGGAGGTTAAGATTCGTTCATCACGCCTCTACATCTTCGATGAGGGTGTCAGCGAGGAGGCTATGGCCAAGATTAAGCACTACCTTATCAATGCCGTAGAGTCGAGAGAGAAGGAACTCTCGGTGCTTTCGGATGCGGAGCAGGCCGACATTAAGCCTGTACCGGTATTGGAGGGCTTCACCGATATGCAGGAGGAGGATTTGCTCCCATACTGCAAGGAGCACGGCTTGGCGATGAATGCCGACGACTTGCGTTGCGTGGTTGAGTACTTCAAGAGCGAGCATCGCAACCCAACACAGACCGAGTTGCGCATCCTCGACACCTATTGGAGCGACCACTGCCGCCACACAACCTTCACTACCGAGATAGAGGAGATTAAGATTGACGAGTCGTTTATGAAGAACGAGTTCGAGGTTGCCTTGGCCGAGTTCGGAATGATGCGTCAGGAGTTGAACCGTGAGCAGAAGTCGCTCTGCTTGATGGAATTGGCGACTATCGGTGGCCGCTACTTGCGTAAAATTGGCAAGTTGGACGATATGGAGGTGAGCGAGGAGAACAATGCCTGCTCAATCTTCGTTGATGTAGATATCGAGGGCCAGACCGAGAAGTGGCTCTTGCAGTTCAAGAACGAAACCCACAACCACCCTACCGAGATTGAGCCGTTTGGCGGTGCATCGACCTGCTTGGGTGGTGCTATTCGTGACCCACTGTCAGGCCGTGCCTATGTATATCAGGCTATGCGTGTAACGGGTGCGGGCGATATATATAAAGGTGTAGATGAGACTATGGATGGCAAGTTGCCACAGCGAATTATCTCTCGCAAGGCGGCTGCGGGCTATTCGAGTTATGGAAACCAGATTGGCTTGGCTACAACTCACGTGCGTGAGATTTTCCACGACGACTATGCAGCAAAGCGCTTGGAGGTAGGTGCCGTAGTAGGTGCGGTTAAGGCTGCGGATGTACGCCGTGAGAGCCCAGCACCAGGCGATGTAGTACTCTTGTTGGGTGGTCGCACAGGTCGTGACGGCATCGGTGGAGCTACAGGCTCGTCGAAGCAGCACACTACCGCTTCGTTGGAGGAGT
>JAZONG010000101.1:0-2321 GCA_045654385.1 Alistipes sp.
AGAGTTCGCCTATTTTTGAGAGTGATGTTGGTATTCGCTTTCATAGGCTTTACTCCGTTTGCGAATAGACCGACTTGATTCTATTCGTCTTGTGTTCTTTTTTGAGGTATATCTCGTTCATCGCTTGCTCGTACCAATTTCGAGCCTCGCTCGCCTCGTTTGGCTCGTCGTCTCGATAAAGGTCTCCCTTCAAGAAGTAGGGGATATATGCAGCGATATTGTTGGGAATAGCGATTTCCGTGTTGTCGTCGGTCGAAGAGGTTATCCTCTCGATAGTCGGCTTATAAAGAACCGTGTAGGTTACACCGTCCTCTTCCTCGTATCGGTCAAGAACAAGTGTATTGCCTTCGGTCGTGTAGTCGCAATCGCCCTCGTAGTCTCCGTCGGAGGTTTCCCTCACGATTCTATCAATGTCGAAGAAGTCGGAGATAAGGGAGGCAAGGTCAAAGCGCACGAATCCGCCACTTGCAAGCGCCTCGGAGCGTTGCAAAGTCCTTGACTTGGACGGAAGGACTCTCTTCTCTTCAATGCTCGCAAAACAACGATTTATCGCCCCAGGCATATTCACGAGATAACTTTTGTAGATTTCATCTTGGGCGTAGGTTTCGAGGCTCTCGATGTCGATGTCGTCTCCCATATTGACGAACATCAACTTTAACGCCTCAATTTTGATGTCTCCTAATTTCATAAAATCATCTCCTTGTGAGCAATTTTCGCCCTTTAATTGCATAAAAGAGCCTACCTAACCAATAGATAGGCTCTTCGTTTGCTTCTTAAACGAGCGCTACAACGCCAACGCTGGGCGTACCGGTCGAAACGACGATAACCTTGCCCTTGTTTGCGCCAGACACATTCTTGAATCTACCGCTTTCGAGTTTTACAAGGCTAATGCCCTTGGGAACGGTAAGCACGAGGTCGGTTACACCCTGGATTCCGTTGCCAGCCTTAACGGTAAGGTCGGTTTGAGCAGCCGCATTGATAACGAGAACGGTATGTTCGTCCTTCTCGTTCCAATCAATAGCCTTTGCGGTGCTTGCGGTAAGCGCTTCAAGCGCAACCGCCGCAAGAGTATTTCTCATAGTCAAATCCATAGTTCTTTACCTCCTTATGCGTACTTGACATTGATGTTAATGACTTCCTTCGGACGAACGACTTTTGCGTCGAAGAGAATGAAGCCTTTAACGGCGTCAGCGAATTTCTTTTCCGGGCGATAAGGCTCGGTGTGAGTGAGAGGCTTCGCATAAGCGATTGCCCTCTGGGTACGAATCATAATGTTATCGACCGCACCGTTGCTCGTTCTGTGAACATTGTTCGACATCTTAACGATGATGTTGCCGTACTTCGCAACTCTACCGTTTTTGAGCATTTCGCTATTATCGGTGTCCTTGTTGATGTACGCTCTCTTGAAGAGAGTGAAGAAACGAGGAGAGATAGTAACGACAATCTTGGTGGTCGACTTAACATCGTTCTCGTAGAGTTTTTGAAGCGCTTCGTCGAGAATATCGAGAACATACTTCTCGCCTTCGCCGGCGTTCTCGTTAGCAACAACCTTGACCGGAGTCTTACCGTAGAGAGCCACAACGGACTCATCTACCGCCTTGCTTGCGATGTAGGTATCTACCTCGTTTGCAAGACCTTCGGAAGTCTCTTGTTCGAGAGCGTCCATAATGCCACCAACCGCTTGCGCCTTGTCGATGTCGCCTACCATATAGTTGAAGTAGCGAATCTGGTTGATGTACATAATAACGGAAGTATCTTCGATTTCCTCCGGAGCGTCGATGTCGTTGTTCTTGTTAGCCTTTGCAAGGCTCTTGATAGTAGGCTTGCCTACGCCAAGAATCTTGACGGACTCGCCCTTTTCTTTGACAGAACCTTCGTACTTGCGGTTGCAATCTTCTGCGAACACGCAAATTCTTTCGAGTTCTCTTTCAATCCCTTCGTTCCACACGGTAGGGATAAAGTTTTGGTATGCCATAATGTATTTCCTCCTTGTTAATTATTTTTTATTTCCACTTACGCATACTTGCACGAATCTTGTCATAGTTCTCGTGGACTTCCGCTTGGGTCATCTTTTGAACTTGCTCTTTCGTAAAATAGCCACTATCGGTCGGATTCGTGCTTGACAGAGAGCCGGGAGAAGCCTTTTGGTTTGCGAGCATTTGCTTCGCCATAGCCTTCGCCTTCTTTTCGTACTCGGTAACTACCTCGATGAAGCCTTCGTAGATTTCCGAGAGAGGGAGTACACCGACCTTACCGCTTGCGAACTTTTGGAATTGAGGGTCTTGGATAAGCAAGTCGGATCGTAGCCATGTCGTTCTGTG
>JAZONG010000102.1:0-6747 GCA_045654385.1 Alistipes sp.
AGCTTATCCGTTTGAACACCACCCTCTGGCAAACGGAGCTTGGATTTATGGGAAAATACCCAGATATACAGCGTGGGCAACAGGAATGTCTTATTGACGGATTCCTGTATATCCACATCAAAACAGATGAAAGTCTTTGCCTCTTCTACCGTATCCGGTATGTATTCATGCGGAAATACACTCGTATAGGCAAGCGTCTTTGCGTCACCTAATGCAACCGTATCATCCACCAGCTTAACGATTTCCTCGTTGGTCAGAAGGTCTTCCATCAGTTTGTTCTTGTAATCAAAGAACTCACTAAGTTGCATTTACAGCCACACCTTCCTTCCGTCATCTGTTGTGGTATTATCAGGGTCGATTGAGAGGCTAGGAGATGTCTTCCCCGTTTCCTCTCTCGGGAACTGCTTGTAGTAATCGGCAATACGAAGCTCTTGATTGTCGTCATCAGTGGTGTTAACTTCCTGAAGAACGAATTTGAAAACGCCTTGGTTGTTAAACACGCCGCCGAGTTTGAACGGTTTGGTAAGCTCGTATGCGAGCATAGTCTCGGAATCAGCATCGTCAATTAAGAATCTACATCCACGCTTCAGCTTGGTTGTATGTTCATTCTTGGCGATAATCATTCCAAGTCGAGAGTCTCCTCGTGTAACAAAGAACTCTCTATCCTCGTATTGGCCGGTCAGGTACTTCGTGCCGTCCTCGATGATGCACCACTGCTCGTGAATCACACTGTCAGAGTCAACCCAACGCAACAGATAGTTGCACTGAGTCATCTTTGCACGAGTATGAACTTCGGTGGCAGCATCCTTTTCGACTACAAGCCAGTAGTTGTCCATCCACCATACGAGAGAGCCGGGAGCGATATCTTCGCCCGGCATTGAATAGATGAACTTTTCGTCAAGATTGTCAGTGTTGATAATCTCGACATTTTGGCTTTTGCCATCTATGTCCACAGTGAAGTGGGACAAACCTTCGGGGAGTTTGGAACTTAGGTATCTGCGTTCTCTACGAAGCAATGTATCTCGCTTCGTCGTTCCCGTAGACTCCATTCTGGATTGATAGACATCCCAAGGGTTCATTAAACCGCCCCCGTTTCAGTAGCCACTTCTACTGCATATTTCGCTTTTAGCTTATTGCAAATAGAAATAGCCCGAAACACCTCACGCTTTACAACAGTCAGTGAGCATTCCGGGTTATCAATCAAATACTGCAGAATATTGAGCAGAGACACAAATAGAGGGTCTTCGTGGATAGCCAGAATCAACTCTTTGCAGCCAAGCAGTTCTGCCTGTAAGCTGCGCATGTATGTCTCTAGGGAATCTTCACCGTCTTCTCTGATAGGGAGAATCTTGAAAAAACGGTTAACAAGTGAACGCAAATATGCACTCAACATCGTGGCATCCATAGGGATACCCGCAGTAGTTTGGATTGTCATAGATGCAAATCCGACAAATCCCCGTGGTTATACGAATACTCCCTAATCATGTTCGTATAATCTCTCTGAACTTTTGCGTGTGCATTACCAACACGCAGCAGAAGCTCAGCCGGAGAATAAGTAGTAAAGTCTCGGGAATTCAGTATGTTCTCGAGGTTCTCCTGACGATACACATACGGCTTCATCCACTGCTCGAGCATTCCTTCTGAGACAATATCGACAATCTCGTCGAGCTCGTCTGCTGGAATATCTGCGAGGAAGACTCTTGCGCTATCGTCGCACTCTGTAAGATTGTGCCTACAGACCTTTGCGAACTTCGGAACAGCTCTCTTTAAGAAGCCATCCACGATTGCCGTGCGGTTCTCCTCTTGCAGTTGCATGAATGTATATTCGGTAATCTTGCTCAGGAAAGCCCCTGCGAACACATCGTAGGAGACACTCATGTGCAAGCCCCCTTATCGTTCGATTAGCTCAATGCCAAGAGCCTTTTCCAATGCGGCGATTGCCTTGTTGGAATCGATTTCTCCTTCGGCAATCAGTTGCTTAGCACGATAGCCGACGGACTTCTTCTGTCCCTTAGAAAGCTTTGCGATTGCCTTTTCAATCTCCGCAGGAGACTTCTTAAACAGGTCGTCAAAACCTTCCAAAGGCAGCGCATTCTTGTAGTACTGGGTCAGACCCAGATAGCCGATAACCCATGCGTACTCGTCATCGAACATAAACCAGTTGTTCTCGAAGTATTTCTTCTTTGCGCTCTTAGCGTTCCGAAGCTCACGCAGTTCCATCTCCTGCTCGTCACCGAACTCACCCCAAGCGAACTTCTCGCCAGTTCTGGGGCTACGGTAGACCAGCCGGCCATGGAAGCCACTGCGAACAATGATAATCTGGTTTTGGTCAATTTCCTTTGCTACGATGGGCGCAGCCTTTTCCTCGATAGGAGTCTCCACCTTGGGAGCAGCAGAGCGAGGAGCTCTGTTCTTATTTGTTTCGTTTGACATAGTCACATACCCTTTCATACAGTTTGCGGGGCTCGTAGTGAGCCCCGCTTATGGTTAGCCTAAATTAGGCAATCTCGTAACGGCCAATGCCGGCGTTGCCGCCAGCCAGCACGATACCCATGCCGTACTTTTCACCATACAGGTACTCCTGGGTGAAGTCAGCGTTCTGCATGGGGTCGCCCATCAGAACGATGGGGTTGCCTTCGTAGACGCACTTGATGGGCTTGTCGTCGCCAGCGATGATGGTCAGCACGGAGTCGTCCATGACGAACTCGGTGGAGCCAACCTTATGACGCTGGGGAACAGCAACCACGGCGGTGCCGTAGAACTTGCCGGCGTAACCCATGTTGTACAGGTCTTCCTTAGCACCATCGGACACGATAGCGTCCTTCAGGTTGCGCAGAGCCTTCTTGGTGCCGACGATGGTAGCAGCCTTACCGCCAGCAGCAGCTTCAACATGAGCAATCAGGTCGAGCAGCACGTCCTCGTCGTAAGCGCCAGCTTCGGGGAAGTAAGTAATACCACCCATCTGCTCGGCGGTAGCGCCAGTCCACAGAGTGTGAACATCGTTCAGCAGGTGCTGACGGAAGGATTCAGCGACCTTGTTGATGAAGTGGTTGAAGTCAACACGACCGGACAGCACACGGTTCAGTTCCTCATAAATCTTAACCAGCTTCAGAGAAGTGGGGATAGAGGTCTCGGTGCTTCCGCCCAGTCTCTGACGACGGATACCCTGAGTACCGTCAGCAGCCTCAGCTACGACGAACAGGTTGTCATCTTCGACAACGAACAGGTTCTTGTCGCCTTCAGCAACATTGCGGAAGTCGACCATAGCGTTGAAGAATTCGTCGCCCTGCAGGCCTTCGACAACAGTGCGAGACAGGATGGTCTCAATCAGGGTGAACAGACCCTTGCACTCGCCATCACGAATCTTCTTGTAGTCCAGAACAGTGGAGCCGCCGTTAGCCTCGACCAGAGCCTGACGCAGGACATCCATAGACTGGTTCTCAGAATACTTTTCAACTCTGCCACGATAAGCATCGACGGCGAGCTTGACAATATCATTCATTTCAGCCATTGCTATTTCCTCCTTTGTTGGATTTACCATTAAGCTCTGGTAATCTTAATGGTGTAGTAGGTGTAGCGGCCAGCGGTCTCAATCTCGACACACTCGCCGAAGCCGGTCTTTGCAGCATCCAGCTTACCATTGGCGCCAATGCCAACCTTACCACCAACGGTGGGAGCGGCACCAGCAAAGCCCTCAGCGGTCAGGGCGAACAGGTTGCGGTCAACCAGACGGTAGCCACGAACGGACTTACCAGCCTCATTGATGAACTCGTCAAAGTTTTTCTTGCGCTCGTCGTACATAACTTCGGGAGCAGCGATGACAGCGCAGTCAGCCAGGTTGGAGTCGGCGGTAGCAGCGACAGCCTTCATAACTTCGCGCTGGCCTTCCTCATAGCCCTTCAGTTCGACGATAACGCCGTTTTCGACCTCGGCAACAGCCTCGTCAGCATAGTAGCGCACAGACACGAGCTGGTCGGGGTTCTTAGTACCGGCCATCAGGTCGGTACGAATGACACAATACTTAGCCATTTGTATTTCCTCCTTATAGATTGTTAGTTGTTGTCAGCATGACCGTAGCGTGCGAACAGGCCGCCATAGGGGTCATTGCTAACGGGAGTGGTCTTGTCGACCATCAGCTTGGGGGGCTTGGATTCAGTGGTGAACTTAGCGGTTGTGCCCTTGCGGCCACGAATTGCGTAACACTTCTCTTCCAAAGCGTCCAGCTCATACTCAGCGCAATGCTCACGCAGAGCATCGAACTCTTCGACACCGACTAAATCCTCGAACTGAGCGAAGACTTCTTCCTGAGCAGCGGCCAAAGTGGCGGCTTCAGTGTCGGTCTTAAACTGGCGAAGGGTGCCAAGCTCATTTTCCATAGATGTAATCGTGTCGGAGGCGGTCTGATACTTCTCAGACCACTGGGTATCGTTTGCGGTGTACTGCTTGGTAATCTCTTCGAAGACACCAGCGAAAGGAGCGGGCTGCTCACCTTCGTCAAAGTCCACGATTGCAAACTTCATACGCTTCTTGCTCTCGAAGTCGATTACTACATTGTCGCCGTTCATGGAGTATGCGAAGCCATACAGCTTCCAGTCCTCAGCGTCATAGCAGTAAACTTGCAGTGCCTCGTGGTCATGGTCGACATAGTGATACCGGGTCATTTCTCCCCAGCAACACTCAATCTTCTCTGCGCTCAGCGCATTGTAGATTTCGTCACGAATCTGACCAGCCAGAGCAAAGTCTGCCTTGGGCTCAACAGGCTCGTCCACCACAGGGTCGACAGCGGGCTCAGCAGGCTTCATTGCTTCAAACTTCTCACGAAGCTCTTCCAGAGTCAGGTCTTCAATGGAGAATTCCAGATTCTCGACTTCAAGACCGTACTCCGCAACCAATGCGAGTTTCTCGTTCAATACCTTTTCTCCTCCTTCCATCGGATGATTTTGTGGGTGTTTATCGTTATCCCCTACAGGGGGTACGACCAAAGAAAATTCATTCTTGAGGTCAGACATCATATCCGCCATCTGCTTCTTCATCTCATCGTAGGAGAACAGTCCCAATGCGGAACTCTCGAAGCAGGGCTCGTGCTCGTCTCCGAGCAGACAGAATGCCGTGAACTCAAAGTCCTTGATAACAAATAATCCGCCCTCCATTACGCCGTCCTTAACGGTCAGCTCCATGGAATGAGCGGTAATGCCATCCTCTTTAATTTTTCTGTAGGCTTCTTGCCGTTTCCAAATCAGCACATCTGCGCACAGATATTCGTGCTCGGTGCCGTCTTCTTCCTCGACCACGCTCCAAAAATACTTGCTGCTTTCGGGTATCACACCGATAGGGATTGTCATATTGACAAGCCGCATACTGCCGTCTTCGCCGGAGACAAGCTCCATATCGTGACCGCCGATAGAATCGGTTTCCCGGTCATAATGGCAGACAATCGGACAGTTATACAGCGTTTCGATGCAACGCTCGAAAGTCTCTTTAGAGATAAAGCTTCCGTTTCTATTTGCGCCTGTGTACGCAATACGCAGTACACCAGTATCAAAAGAGGAGTTAATCTCACAAAGCGAGGAGAGAGAGGAGGAATATGCCATATGAACGACTTTACCCATTGCACTCACCTCCATATAAACAAAAGCCCCACATGGATTACCATGCGGGTTAGAATGTCAGCGTGTTAGAACGAATGAAGGAGATGTCTGCTAGGGCAAATGTCATATCCATTTGATTAGCGAACACATAGGTTTCGTTCTTCTCGTCGCTTTTAAGCAGAGTATAGTTTGCTGCGAGCAATCTATCTCGTGCTTCCTTATTGAATACATACAAAAACTTTTCCATATCAAGCATCCTCTCTCTTTTGGAGTCCGCTTTCAGTCAAGTCGTTTGCGCCCTTCGGAGGAGCTCCTCCTTCGTCGGTGGCTCCTTTTGACTCATTGTTACCACTCTGAGTAGAAGAACTCTGCAGAGGGATAAACAACTTCTTGATTTCAAGCAAATCGTTCTCCAAATAATTCATAGAGTCAAGTTCTGCCTGACCAAGTCCTTGCGATGCGGCATACATACATACGGTGGGCAGTCCATATTGAGCCGCCTTCAAGTACATATCGCCCATTTCCTTGCGATTGAATGTGGAGACATCAAGGAAATTGACCTTGAAGTTCTTGCCGTAAGCCTGAGACTGAATAAATCTGTTCACCATATCCTCAATATTTTTTACGATACCATATGTAATCGCCTGGTCTGCCTTAATAGACAGCTCCAATGCGTTTGCAGATGCTTTGTCGTTATTGAAGAGCAGTGAAGAGACGCCTGCTGCAGAGAAAAGTTCTTCTTCTGCTTCGGCAACAGTATTGGTGTTTGCCGTGTGAGCCTTCTCGAAACTGATTTTGTCCAAATCCATCGGGGTCAGCACGGAGCCAATTTCATCGGGCAGGACGGCATCAAGATTTCTCCAGAACTCCTTGGCCTTCTCCAAATCCATCTGCCAGTTTCCGTCTTTATCGATACCGAGCTTCATAAAGACCATCGCATAATTCTCTAATGCGGTTTTGGTCATTTTTAGCTGTTTGTCCGTAGTGTTTAGAAATGTTATGCAAATTTCCAGTTATGGCCGCCTGCCGACTTTCTTTGTCCCAGACAGCACAATGAAATATTTTTCCTGCTGACGCCAGTCACCGTCTGTGCGTCAAGAGCAGAATCAAAGAGCCTTACAAATACACCATTGTTATACATCGCAACAGGCTTTTTCTT
>JAZONG010000103.1:0-2521 GCA_045654385.1 Alistipes sp.
CGGACACGCAGCCAATGCTGGAGACTTTGACTTGTCCTCCATCTTGGTACGGCCGCTTCTAACTAACTGTTGAATTGTTGGCATTTTAAACCTTTAATTTGTTAATAATCACGGGGGTTTGACGCCCCAAATCTCTATTTCATTGTGCCAAAAGGCCTGCAAAGGTAAGCATTTTTTTTGGATTACAATATATATATGCAACTTTTTTCACCTTTTTAGCCCCGATTTTTCGCCATTTTCACCCATTTGCAGCCCTGTTCTTATTCTTTTTTCTTATATTTTACACAACAAAATAGTTTACATTTATCATTTATTTTATAATTAACTGATTTTTAGATTGTTAAAAATTTACAATTTGACAATTTTTGATAGTTATTAACAAAGTGTGCGAGATCTGAAAAAAGCCGAAAAATTTTTGAAATTTTCGGAGATTCGTCAAGATAAATCGGGGCAAAAAAGTGAAAAACAAAGACAAAAAAGCGCAAAAAACAGCAAGAAAAAGGGCTCAAAATTGGCAAATTTCGTCCACGAATTAAGAGTAAAATCGAGTGAAATCAGAGCGATATTACAGTCGAATTTTGAAGTCCCTCAGTCCTATTTATTGCCATTTTTATATGATAAAGAAAAAATCTCGGCACGACACTCCCAACTCTCAACTTTTTTTCCTATCTTTGCGATTTGAGTGCGCACGCATACGCATACATAGCGCACATACGAGGACAGCAAGATGAAAATAATCAAATAATTACAACTATATGGAATACAATTTTAAGGAGATTGAAGCCAAATGGCAACAAGAGTGGAAGGAGAGAGGCATCTACAAGGTGGATGTTGATAATTCTCGCCCTAAGTTCTATGTTTTGGATATGTTCCCATACCCATCGGGAGCAGGTTTGCACGTAGGACACCCTCTCGGCTATATCGCATCGGATATATACTCTCGTTACAAGCGTTTGTGCGGCTACAATGTGTTGCACCCAATGGGCTACGACGCATTCGGTTTGCCTGCGGAGCAGTATGCTATTCAGACAGGTCAGCACCCTGCCGTAACCACCGAGCAGAACATCGCTCGCTATCGTGAGCAGTTGGACAAAATCGGCTTCTCGTACGATTGGAGCCGTGAGGTACGCACTTGCGAGCCTGAATACTACAAGTGGACACAGTGGGCATTCTTGAAGATGTTTGCTCACTACTATAACACCGCAACCGAGAAGGCTGCGCCTATCGCAGAACTCGTAGCACACTTCGAAAAGCAGGGTACCGAGGGCATCTCGGCAGCTTGCACTACCGAGTTATCATTCTCGGCTGAGGAGTGGAACGCAAAGAGCGAGGCAGAGAAGGAGCAGGTATTGCAGAACTACCGCTTGGCATTCCGTGCCGACACTATGGTAAACTGGTGTCCAGCACTCGGCACTGTACTCGCAAATGATGAGGTAAAAGATGGTTTGTCGGTGCGTGGCGGCCACCCTGTTGAGCAGAAGCGAATGAAACAGTGGTTGTTGCGTGTTACCGCATACGCACAGCGTATGTTGGATGGCCTCGACACCCTCGAATGGAGCGAGTCATTGAAGGAAATTCAGCGTAACTGGATTGGTCGTTCGGAGGGTGCACAGGTATTCTTCGATGCAGAGATGGCTGACGGCTCAACCCGCAAACTCGAAATCTTCACCACTCGCCCCGACACAATCTTCGGCGTAACCTTTATGGTTGTAGCACCTGAGCACGAGTGGATTGCAGATATGACAACGGCCGAGCAGAAAGAGGCGGTAGAGGCATACATCGAGCAGACCAAGAAGCGCTCGGAGCGTGAGCGTATCGCCGAGACAAAGCGTGTAAGCGGTGTATTCACCGGCGCTTACGCCACAAACCCTTTCACCGGCAAGCGTATTCCTATCTACGCATCGGACTATGTATTGGCAGGCTACGGAACAGGCGCTATTATGGCTGTTCCTGCTCACGACTCTCGTGATTACGCATTCGCACGCCACTTCGGCTTGGATATAGTGCCGGTAGTTGAGGGTGGAAACCTCGAAGAGTCGTCGTATGACGCAAAGGAGGGTTGCCTCATCAACTCGGACTTCCTCAATGGCAAGGATGTTAAGGTTGCTATCGTGGAGATGTTTGCAGAGGTTGAGAAGCGTGGTCTTGGAAAGAAACTCGTAAACTATCGTCTTCGTGATGCCATATTCTCACGCCAGCGCTACTGGGGTGAGCCATTCCCAATTCGCTACAAGGGCGATGTTGCACTTCCACTCGATGAGAGCGAGTTGCCATTGACCTTGCCGCCAATCGAGAACTTCGGTCCTACCGAGCAGGGCGAGCCACCATTGGCACGAGTTGAGGGTTGGGAGTATGAGCTCTCTACAATGCCTGGTTTTGCAGGTTCGTCGGCATACTACCTCCGCTATATGGATCCTCGCAACTCGGAGGCCCTCGTATCGAAGGAGGCTAACGAGTATTGGCGCAGTGTTGACCTCTACATCGGAGGTAACGAGCACGCAACAGGCCACTTGATGTACTC
>JAZONG010000104.1:0-1680 GCA_045654385.1 Alistipes sp.
CGAGAAGAACTCCGAGGAGAGTGTCCCGCCAAAGTAACTGTTGCCATAGTGTTTGATGCCGTCGCTCACAGCCTGCAAGCGTAGAGCCTCTGTTAAGTATAGGACTCCATCAGTCAAACGGGTGTAAGAACCATCAATTCCGATATGCCCAACTGCTTCAATAGGAACATTCGCCGCCACAAAGTCGGCATCGGTGCTGACAAAGAATGTTTCGCTGTATCTGTTCTGCAGAGCATACTTGCTGGTGGAAATCCGATGCTTGAATGATGTCTTATGAGGGAAGATAGTTTGTACGCCATCTTTCTCGTAGACTACATCAGATGATAGAGAGATATGCTCCTTATCGCCTTTGATAAGTAAGCCATCAGCCGTGCCAAATCGCAGATTCTTATGGATGATAATTCCTTCATCATTGCTATCTACACGATATGACGAAAGAAGGTCGGCTCCATAGTTATGCCTTACGGTGAGCGAGCCGGGAAAGCACGCCTTACCGTATGGCGAGAGCATCAGGCAATCGCCATCGATATCTGATATTCCTGAGAATAGACGAATCTTGGGAGTGTAATCACTACCTAAAAGCAAATCCCCGCCTATACTACCCAAGCGGATGCTCTCACCCTCACGAGTGAGTACCGATTTACCTGCTATGCGAATACCGAAGCCATCAAGGAACGAGAGGTAACCGCTGAGTGCCACATCTTCGCCCGAGAACGATAGTCGCGTATTGCCCTTATCACCCAACTGAACGCCATATTTAGCAGACAGTGCACCTCCCAGCGTTGATGCTCCGTGAACGGTCAGGTCTTTGTATACCGTTCCATTTTGCATAGCCCAATCAACACTCGCAAGGTTGGCATTGCCCTTATGATAGACATCTTTGCCACCCACCTGCAATGATGTAGGCGAAATGAAGATTCCGCTCTCTTTATCGCCAATGGTCCATTCACCTGTGGAGTGAACAGAACCACTGAGGAGGTCAATGTTTGATGCGTCTATCGTTGCGGTAGCCTTGTAAGGGTCATATCGCAGAACATTCCTACCTCCAAGATAGAGAGTGTCGCCTCCAAGTTTAAGGTTACCCGTAATCTTTACGCCATACTCAATGGCCGAGACAACACCATCAGCATCGGTAATATCTTCCGAGTAGGTTTCAAGGATTCGGGTATTGGCTACACCAGCCTCAAAACCATAGTTGGCACGGAAGATACCAGTCATATCTCCGCCCGTCTTCTTGAGGTAGTCTATAAGCAGACCACCACCTGACTCCCCACCTTCGCCTGAAACAGCACCGGCAATGGCAGAGGCAAATCCGTAGGCGGTGTTTTTGAGTCGTACACTCGTCTCGTCTCCCTCTTCAACGCCATAGGGATGTTCAGCATCCTTCTTCTGCTGGGCATTAAAGAAGTTGTGGTACAACTGCGAGTAGATCGAGTAACAAAGGCTCGACCTATCAAGCTGCTCTATATCGGGATGTAGTTGTACGCTCATTACTTCGTAAAGCTGGTTTTAGAGAGAAATTTCTGAATCTTGGACGATAGTGAGATAAAGTTCGGAAAGTTCACAGGTGTCATCGTACCCATCAGCGTTGGTGTCATTATCTTGCTGCACTCGGTCATAAAGTCAAGCATCAGCTGAGCTAATTCATTACCCAAAACAAGTGGCTCGGTGGCATTCTCA
>JAZONG010000105.1:0-25750 GCA_045654385.1 Alistipes sp.
CGTCAAAGCATATAAAAACAAAAAGATGTCGATTACTCGACATCTCATTGCTTCGTTTGTTTTGTGGGAGTTGACGGATTCGAACCGCCGACCCTCTGCTTGTAAGGCAGATGCTCTAAACCAGCTGAGCTAAACTCCCTTGTTGTTTGCGGATGCAAAGGTAGTTAAAATTTTATTACTCGCAAATTTTTTGGCGATAATTATTTCGTGGCGATTATTTCTTGTTGAAAGTGTTCATTGTGCGGTCGAGTCCCACCGAGATATACGAGAGTATAGCATCGCTGAAAACCTTCAGTCGCTCATCCATCTTTGCACGCTCCTCGGCACTCCACTCACCCAAAACATAGTCCACCTGATGGCCTCGTGAGAAGTCGCCACCGATACCGAAACGCATACGGGCATAGTCCTCACCACCAAGTAGTTCGGTGATATTTTTGAGACCGTTATGACCTCCTGCACTTCCCTTTTTGCGGATGCGTAACTCGCCAAATGGCAGAGCAATATCATCTACTACAACCAATAGTTGCGCCTTATCAATCTTCAATTCGGTGAGCCAGTAACGCACGGCTTTGCCCGATAAATTCATATATGTGGAAGGCTTCAACAGCGTTACGATATGTCCACGATGACGGAACTCGGCAACTGCACCATATCGTCCCGAAATAAAAGAGGTGTTGGCCTCGGCTGCGAGCCGATCCAACACCTTGAAACCTATGTTGTGGCGAGTCTCGGCATACTCAGCGCCGATATTACCCAAACCTACAACAAGATATTTCATAAAACTCGAAGTCGTTTATTGACTATCGCTTGCCCTGAGCCTCAGCAGCAGCGCCACGAGAAGCACGAGTTACACGAACTGCGCAAACTGCCTGTGTTGGTGGTGAAAGGAACTGCAAGCCCTCGAACTGGAGGTCGCCTACGAAGATAGTCTGACCAACCTTCAATGGAGTTACATCAACTACCAACTCATCCGGAAGGTTCTCCATCAAACCACGAACAACCAACTTACGAGCCGAGAGAGCCAACTTACCACCGATCTTAACACCCTCAGCGTTACCTGTGAGGCGAACTGGAAGAGCGATTGCTACCGGCTGACCATCAACTACACGGTAGAAATCAACGTGGAGCACCTGCTCACGGATTGGGTGGAACTGAGTCTCACGAACAACAGCCTTCTCTACCTTACCATTGAAATCCAACTCTACGATGAACGAGCTTGGAGTGTAAATCAAGGCACGAAGTTCCTTCTCGTTTACAACGAAAGTTACATTCTCGCCTGCGCCATAGAGGTTACATGGAACCATACCCTCACGACGAGCAGCCTTAGCTGCCTTCTTACCGAACTCCGAACGGAGCTCAGCCTTCAAAGTTAAATGCTTCATAATTGTTTAATTTTTAATATGTTACCTTGGGCGGCACTCAGCATTTGCTCGTGGCAAACGCCCCATAACCGCTTGCAAATTTTTACATTTCGGTCGCAAAGGTAGTGAAAAAATTAGAAAATGCAAAAATAGATTTCCCAATTTTGCGGTGTAACTCCTACACCCTCACTACGATAGGGCTATCAAGGCCAAAATCTGAGCCGTGAATATACGCAAGAACATCGTTAAAGGATATACAGTTGCGTAGGCTACGGCTGCACGGTCGTTGGTAGCCACAGTATTTGCGTAAGCCAATGCCGGAGGATCGGTCATCGCACCCGACATCAAGCCCATCAACGAGAAGTAGTCCATCTTCATCGCCTTGCGAGCAATGATACCCACGATAAGGAGTGGCAACATTGTGATAGCGACACCGAAGAGTATCCACCAATAACCACCGCCTGCAATAGCCTCTACGAAGCCTTTGCCTGCACCTAAACCTACCGCAGCAAGGAAGAGTGAGATACCAATCTCACGAATCATCATATTTGCCGAGTTAGTGGTAAAGGTGTTGAGTTTATACTTAGGACCATACTTCGCCAAGAGAATTGCCACGATGAGCGGACCACCTGCCAAACCGAGTTTTACAGGTGTCGGAACGCCAGGGATAAATACCGGAATAGAGCCGAGCAATACACCGAGGAACATACCTATAAATATAGGTGTGAGGTTTGGCCTGTCAAGACGCTTTACAGAGTTACCGAGAATGGTTGAAACCTGATCGAGATCGTTTGCACGACCAACCACTACAACGACATCACCCATCTGCAAGCGCAACTCGTAGGTTGCAACGAGTTCGATACCTGCACGCACTACTCGGGTGATAGTTACATTATAGTTCTCACGGATATGCAAATCGCCGATATGCTTTCCGTTGAGTTCAGGCTTTGTAACTACGATGCGGCGCTTTTCGAGGTGCGAAGATGCACTTCCCCACTCGGCAGCATCGATCTTTACAACATCACCGATAATCGACTGCACAAGATCTACATCCTGACTACTTACAACAATGCGTAAGATGTCGTTCTCCTGCAATTCGGTCTTACCCGATGCGATGCGCTGCTGATTTTCGTGATCGAAAATACGAGCGACAACAAACTGACTGCGGGTGATGCGGCTAATCTCATCGATAGTCTTTCCAAATACGGCGTGGTTTGTTACACGAACATCAATGCGTACTGTGCGTGGAGCATCCGAGCGGGTAGCCTTCGATGCCTCACGGTCGATTTTGATGCGGAAGATGCCACGGATAATCAACATCGAGAGGATGATGCCCACAACTCCGAGCGGATATGCCACAGCATAGGCGGTAGCCATAGTCGAAGCCTTCTCGCCAGCTACACTCTGCGCAGCACCCAAACCCGGGGTGTTGGTTACTGCACCCGATAATACGCCGACCATTGTAATCAAATCCTCGCCCGTAACGATATGTATGCCGTAGCAGATGATACATCCGAGGAATACGATCATTACAGCTAACATATTCAACTTGATACCTCCGTCACGCAACGAAGATATGAAACTTGGACCTACCTGAATACCAATCGAATAGACGAACAAAATCAGACCGAACTCCTTGATGAAGTGGCAGATTTCGTGGTCGATTGTAAGGCCGAAGTGCGAGAGCACAATACCTACAAACAATACCCAGGTTACGCCAAGCGACACCGAACCGAACTTAATGCGGTTGAGCATCATACCAATAGCGATCGTCAAGGCGAGAATAATCACCGCACTTGCAATCGAGTGGCTTGTAAATAGATTAACGAACCAATTCATATTTCTTCATTCTAAAAACCTAACACCGCCCTCGGAGAACTCCAAAGGCGGTGCAAAGATATAAATTTATAATGTATTAGCCACTTTTATACCCTATTTTTTGAGTTGAGAGGGTATATTTTTGTAGTTAGTACTTTATCGCACCCGAGCCGATTAGTCTGTCACCCTCGTACCAAGCGGCAAACTGGCCACCTGCAATACCTCGCTGAGGCTGGTCGAAGAGGATGTAGAGTGCATCCTCGTGCTGAATGAGTGTAGCGTCTTCGAGTGGCTGGCGGTAGCGGATACGCACTTTTAGGCGACGCTCCTCACCCGCTTTGAGAGCCTCGCACGGCTCCACCCAATGCACCTCGGCATTGTCGATGCGCAAAGCCTTGCGGTATAGACCCGGATGGCTGTCGCCCTCGCCGACATAGATTGTGTTGGTCGAAACATCTGTACCTATTATAAATAAAGACTCCTTTCGGCCGCCGATACCTAAACCTTTGCGCTGACCTATGGTGTAGAAGTGCGCTCCGTTGTGCTCGCCAATCTTCTTTCCGTCACGCACGGTGTAGCGGTATGGTTCGGCAAGTTGCTCTAATGCCGTCTGCTCCTCTCGCTCGGCATATCTGCGCCACGAAGGGAGTATTTCGTGGATATTTCCCTTCTTTGCTGCGAGTTGCTGCTGCAAGAATAGAGGCAAATCGACCTTACCCACAAAGCAGATACCCTGCGAGTCCTTGCGCTTGGCGGTTGCCAACTTCTGCTCTTCGGCAATGCGACGCACCTCGGGTTTGAGGAGATGGCCGATTGGGAACATTGCGTATTTCAACTGCTCTTGTGAGAGTTGGCAGAGGAAGTAACTCTGGTCCTTGTTAGAGTCGCTACCTGCAAGCAACGAATAGACCTTCTCACCATTCTCGATGCGCTCCTCCTTACGACAGTAATGGCCCGTAGCGACGGCCTCTGCGCCGAGTTTTAACGCCTCTTTGAGGAATACATTGAACTTTATTTCACGGTTGCATAGTACATCAGGGTTTGGTGTGCGACCCTTCTCATACTCAGAGAACATATAGTCCACCACACGCTGCTTGTACTCTTTGGATAGGTCTACATAGTGGAAGGCGATATCAAGACGCTTGGCAACCAACTCCGCAAAGACTTGGTCGTCGTGCCACGAGCACTCACCCTCGAGCTTGCCCGTCGTGTCGTGCCAATTGCGCATAAACAGGCCGATAACCTCGTGTCCCTGCTCTTTGAGCAAGTACGCCGCCACCGACGAATCTACACCTCCCGATAAACCTACTACAACTTTCATATAATTGTCCTATTTTGTTCTTGTATTATTGCTGGGTATCGTTTTCGATACCTGTGTTGTGAGAAACTTATTGTCCATATTGTTACACCATATCCTCCATTGCTGGGTATCGTTTTCGATACCTATGAGTTATGTGTATGCTCTCCGCTATATGTAGGGTGTCGAAAAGATACCCTATGTGTTTATAGTAGGCGGGTGTCGCTCAACTCTTTGCCAAGTTTTTGCATGAAGTTCTCAATATCCATTATTCGACTGGCGGAAGGTCGCTTCGAGCCGTTTATGTAGTTGCGAAATAGTGTTTCATTGATACCCATTGCTTTTGCAACTTGTCCTGCATTCAACTCCGGAAATCTATCAAATAGCCATCCGATAGGATTTTCCTTTTTGAAAAGTTCTTCGCTTATCATAACTTTTGATATTTGTTTTACAAAAGTAGAAAAAAAATCTCACTTTGCAAATATAGGGGTATCGTTTTCGATACCCTGCAATAGGTGGGAATGTCATTGTAGTCGTTTCGGGCATCGAAAACGATACCCGGCACACGCAGAGTAAAATCCACAGTCCTCACGGGTATTGCAAACAATCCCATCATAATTAGGGGAAAGTAAGGGTGGGCAGGCACAAAAAATAGGGTAGAGAAACATCTCTACCCCAAAATTATCAATTGTCAATTATTAACTGTCAATAGGATGCTACTCCTCCGAGTAGGCATCACGCTTCATCTTCCACATTGGAACGAAGAGTGCTGCGCCGATGATAGCCATAACGACCATTGCTACGAATACGCCGTTCCAGCCATACTTCGAGTCTGCGATAACACCGAAGCCCCAGCCCGAAACGAGTACGCTGACATAACTTACAAAGCCGATGATGCCGAGTGCGGTAGCCGAGCCCTTACGAGTAGCGTGGTTCGATGATATAACACCGATAAGCGCCTGCGGACCATAGATAAATGCTCCTGCCAAAGCCAATACGAAGAGCAATACTACCGGATTTGCATCTGCTTTCTGCAATGCGATAAATCCGAGAACCGAAACCAATGTTCCAATCATACAGATAAGGCAGGTACGAGCCGAGCGACCATTGAACAACTTGTCGCTTGCCCAGCCTGCGATAAGCATACCTATAACACCGAAAATCTCGAATACGAAGACTGTAACGCCTGCCCACTCAGGGGTCATACCGCAGTGCTCACGAAGGAAGGTCGGACCCCAATCGAGAACGGCAAAGCGGATAACATATACGAAGAAGTCTGCAACAGCCAATGCCCAGATAATAGGGTTCTTCCATACGTGCTTGCGGATAAATGCCGAAATCTCAGCCGAAGTTTCGGTGCTCTCCTCCTTCTTGTTGCCTTCCGACAACTCAGGCAAACCTACGCTCTTTGGAGTGTCACGAAGGATGACTGCAGTAAGAACTACACCGATAGCGGCTACAATACCAGGGATGATAAACATCATCTTCCAAGCGCCGTAGTTTTGCGAAGCTGAAATTACAGCCTCGTCGGTAACCTCCTTGCCGAGGTTTTGTGCGATAGTTGCCACAACCTCCGGATTACCCGACATATCGGTACCCATCATACCCATAATGAAGATACCGCAGAGGCAAGCCAAGCCTGCACCAATCGAGTGAGAAGTGTTCCAGATAGACATCTTGGTAGCCAACTCCGATGCAGGTACCCAGCGAGGGATAAGACGGCTGCACGGAGGGAATCCGCAACCCTGGAAGATCTGGTTGAGGATGTAGAATATCGAGATAAGCAACACGAACTTACTTACGAAGTCGGCTGTCGAGCCCTCTACAACACCTGTTAATTTGGTGATGATGATTGTGCCAAAACCGATGCCGAAAGCGGTGAGAGTGCTACCAATCAATCCGACAACCATATGCCAGCGGCCATTTACTCGGTCTGCCAACATACCGTTGAAGAGTTTCGACAAGCCGTAGAGGAAACCACCCAACGAGAGGATGATACCGAGGCTCGCCTTGGTGATGCCGTACTCGGCTGTTAAGCCGGGCATTGCAAACGAGAAGTTCTTGCGGATAAGGTAGAAGAAGATGTAACCTACCATCGTACCGATAAGAGTACGCCACTGCCAATACTTAAATTTTTTCTGCTGTTCAGGTGTCATAGTTATATGTTTGTTTTGTTAAATCGTTGTCATCCTAGATAAGTTCAAACTACAAGAGCCACTCTTTCGCTCTTTGCCCATGCCCGGATTACTTTCCAACTTGAACTTGCGCCCTTATGCTTGAACCATCTTGGTTTATTCCACTTTAACTATTTATCAATAAATAAATAGCTCGCAAAGGTAGTAATTTTTCTCGAAAAGTCGTAATCCTCCAAAACTTATTGTGAGAAATGTTTGAAAATTCATATTATTTGCAATAATTTTGTGAGTTCGCTCGTTTTTGAGAGCGAAATAAAAACACAAATTATGAAAAAGAACACATTTGTATTGGTTGCAGTATGCTTCGCATCGGCACTCATCGGTGCTGGCGTGGCATCGTATGCGGTAGTTCGCAACACACAGGTTGCAACAACCATAGAGTATGTAAATCGTGATGGCGATACCGTTCCCGTTGCCAAGACTCAGTTGGTGGCGTTGGATCAGTCTGCGTCTTATCCGGATCTCACTTTCGCTGCCGAAAATGCCGTTAAGGCGGTGGTGAATGTCGAGGCTATAACCGAGGTTGAGGTGCGTCAGCAGAGTATGATACCTTACAATCCATTCTTCGAGTTTTTCGGTTTTCCACAGCCGCAGCAGGGCAATGGTCAGCCTCAAAAGCGTGAGCAGAAGTCGGGTGGCTCGGGTGTGATAATCTCGACAGATGGTTACATCGTAACCAATAACCATGTTGTGGATGGCGCTACGAAGTTGCGTGTAAAACTGAACGACGGTCGTGTGTTTGATGCAAAGGTTATCGGCAAAGACCCAACTACCGATGTGGCTCTTATTAAGGTAGAGGCGGAGAATTTGCCTATTTTGAAGTTCGGTTCGTCTGATGCTTTGCGCTTGGGAGAGTGGGTTTTGGCTATCGGCTCGCCATTCGATTTGCAATCGACCATTACCGCAGGTATTGTGAGTGCCAAGGCTCGTCAGTTGGATGTTATCCCTAACGAATTCCGCATCGAGTCGTTCATTCAGACCGATGCTGCCGTAAATCCGGGAAATTCGGGTGGCGCATTGGTGAATACTCGTGGTGAGTTGGTGGGTATCAACACCGTTATCAAGTCCTCGACAGGTAGTTATATCGGTTACTCGTTTGCCGTACCAGAGAGTATTGTTCGCAAGGTTGTAAACGACCTTCGTGAGTATGGTATCGTGCAGCGTGCATTGCTCGGAATATCATATCGTTACATTGATCAGGACTTTATCGACCAGATGGGTAAGGATACAGATATAAAGGAGGTTGGCGGTGTCTATGTTGCAGCCGTTACCGAGGGTGGTTCGGCGTCGGAGGCAGGACTTCGCAAGGGCGATGTCATTACCGAGATTGATGGCGTAAAAATCACCTCTCCGACAATCCTCACCGAGCAGATTGGCAAGCATCGTCCTAACGATAAGATATCGTTGGTTGTAAAAAGAGGCGATAAAGTGAAACATTTTGATGTGGTTTTGCGTAATAAAGCAGGTAAAGCAGAATTACTCTCTAAAAGCGATGTTGATGTCGTAGAGATTTTGGGTGGTCGCTTTGCCGATATTGACGACCGCACAGCCAAGAAACTCGATATTAAGGGTGGCGTGCAGGTGCAGTCGGTTAAGAGTGGCGGTTTGCTCGCAAAGGCTCGTGTTCGTGAAGGTTTTGTGATCACTCACATCAACGACAAGGCGGTGCGCTCGGTTGCTGATTTAGGCCGATTGACCGATAAGGTGCAAAACATTGATGGAGTGTATCCTGATGGTCGAGCAGCAAGTTATGTCATTCTTCACGAATAAGTTAGGCACAAACGAAGAAACATTTTATATAGATTTATGCGTCAATTAAAGATTACGAAATCCATCACTAATCGTGAGAGTGCATCTCTCGATAAGTACTTGCAGGAGATTGGTAAAGAGGAACTTATTACTGTTGAGGAGGAGGTAGAACTCGCCCAACGAATTCGCAAAGGCGACCAGGAGGCATTGGAGAAGCTTACAAAGGCTAACCTCCGCTTCGTGGTGTCGGTAGCAAAGCAGTATCAGAATCAGGGTTTGAGCCTTCCGGATCTTATCAACGAGGGTAACCTCGGTTTGATTAAGGCTGCCGAGAAGTTCGATGAGACTCGTGGTTTTAAGTTTATCTCTTACGCTGTATGGTGGATTCGTCAGTCGATTTTGCAGGCTTTGGCCGAGCAATCTCGTATCGTGCGCTTGCCACTCAATCAGGTAGGTTCGCTCAATAAAATCAACAAGGCTTTCGCTCGCTTCGAGCAGGAGCACGAGCGTACTCCGTCGCCGGAGGAGTTGGCTGCCGAATTGGAGCTTCCTCGTGAGAAGGTTACCGACACCTTGCGTGTTGCAGGTCGTCATATCTCGGTGGATGCACCATTCGCAGATGGCGAGGATAACTCCTTGCTCGATGTGTTGGTGAATACCGATTCGCCAAACGCAGATCGTGGCCTTATCAACGAGTCGTTGGCTACCGAGGTTGATCGTGCGCTCGAAACATTGACCGACCGTGAGCGTGATATTATCCGCTACTTCTTCGGTATCGGTTGCTCGGAGATGACCTTGGAGGAGATTGGCGAGAAGTTCGATCTTACTCGTGAGCGTGTGCGTCAGATTAAGGAGAAGGCAATTCGTCGCCTCCGCCACTCGTCACGCAGCAAACTTTTGAAGTCGTACCTTGGATAAGCTTACCGCTATGATTGAGACACTCAAATTCTACAAGAATTTCCCAAAGGAGGGTATTAACTTTATCGATATTATCCCCTTCTTGCAGTCTAAAAAGGCATTTCGTGAGGTTGTAGAGGCGTTGAAAGAGGCCACTCACGCTCCGAATGTTGCAGCACCCGAGGCTCGTGCATTTCTCTTCACTGCACCACTCCTTTCGGAGGATGGCATTGTCGAGAACATCATCCCGATGCGTAAGAGCGGCAAGTTGCCGTTCCACGATGGCGATTTGCAGGAGGTGAGCATCGTGAAGGAGTATGGCTGCGACAAACTCTTCTATCGCCTTAGCGATATTACTGCGGGCGTGGCAGAGGGCGATACCTTCTATGTTACAATTCTTGACGATGTATTGGCTACGGGAGGTACTGCACTCGGAGTTGCCGAGTCGCTCGAAAAACTCACCGTCTATCGTGATGGTAAACCTTACAATGTGAAGATTAAGGAGTTTATCTTCTTGGTGGAGATTGACGAGATTAACGGTAAGGAGCGCCTCGAAAAAATTGCACCGGTTAAGTCGCTGATGCACATCTAATTGATAGAATGAAAAGGCTTCTGATTATTATGGGATTATTGTCGCTTTTTGGCTGTTGTAAGAGGGTACTGCACTACCCGCAGGATAGGGTGGTGGCGAAGGATGGCTCGGAGATTGTCTTTACATTCTTTGCTCACGCTTCGTTTGCTATTGAGCATAACGGCAAACATATCTACATCGACCCTGTGGGCGACTTTGCTTGGGATAGACTTCCAAAGGCGGATGCGATACTTGTAACCCACTCGCACTATGACCACTTCGAACTCTCCACAATCGAAAAGATTGCAGGCGAGAAGTGCGCTATTTTGTGCGACAAAACCTCGGCCGAGGCGTTCGAACACGACTGCACAACTATGTTGCCGGGTAGTGTAGCGGAGCCTTTTGAGGGGTTGTCGGTAAAGGGTGTTCCGGCCTATAATATCAGCGAGGGACATACCGATTTTCATCCGAAAGAGCGAGAGGATTGCGGTTATATATTAACACTTGGCGGTACAACCATCTATGTTGCCGGCGATACCGAGGATAATGACGATGTGTTGTCGCAGCAGGGTGTGGATATTGCATTTTTGCCCGTAAATCAGCCATATACAATGACTGTTGAGCAGGCTGTTCGTGCGGTCAATGCGATTAAACCGGCGATTTTCTATCCATATCACTATGGTCAGGTCGAGGAAAAGACCGATATTGAGGCCTTGAAAAAGTCGTTGGAAGGTGTTTGCGAGGTGCGCATCTATCCGATGGAGTAGAAAATTGGAATTTTTACCATAAAAAAAGATTGTTTAGCCCTATGGTTGAGCAATCTTTTTTTGCATATTATTGCATAAATGCGATTTCTGATACCTATTTTGTAATAATTTTGAAAAATAACTTCACTTTGTGATACAATGTTAGTGATTTTTTACTACATTTGCAAAGATTTGGTCTGAATAAGAAGATTGTAAATATATTACATATAAATGAATAAAAATTCAATAAATATCGTTTTTGCGCAACCTGAACACGCAGAGTATGCAGAGCAGATTTGCCAACTCATCTACGAGTCGGCTTTGCAGCGTGGTACAGGTATCGCTCGTCGTTCGCCCGAGTACATTGCCTCGAAGATTACGGGCGGTAAGGCAGTAGTGGCTCTTTCGGGTGATCGTTTGGTCGGTTTTAGTTATATCGAGTGCTGGGGACACGGCGACTATGTGGCTACTTCGGGTTTGATTGTCGATCCTGAGTTCCGTCATCTCGGTTTGGCCGGCGAGATTAAAAAGCGCACCTTCGAGTTGGCTCGCTTGCGCTTCCCGTTTGCAAAGTTGTTCAGTATTACGACTTCGCTTCCGGTGATGAAGTTGAATACCCGTCTTGGCTACAAGCCGGTAACATTCTCGGAACTTACGCAGGATGACGAGTTCTGGCAGGGTTGCGAGGGGTGCTGCAACTACGATATATTGAAGCGCAATAACCGCCGTATGTGCCTTTGTACAGGTATGCTCTACGATCCAAAGACTCCGCTTGTGAAGCAGTCGTGGTGGAGTCCATACGCAATGGCTATTCAGAATGCGGTTAAGAAGATTTTTCACTTGAAATAATAAAAAACGAAATACAACTATGGAGAAGAAAAAGGTAGTTTTAGCATTCAGTGGAGGTTTGGATACCTCTTTCTGCGTTAAGTATCTCAGCGAGGAGTTGGGCTACGAGGTATATACAGCAATTGCCAATACAGGAGGTTTCTCGGATGAGGAGTTGGCATCAATCGAGGAGCGAGCATATCGCCTCGGTTCAAAGCAGCACGCCACACTCGACATTACCGAGGAGTACTATGAGCGCAGTATCAAGTATATGGTCTTTGGAAATGTGTTGCGTAACGGAACATATCCAATCTCGGTATCATCGGAGCGTATCTTCCAGGCTATGGCAATTATTCAGTTTGCCAAGGAGGTTGGTGCAGACTGCGTAGCACACGGCTCGACAGGTGCGGGTAATGACCAGGTTCGTTTCGACTTGACCTTCCAGATTATGGCTCCCGAGATTGAGATTATCACTCCAACTCGTGATATGACCTTGACTCGTGAGTACGAGATTAACTACCTAAAAGAGCGTGGCTATGTTGCCGACTTTACAAAGTTGGAGTACTCGATCAACAAGGGCTTGTGGGGTACAAGTGTAGGAGGTAAGGAGACCTTGCACTCTGAGCAGACTTTGCCTGTGCACGCCTATCCAAGTCAGGTTACAGCCGAGGGCGAGGAGTCGCTCAAAATCGGTTTCGTGAAGGGTGAGATTTCGACCGTAAACGGCGTGGAGTACGCAAGCAAGGTTGATGCAATTCGTGCCGTTGAGGCTATTGCATCGAAGTATGGTATCGGTCGTGATATGCACATTGGCGACACAATCATCGGTATCAAGGGCCGTGTAGGCTTCGAGGCTGCGGCTCCGATGTTGATTATCAATGCTCACAAGATGCTCGAAAAGCACACCCTCACAAAGTGGCAGATGTATTGGAAGGATCAGGTAGGTACTTGGTACGGAATGTTCCTCCACGAGGCGCAGTATCTCGATCCTGTGATGCGTGATATTGAGGCAATGTTGCTCCACTCGCAGGAGAATGTTACCGGTGTGGTTGAGATTACCCTCCGCCCACTCTCGTACACTCTCGTAGGTGTAGAGTCGTCGTTCGACTTGATGAAGACAGACTTTGGCGAGTATGGCGAGGTTAACAAGGCGTGGAGCGCAGACGATGTTAAGGGCTTTACCAAAATTATGGCAAACCCTCTCAAAATTTACTACAACAAGCAAAAGGCGAATAAATAGTGATAAAGGTTGGTATTATAGGTGGAGCAGGATACACTGCGGGTGAGTTGATTAGATTGTTGATCAACCACCCGCAGGTGTCTGTTGAGTTTATCCACTCGACAAGCAATGCCGGCAACCTCGTGAGCGATGTTCACGGCGGATTGTATGGCGAGTGCGACCTCCGTTTCTCGGCAGAGTACGACTTGACAGCCGTTGAGGTATTGTTCCTCTGTTCGGCACACGGAGCGAGTGCAAAGTTTATGGAGGAGAACGATGTTCCTGCCGAGTTGAAGATTGTGGACTTGGCACAGGACTTCCGTGATGAGCACGATGGCTTTGTTTATGGTTTGGCAGAGATGCAGCGAGAGAAAATTTCGACAGCAACACGCATCGCAAATCCGGGTTGCTTCGCTACGGCTATTCAGTTGGCGTTGTTGCCGCTTGCTAAGGCTCAGCTGTTGAATGACGAGGTGCACATCACCGCCATTACAGGCTCGACAGGTGCAGGCGTTAAGCCGTCGGCTACAACTCACTTCTCGTGGCGCTCGGATAATATCTCGACCTACAAGGCTTTCGAGCATCAGCACCTCTTGGAGATTGGTCGCAACCTCCGATTGTTGCAACCTTCGTTCGACAAGGCGTTGAACTTTGTTCCTATGCGAGGTGACTTCGCTCGTGGAATTTTGGCTTCGGTTTATACCGAGTGTCCGCTCTCAACCGAGGAGGCTGTGGCGCTCTATAAGGAGTACTATGCTGACTCTCGCTTCTGCTTTGTGGCGGAGAAGAATATCGACTTGAAGCAGGTGGTAAATACCAACAAGGCGTTGGTCTATGTGGCGAAGTATGGCACAAAGCTGCATATCGTTTCGGCTATCGACAACCTTTTGAAGGGTGCTTCGGGACAGGCGGTAGAGAATATGAATCTTATTTGCGGACTTGACGAAAAATTGGGACTCAACCTTAAACCAAGCGCATTTTAACGATGAAACTTTTTGATGTATATAGTCTGTACGATGTAGAGCCTACCTATGGTAAGGGCAACTATGTCTATACGGAGGACGGAACGGAGTATTTGGATCTCTATGGTGGCCACGCAGTAATTTCGGTGGGCCACGCCCATCCGCACTATGTTCAGGCGGTGTCGGAGCAGGTCGGAAAGCTCGGTTTCTACTCAAACTCGGTGGAGAACTCCTTGCAGGAGAAGTTCGCCGAGAAGTTGGGCAAGGCGAGCGGCTACGAGGATTACTCGTTATTTCTCTGTAATTCGGGTGCCGAGGCGAACGAGAATGCCATAAAGTTGGCATCGTTCCACTCGGGCAAGTCGAAGGTCTTGGCTTTCGAGAAGGCGTTCCATGGCCGTACTTCGGGTGCTGTGGCGGCGACCGACAATCCGAAGATTGTTGCTCCATTTAACCGTACCGAGAATGTGGAGTTCGCTCCGCTGAACGATATCGAGGCAGTGAAGGCGAAACTCGCTACGGGCGAGTTCTGTGCTGTGCTTATCGAGGGTATCCAAGGTGTTGCTGGTATTCATTGCCCTGATAACGAATTCTTGACGCAGCTGCGTGAGGTAACCTCGGAGTATGGCGTATCACTCATTCTCGACGAGATACAGTCGGGTTATGGTCGTACGGGCGACTTCTTCGCTCACCAGCACGTAGGTATCCGTCCAGATATCATTACATCGGCAAAGGGTATCGCAAACGGATTCCCTATGGGTGCAGTCCTGATTGCACCGCACTTCGAGGCGAAGAAGGGTATGCTCGGCACAACCTTTGGCGGTAATCACCTCGCTTGTGCAGCGGGTATTGCCGTATTGGAGATTTTCGAGCAGGAGAACCTTGTGGCAAATGCTCGTGAGGTGGGTGCTTACCTTATCGAGGAGTTGCAGAAGATTTCGCAGTTGAAGGAGGTTCGTGGTCGTGGTTTGATGATTGGAATGGAGATTGAGGGCTCGGCTTCGGAGTTGCGCTTGCGACTCTTGAAGGAGTATCACATATTTACGGGTGGTGCGGGTGTTTCGACTGTTCGACTCTTGCCGGCGCTCACCATTACTCGCAACGAGGCAGATAAGTTCCTCGCTGCATTTAAGGAGTTGTTGAATAAGTAATAGAAAACGATATGAAAAAATTTACCTGCGTAGAGGATATTGGCTACTTGAAGGAGGCTTTGCGTGAGGCGTTAGAGGTTAAGCGTGATCGCTTTGCCTACAAGCACTTGGGCGAGAATAAGACCTTGTTGATGATCTTCTTCAACTCCTCACTCCGCACCCGCCTTTCGACTCAGAAGGCGGCGATGAACCTCGGTATGAATGTGATGGTGCTCGATGTTAATCAGGGTGCCTGGAAACTCGAAACCGAGCGTGGCGTAGTGATGGATGGCGACAAGGCCGAGCATTTGTTGGAGGCAATTCCGGTGATGGGCTCATACTGCGATATTATCGGTGTGCGTTCGTTTGCAGGCTTGACCGACCGCAAGGCTGACTACGAGGAGCGAGTTATCGAGCAGTTTATAAAGTACTCGGGCAGACCGGTATTCAGTATGGAGGCGGCTACACGCCACCCATTGCAGAGTTTTGCCGATATGATTACCATCGAGGAGCATAAGCGCACTGCACGCCCAAAGGTCGTTTTGACTTGGGCACCGCACCCTAAGGCTTTGCCTCAGGCTGTGGCAAACTCTTTTGCGGAGTGGGTGCTCAAAAGCGATTGCGAGTTGGTGATTACACATCCAAAGGGGTATGAACTTGACGAGAAATTTACTCGTGGTGCAACTATCGAGTACGACCAGCGCAAGGCGTTCGAGGGAGCAGACTTTATCTATGCGAAGAACTGGTCGGCATACTCGGGTAACAACTATGGAAAGGTATTGTGTGAGGATAGAGATTGGACGGTGGATGCCGAGAAGATGGCATTGACAAATAACGCCTACTTTATGCACTGTCTGCCTGTGCGTCGCAATATGATTGTTACCGACGAGGTTATAGAGGCCCCTACAAGCCTTGTTATTCCGGAGGCTGCCAACCGTGAGATTTCGGCGCAGGTGGTATTGAAGAGAATGTTGGAGGATTTGCAGTAATGGCTTTTGACAAGAATATAACCGTCGTGAAAATTGGTGGCAATGTCATCGACAACGAGGCTGCTTTGGCACGCTTTGTCGAGGATTTTGCGCAGTTGCCATCGCCGAAGGTGTTGATTCACGGTGGAGGAAAGCTCGCTACACGCCTGGCCGAGAAGTTGGAGATTCCGACTACGATGATTGAGGGCAGACGAGTAACTGACGCTGCAACACTCGATGTTGTAACGATGGTCTATGCAGGCCTTATCAATAAGCAGGTAGTGGCGAAGTTGCAGGCGGCAGGCTGTAATGCACTCGGATTTTCGGGTGCGGATGGCAATATGATACCGGCTGTAAAACGCAACCCTGAGCCACTCGATTATGGCTTTGTGGGCGATATTGACGCCTCGAAAATCAATACACAGTTGCTCGGCACACTCTTAGAGAGTGGTGTAACACCCGTATTTTGTGCCATTACACACGACGGTAAAGGTTCGTTGCTCAACTCGAATGCCGATAGTGTAGCCTCGGCTGTGGCTGTGGCTTCGGCAACGATTGCTCCGACCGACCTTGTGTTCTGCTTCGAGAAGCAGGGCGTTTTGCGTGATGTGGAGGATGACGGTTCGGTTATATCGCTTATTACCAAGGCGGACTATCCCGCTTTGCGTAACGAGGGTATCATCTCGAAGGGTATGATACCGAAGATTGATAACGCCTTTCGTGCTATCGAGAGCGGTGTTGCGAGCGTAACCATCAAACACTCGGAGTGTGTGGCAAACCCAACAGCAGGCACAACCATAAAATAGAACTGTACAGATGACGGCATACGATGCAATAGCACTACTTCAAAGGCTTATCGCCACTCCGTCGCTCTCGGGCAATGAGAGCGAAACGGCAAACCTTCTCGCTGCGGAACTTGCTTCGAGGGGTGTTGAGGTGCGTCGTCATCACAACAATATCTGGGCATTATCTCAGGGCTTCGATGCAAAGAAACCTACGCTTATGCTCAATTCACACCAGGATACCGTAAAACCATCGGCGAACTACACCCGTAACCCATTCGAGCCTACCGTCGAGGGGGATAAACTCTACGGCTTGGGAAGTAACGATGCAGGAGCATCGTTGGTGTCGCTTGTTGTCGCTTTTTGCAACAATTACGATACTACGGCTCTGCCATACAACCTTCTGCTTGCGCTGACCGCCGAAGAGGAGAATATGGGCGAAAAGGGTATGCGTTCATTCTTGCCACACCTTGCCGAGCAGGGCATAAAGGTCGATATGGTCTTGGTGGGCGAGCCAACCTCGATGCAGCCCGCAGTAGGTGAGCGAGGCTTGGTGGTCTTGGACTGCACAGCACACGGTAAGAGTGGTCACGCAGCCCGCAATGAGGGTGAAAATGCGCTCTATAAGGCGATTAGCGACATCGAAACGCTCCGCAACTTCCGCTTCGACAGGGAGTCGGAGTTGCTGGGCGATATAAAGATTACCGTAACGCAGATTTCGGCAGGTACACAGCACAATATCGTACCAGATGAGTGCCGTTTTGTTGTCGATGTGCGTACGACCGATGCCTACTCGAATGAGGAGGTTGTCGAGTTGTTGCAGGGGGCGGTCGAGTGCGATGCAAAACCTCGTTCGACCAGAGTACGAGCCTCGGCGATTGCACTTGCGCATCCGTTGGTCGAGGCGGCCGTGGCGATTGGTCGTCAGCCGTTTATCTCGCCAACCACTTCGGATAGAGCAATTATGCAGGGACTTCCGGCCTTGAAGATGGGCGTAGGAGAGTCTTCACGCTCACATACGGCAGATGAGTTTGTCCTCGTCAGCGAGATTGAGGAGGGTGTTGCGCTCTACGACAGACTATTGAAAGAATTAAATAACAGATTATAGAATGAAACTTTGGAATAAGGGATTTGAGCCTGACAAGGCAATCGAGGAGTACACCGTAGGCAATGACCGTGTGCTTGATCTTCGTCTTGCGCAGTACGATATAGAGGGCTCGATGGCTCATATAAAGATGCTCGAAACTATCGGCCTGCTCGAAAAGAGCGAGTTGGAGCAGTTGTTGGCGGCTCTTGCCGAGTTGTTGGAAGAGGCTAAAAGGGGCAACTTCGTGATTGAGGAGGGCGTTGAGGATGTTCACTCGCAGGTGGAGTTGATGCTCACTCGTAAACTCGGCGATGTGGGCAAGAAAATCCACTCGGGCCGCTCTCGTAACGATCAGGTTTTGGTCGATTTAAAACTCTTTATGCGTGATGAGTTGCGCAAGGTAGCACTGCACGCCAAGCAGTTGTTCGACCGCCTTATCGCACTCAGCGAGGAGCATAAAGATACCCTTATGCCTGGTTATACCCACCTTCAAATCGCTATGCCGTCATCGTTTGGTTTGTGGTTCGGCGCTTATGCCGAGTCGTTGATTGACGATATGCGCTTGGTGGTTGCGGCATACGATACAGCCAACCAAAATCCGCTTGGCTCGGCCGCAGGTTATGGCTCGTCATTCCCGCTGAACCGTACAATGACTACCGAGTTGCTCAGCTTCGGTACTCTTCACTATAACGCCGTAGCTGCGCAGATGAGCCGTGGTAAGACAGAGCGTGCAGCCGCCTATGCCATTGCTGCTCTCGCCTCGACCATAGGCCGCTTTGCGATGGATGTGTGCCTCTTTATGTGTCAGAACTTCGGCTTTGTTTCGTTCCCAGATAATCTCACAACAGGATCGAGCATTATGCCTCACAAAAAGAACCCGGATGTGTTCGAGATTACCCGTGGCAAGTGCAATCGCTTGCAGGCAGTGCCTAACGAGATTGCGTTGATGACTGCAAACCTTCCACTCGGCTATCACCGTGATATGCAACTGTTGAAGGATGTTATTTTCCCGGCTACAACCGAGATTTGTGATGTGATGGCGATGTGCGACTTTATGTTGCAAAATATCCGCATCAACAAGGGTATCTTGGAGGATAAGAGGTATGATTATCTCTTCACCGTAGAGGATGTAAACCGCTTGGTTTTGGAGGGTAAGCCGTTCCGTGAGGCCTATCGTGAGGTGGGTATCGCAGTTCAGGAGGGACGCTATACCCCAACCCGTGAGGTGCATCATACCCACGAGGGTAGTGTCGGCAACCTCTGCAACGACAAGATAGTCGAGAAGATGGAACGGGTACTTTCAGATATTATATAATATATAGGTCGCCAAAACAATGGCGACCTATATTTTTTATCTCTCACTTTTGCATATTATCTTTCCGTCGTAATTTATAATATAACGGTATTTGCCTTGTGTGGCATAGAATAGGCCCTGCTCGACATCGAACTTCAAACTGTCGTAGGTTACGTGGATAACCTTCTTGCCATAGCCGTCTATCGCACCCATCTTGTTGTTGCGGGCAACTATGGCACGCCCTTCGCAGAACTCACTCGCCCAAGTGTAGATAAATTTAGTAATCTGTCGTCCATCTCTGTCGAGAAAACCGTAACGCCCACAGCGGAATACTCGAATAACACCGCCGTGGAAGTAACTCTTGCGCCTCTCTTCGTTCTCGGTAGGTGCAGAAAGCGACAACTTCGATGCTTCACCCTCCGGAAAGTCGTATTGAGCAATAAATTCTGTTAGTTGCGATATGTCGTTGTCGGAGAATACCTCCCACTCGGCATACCAATATCTCAACGGTCTGATAACGCCACTACGACATACCACGATGTTCGATGGTCGCAGGTTGTTGTGACGGAAGCCTATGGCATCGAGTCGCTCCTTCATAAACTCCACGCCACGGAGCAAATCGGCAGCCTTGTAGTGTTGTATCGCCTCTTCGAGTACCATTCCGTCGGGTATCTCTTGCAGAACGATGTCATAGGAGTGCGGCTGACCGAGTGAGTCGGTAAGAGTCAGTTCGTTGTAGAGAATTTGGCAATTAATGAGCGGTCCTTGACTGCGATTGTGTAACTCCTCTTCCAACTCTTCGATGTGGCGAAGAGACTCCGCCTTAAAAGGTAAAGATAGGAGATAGCGCCTGTCATTCCATAAAATCTCGCTCTCGATGGCGCTATGTGTGCGCTTGATGATAAGTTGCCCATTATGTCGTATGGGTTCTATGCTTCGTAAGCGCTTGCAATGAAGCATAGGGGCAGACAACGCCTGCTCGAAGTAGGTCATAGTCGGAATCATAAATTGATTTTTTATGGGCTAATTTGTGCTTTTGCCTGAAAATTTTGGAGGTTCAGACTCTACAAAGGTACCCATAAAAAACGATAAAGCCAACTATTTCAGCGACTTTTAGCGAAATAGTTGACGGTTCTGCTTTTGTTTAGGTGTTTGTAGGAGCTTATTGCGGTTGGCGGAGTGAATAGTATAAATAACTGCAAATTGTGTTACTTTTTTATCACTTTTTCCTCTTTTTTCTATCTTTTTTATTTGGAAATTATTAACTTTGTTTTTACGAAAAGAGAAAAATAGATTGATAAAAAATAAAAACAACCTTAAAATTATGGCTAAGACTCTTAAAATCAGAGATTTGAGTTTGCGTGACGGACAGCAGTCCTCTTTTGCAACTCGTATGACACAAGCGCAGGTGGAGCGATGCCTCCCATACTACAAGGATGCACACTTCTATGCTATGGAGGTATGGGGTGGCGCAGTGCCTGACTCGGTGATGCGTTATCTTGGCGAGAACCCTTGGTATCGCCTCGAAAGCATCAAAAAGGAGATTGGCGATGTGTCGAAACTTACAGCCCTCTCTCGTGGCCGTAATCTCTTCGGTTATGCACCTTATACAGACGAGATTATCGAGGGCTTCTGTCGTAACTCTATCGAGAGTGGTCTTGGTATTATGCGTATTTTCGACTGCTTGAACGATGTCGAGAATGTTAAATCTACCATCAAGTATGTAAAGAAGTATGGCGGTATTGCTGATTGTGCAGTATGCTACACCGTAGATCCTAAATATCCAAAGTTGTCGTTCTGGCAGAAGTTGATGGGCAAGAAGAACCCTGCACCTGTCTTTACTGACGACTACTTTGTATCGAAGGCGAAGGTGTTGGCAGAACTTGGTGCCGATATGATTACCATCAAGGATATGTCGGGACTTATTCCGCCACAGCGTGTCAGCGCACTCGTCAAGAAGTTAAAGGCTGCAACAGGCGTAGCAGTCGATTTTCATACACACTGTACCCCGGGCTACGGTCTTGCATCAGTATATGCAGCCATCGCAGCGGGCGTGGATGTTGTGGATACCAACTGCTGGTGGTTTGGTGGTGGTACAGGCGCTCCTGCGTTGGAGTTGGTTTACCTCTTCTGTCAGAAGTTGGGCATCGACTTGGGCGTAAATATGGAGGCTGTTGCCAAAATTAACGAGCAGTTGAAGGATATTCGTACCGAGTTGAATGTTTCGGTGTTTGGTGCGGATAAACCTGCTCCAAAGCCATTCAATCCACTCGTAGACGCTACCCCTGCCGAGGTTGAGGAGCAACTCAATCGTGCAGTTGCAGCGGCCGAGAAGGAGGACTTTGTGACATTGCTCGATGCAGCACAGAAGATTGAGGCATACTTTGGCTTCCCTGCTCCGAACAAACTCGTTCAGGAGGCGGAGATTCCTGGTGGTATGTACTCGAATATGGTGGCACAGTTGCAGGCATTGAAGGCTGAGGATATCTTGCCAAAGGCTATGGAGTTGATTCCTGAGGTGCGTTTGTCGGCAGGTCTTCCACCGCTTGTAACCCCTACATCGCAGATTGTAGGCGCTCAGGCTGTAAACTGCGCTCTCGACTTGAAGGCTGGTCGTGAGATGTATACCACAAAGAACAATCAGTTCGTAAGCCTCGTTAAGGGCGAGTACGGAACTACTCCTGTACCGGTAAATCCAGACTTCCGTTTCAAGATTTGCGGTGTGCGTGAGGAGAGTAACTACGATATCTCGAAGTATCAGAGCCAACCAAATCCGGAACTTCCTGAGGCAGGTGGTGTGAAGTTGGCCGAGAACGAGAAGGAGGTTCTCTTGCTCGAATTGTTCCCACTCGTTGCGAAGCCATATCTCACAGGCGTAAAGACTAAGGCTTATCAGGCAAAGGCGGCAGCCGAGGCTCCTGCAAAGGAGGAGGTTGCAGCAGAGTCTAAGGCTCAGCCAATCACCGGCCACACAATCGTTGCTCCACTCCCTGGTAAGGTTATTGAGTTTAAGGTTAAGGTGGGCGATGCCGTGGCTGTTGGTCAGGAGGTTGCACTCTTGGAGGCTATGAAGATGGAGAATTCGATTACTTCGGATGCTGCGGGCTATGTTAAGCAGATTTTGGTCGTTGCAGGCGAGAATGTTGCAACCGATGCTGTGCTTATCGAGTTGGGCGATGCACCAGTGAAGGCTGCTCCTGTCGCTGCACCAAAGGCTGTTGTCGGCAATAAGATTGTAGCGCCACTTCCGGGTCGTGTTATCTCGTTGAAGGTCAAGGAGGGCGACACCGTAAAGGCTGGTGATGAGGTTGTAGTTTTGGAGGCTATGAAGATGGAGAACTCCATCACTTCGGACTACGACGGCACCGTTCAGCAGGTTGCTGTTGCCGAGGGCGACAATGTTGCAACCGATGCTGTTTTACTTATTGTGGGATAGTTTGTTAAACCTAAACAGAGAGGAAACCTATGGGATTTTTAAAGGAATTTAAGTCATTTGCCCTCAAAGGTAATGTGATGGATATGGCTGTCGGTGTTATCATCGGTGGTGCTTTTGGAAAAATTGTTACATCGTTGGTAAACGACATCCTTATGCCGCCAATCGGTATGCTTTTGGGCAATGTCAATTTCAAGGATTTGAAGGTAAATCTTGCAGCGTTGAAGGATGCAGCCGTATCGGTTGTTAGCGAGGGCGCTGCACCGTCAGAGCCAGTCTATTGGAACTATGGTGCATTTATTCAGCAGGTTGTGGACTTTGCAATTTTGGCATTCTGCGTATTCTTGCTTGTCAAACTTATGAATAAACTCTCTTCGTTGAAGAAGAAAGAGGAGGAGGTTGCTCCTGCACCGGAGCCGACACCTGCTCCCGAACCTGAACCATCGAAGGAAGAGGTTCTTTTGACAGAGATTAGAGATTTGTTGAAAGAGAAGAAGTAGTTGTTAGGGGGAGAGTTAAATCTCCCCCTAATTTCTCTATAAGCGATATGGATATCATCGATTTACGAGAATATATTTTGTCGTTGCCATTGGTCGAGGAGTGCCAACCCTTTGGCGATGATGCGGTGGTCTATAAGGTGGGCGGAAGGATGTTCGCCTGTTGCGTATTGGAACACGCCGAGCGTGTGGCTGTAAAGTGCCAACCCGGTAGGGCTGTGGTGCTGCGAGATAACTACCTATCTGCTATAACTCCTGCGTGGCATTTCAATAAAAAGCATTGGAACGACATCTACTTCGAGCGCCTTCCTCGTGAGGTGGTCGAGCGTGAGATACGCCACTCCTACCTCACCGTTATTCGTGAGAATGTAACCCCAAAAGCCTTGCGAGAGGAGATTATGACGGTGGTGCGACAAGCGGATGTTGAGGATGTAGAAGCGATAGAGTAAACCACTTAAAATGCTTTTTAATAATGAAATGTAGAGTTTTTAAGTTTGTTCTGCTCCTTGTTGCGATGTTGGTAAGTCGGGAGAGTCTAGCCGAGCCTCAGTCGTCGATTTTAGCCTCTGTAAAGCAGATTGTTGCAGAGTATGGTACGCTGAAAGGGGTGAATTGCGTGGAGTTGCACAAAGGACACGGACTAGGCCTTGTTAAGGCGATACTCAGACCTAAACTCGGTAAAGAGTTTTTGGATGGTGTAAACTCGATAATCATAATCGAACATACGAAGGCTTCTAACGAGATATGCCACTCGCTTTGGTGTCGATTGGAGAGTTATGCGGCTACACACCGAGAGTTTCGGTTCGACAATAACGAGTTCGGTGGCGGAGAGCGAGTTCGAGGATATGTAGCGATAGATGAAACGACAATGATCGCTTCGGAGTTGGTGATGTCTGTCGATGATAAGGGCGCAAAACTGCTTATTTATATGGGCGGTGTACTCGATGTCGAGAAGATGGACTTAACACCAAAACAGTAGCGACTTCGTGTTAAAACACAAAAAAAGCAGGGACAAAGCCCTGCTTTTTTATTTGTTGAGTTTTCGACTACTCCAAACCTGCCAACGCAGCCTTTGCAGCCTCTACGCTTGCACCTGCTGTAACCTTCTTCAATGCAGCGATAGCCTTCTCTCGTGAAGCAACATCCTTGTTGCCGCTTGCGTTGTACTTGGCGTTGTGTGCAGCACCTACCAAGAAGTAGATAGCACTCTTATCCTCCTCGGTTGTCTGAGCTGCAGCCGCAGCATCACCGAGAGCGATAACCTTTGCATAGTCTTTCTTGCCGTTGTAAGCCTCGATGCGAATCTTCTCAGCCAAAGCAGGAGCAGTTACAGCCAACTTATCAGCCATAGCGATTACACCGTCGAAATCGCCATCCTGCTGCATCTTTGCAACCTTGTTATTGGTGTAGAGAGCCTTGTTAGCCTCAGCCTTAGCTATGTAAGCAGCATACTTGTCAGCAGGCATCTTGCAGATCTTGTCGTAGATAGCCATACCCTCATTGTACTTGCCCAACTCGCAGTAAGATGTTGCGAGGTTGAGAGCCATCTCGGCGTTACGAGGGTTTGCAGCGTAGCCCTTCTCGAATACCGCAGCAGCAGTAGCATAATCCTTTGCGTTGAACGCCTCGCCACCCTGTACCTGGTAAACCTTTGCGAGAATTGTCATAGCCTTCTGCTTTGCAGGGGTGTTACCATACAACTCTGCAATCTCGGCAGCCTTTGTGAGGTACTCGATAGCCTTAGGGAAGTTCTTCTGCGATGCAGCAGAAAGACCTACACCCTGATAGCAAACCGGAAGGTACTTCTTTGCAGTAGCCACACAGTTGAGCACCTTGCTATCCTCCGAATCCATACCCTTGTCGATAACTGTCTCGAAGAGGGTGATAGCTGATGCGTAGTTCTTGTTCTGAATAGCGGTAGCGCCCTCGTTGAACTTTGCGATAACCTCGCTCTGTGCCGAAGCAAAACCTACGGCGAGGAGTGCAATCATTGTTACAAATAACTTCTTCATAATCTATTATGTGTTTAATTTATTGTTTTTCGTTGTGCCGTTGAAAACGGCGCAAAGTTACTAACTCTATCTCAATTTTGCAAAAAAATCGGTCATAAGTCGCTCGCACTCTTCGCGAAGTACGCCCGAAGTTACAACGGTCTTGGGGTGGAGCATATTGTTCGAGATGGTCGAAAATCCTCTTTTGGGGTCGGAAGCACCATAGACTATGCGACCGATTTGGCTCCACGCCAAAGCTCCTGCGCACATAGGACATGGCTCGACGGTTACATATAAGGTGCAGTCGTTGAGGTACTTGCCGCCGATAGTCGAAGATGCCGCAGTGATGGCCTGAATCTCGGCATGAGCTGTTACATCGACCAAAGTTTCGACCAGATTGTGACCGCGACCAACGATGCAACCACCCGCTACAATGATAGCTCCGATGGGTACTTCGTCGGCTTTAAGTGCGAGTTTCGCCTCTTCGATGGCTAAACGCATATATTTTTCGTCTTTTTCGCGATTGATTTCCATATTTTTTTGTAACTTTGTGGGTTATTTGGCGACAAAGATACAAAATATAATATAAAACTCTATGTATAGAAGTAATACTTGTGGCGAATTGCGTGCCACAAATGTCGGACAGACAGTAACATTGGCAGGTTGGGTGCAGAAGGTGCGCAACCTTGGCGCAATGACTTTTATTGATTTGCGTGACCGTTACGGTATCACTCAGATTGTGGTTGAGGAGCACTCTGACGAGGCTACCAAGGAGGCTGCATCGAAACTCGGTCGTGAGTGCGTAGTGCAGGTTACAGGCCGTGTTATCGAGCGTGAGACGAAGAATGCAAAGATGGCTACGGGTGATATTGAGGTTGTAGCCGAGAAGATTAACATCCTCAATCAGGCGGTTATTCCTCCATTC
>JAZONG010000106.1:0-58095 GCA_045654385.1 Alistipes sp.
ACTTCTTACCCTCGGCACCCTCCACCGGAACGGGAATACCCCAATCCAGGTCGCGGCTTACGGCACGAGGCTGCAGACCACCATCCAGCCAGCTCTTGCACTGACCATAGACATTCGATTTCCACTCCTTGTGACCCTCCAAAATCCACTCACGGAGCATCTGCTCGTACTGATCGAGTGGCAAGTACCAGTGCTTTGTTTCACGCTTTACCGGTGTTGCACCCGAGAGAGTCGAATATGGGTTGATAAGCTCCTCTGGCGAGAGGGTTGAACCACACACCTCGCACTGGTCGCCGTATGCGCCCTCGGCGTTACATTTAGGGCAAGTACCCTTGATATAACGGTCTGCGAGGAATGATTTAGCCTCCTCATCATAGAACTGCTCGGTGGTCTTCTCCACGAACTTGCCCTCATCGTACAACTTGCGGAAGAAGGCCGAAGCGGTTTCTGCGTGTGTTTTCGACGAAGTTCGTGAGTAGATGTCGAACGAAATGCCCAACTTCTCGAACGAATCCTTGATGATAGCGTGGTAGCGGTCTACCACCTGCTGTGGTGTTATACCCTCCTTCTTAGCCTTGATAGTGATAGGCACACCGTGCTCGTCGCTACCGCACACCGAAATCACATCACGACCACGCAAACGAAGGTAACGAGTGTAGATATCGGATGGCACATACACACCTGCGAGGTGTCCGATATGCACAGGACCATTGGCGTAAGGCAACGCCGAAGTTATGAGATATCTCTTAAATTCCTTTGACATAAAACTTTGTTTTATTTGTATAATTGCGCAAAGTTAAGAAATTTTGCAAAATGCAGAATACAAAATGTAGAATTATTTATGGCTTATAGGCTTCGGGGTTTTTCTTGTTGCCCTTTTTCGACATAAATACGCATAAATACGGTATGGAGTCTACCCTACTTTGATTATCTTTGTCGACAAGAAAAACAGACAAAAAATGAGAGAAAAGATAAAGAAATTGTTGTATATTCCCACCTTCGGCGAGGAGGTGGCAAACACTATTTCGCACGGCGTAATGGCGGTTTTAGCCCTCTTGGCACTACCCTTCTCGGCAGTTTGGGCATTCGTGCACGGCGTGGAAAACCCTGTGCTCGCAAGCGTGGGTGTTTCGGTCTTTGTGATCTGCATCTTTTTGATGTTCCTATGCTCGACGCTCTACCACTCGATGCAGCCTGACTCGAAACATAAAGAGGTGTTCCATATCCTCGACCACATAATGATCTATCTCGCTATCGCAGGCTCTTACACACCGATTGCGCTCTATGTAATCGGCGGCTGGCAAGGTACGCTAATCGTTATAATTCAATGGGTTATGGTGCTGTTCGGCATATTCTACAAGTCGCTGTCGAGGCGCTCTATTCCGTCGATAAGCCTGACCATCTACCTGATTATGGGCTGGATGATTGTCATCTTCTTCCCTCTCTTTTGGCGCAACGCCTCTGCCCCGCTTTTGGTGCTTATTGGTGCAGGCGGAATCTTCTACACCGTCGGTGCAGCAATCTATGCCAAGAAGGGCTTTCGTTATCACCACCTCGTGTGGCACCTGCTGATTAACCTCGCTATGCTCTGCCACGCCATAGGAATAGTCTTTTATCTCTATTAAAATTGTGGGAAAATATATTGTGAAAGAGGAAACTTATTTCCTCTTTTTTTATATCTTTGTAGTGTGAGAAACTGTTTTAACTTAAAAGTTAAAGATATATGAAATTTTTTAAGATTTTTCTTGCTACGCTGCTCGCAATGGTTGTGGGCACAGTATTGTCGTGGGTGGTGTGCCTTGTTATTTTTGCCGGTATGGCAGGCACTATGGGTCAGACCACACAGGCGGTAATCACTCCGCAGACGATTGTAAAGATTGACTTTGCAGAGAACATCTCCGAAGCTCCGCTCAAAAATCCGATGGCGGGCTTCGACTACGCCTCGATGACTATGCCTAAGAACACCCATTTATTGAAGGTGTTGCAGAGCATCGAGATAGCCAAGACCGACGAGCGAGTAAAGGGCCTATACCTCAATTTTACGGGTATGGGAAGCGTTACAACTGCCTCTATCGAGGAGATTCGTGCCGCACTTATCGACTTCAAGCAGAGTGGAAAGTTCGTGGTTGCATACAACGAAACCTACTCGCAGGGCTCGTACTACCTTGCATCGGTGGCAGATAAAATCTATCTCCACCCTGAGGGCGGTTTCGATTGGAGAGGCTTGGCTTCGACTTCGCTCTTTATGAAGGGAGCATTCGACAAACTCGGTTTAAAGGCTGAGGCGTTCCGACCTACGGCGTGCAAGTATAAGAGTGCCGTAGAGCCTTACATCCGCAAGGAGATGTCGAAGGAGAACCGTGCGCAGATGCAGATGATGGTGAATGATATGTGGGGTGTTATGGTGGCATCCATTGCCGAGAGTCGCAATCTCGACCCTGCAAAGCTCAACTCTCTTGCCGATAGGTTGGATATTACACTGCCGGAGGATGCCTTGAAGCACAACCTTGTCGATGCTCTTATCTACGAGGATGAGATGGAGGCAAAGTTCTGCGAATATGGCGTGGAGAAGGGTGCTGACGATACACACAACATCATCTCGCTTGGCGAGTATATGCTGTTGGCGCCTATCGTTCCGAAGTTTGGTGCACCGGCTGTGGGTGTTGTATATGCCGAGGGACAAGTTTTCGACGGCACAGGCGTTGATGATAATATATATAGTGTAAATGTGTGCGAGGTGTTGCGTGATGCTCGTGAGGACGACGACATAAAAGCCGTAGTTCTTCGTGTAAACTCACCTGGCGGCAGCGCCTTGGCCAGCGATGTTATTTGGCGAGAGGTGGAACTCTTGCGCAAGGAGAAACCGGTAATTGTTTCTATGGGCTCGTATGCCGCAAGTGGAGGCTACTACATCTCGGCAGGAGCAGATGCAATTATTGCCGATCGCCTCACTTTGACCGGCTCTATCGGAGTATTCGGAATGTTGATTGAGGGCGAAAATATGCTCAACCATAGACTCGGCATAACCACCGATGTTGTGAAGACAGGTCGCTCGGCGGACTTTGGCTCGAACATTATGGGCGTGGGTGTGCGCAAGATTACCGATGCAGAGCGCAAGGCGTTAATTCGCTCGGTGGATAAGGTTTACGAATCATTCACCTCGAAGGTGTCATCCGGCCGCAATCTCCCAATGGAGCAGGTTTTGGAGTTGGCGCAGGGTAGAGTATGGTCGGGCACTCGTGCCGTATCGCTCGGTCTGGCTGATGCAAACGGTGGATTGCGTGAGGCTATCGCTGTGGCTGTTGATAAGGCGGGTATTGCCGATAATTTCCGTGTTAAGGAGGTTTTGGAGGAGCTTTCGCCAATAGCGCAGATGATGCAGCAGTTGAATATGCAGGCAAAGGCATACTTCCTCGATGCCGAGACCTTGGAGGCAGCGGAGTACTACAAGGCTTTGAAACAAGAACTTACCCGTGAGGGCGTGCAGATGTATTGCCCGTATTCATTTAGTCTGGGCTATTAGCCATTGGCCATTAGCTATCCCCGAGCAGAGAGATTTGCTCGGGAATTTTTTTATAAGAACTATGCTTTGTTTTTACTTTGACCACCCAATCAACAACTCCCAACTTATTTATACTCCTAATTGCGGTAGCGACAATGGAGAGAGGCGGTAGATAGAAATTGTCTTGCCTATATATCTCAACTCTTTCGACACCTCGGTTTGGTTGCTCTATCTCTAATTCTATTGTGGAAGGGGGTGCAGAAAAGTTATAAATGATAGATATTAGTTTGCCACCATTTACGATTAGAGGTGCTATTTCGCCTTTGGGATTTAGAAAATAGTAGTGTCGGCACGATGCGTCGGTATGGCATTTGGCAAAGAATAGAATATGTTCGGAGCTATGGTGTAGCATCTCGAAAGTCGGATTCATCTCTGTTGCTCCTTTTGTATAGACAGCATAAAACATCGTAACCTAAATTTTTCATCTCCACCAACACCCAATAGAGAAACATAAAAAAGAAAGCGTGGTGCTGAAAACTTATTTTAGAATTGCAGGTCTTAGGAAACCTCATAGTTAAAATAAGCAACAACTCCACGCCATACCAAATGGTATGACGCAAGAAGAATGTCTGCCTATCCTCACTATAAATCGAAGTTCCTAAGTTCGCAATTCGAGAATAAACTTACACTTTCTGCGTAATTATGTCTGCAACCCGAGGATTGCGAATACAAATTTAGAAATAATTTTCGAGAGTTGCATTATCGTGGGGGAATTTTTGCTAAATTTGCAGTAGAAAAAAGCCAATGGCCAATGGCTAATAGCTAATAGCTAAAAAATATGAGAAACAGAATAAAAGAGTTACTCCGTGGTGTCTTTCACCCCGAGTTGGAGCAGGATATTGTTACTGCCGGCATCTTCGAGGGGGCAGAGATTGAGGGGGATAAGATTGTAATAGGTCTTATCTTCCGCAAGGCTCGTGATCCGTTTGCCTTGAAGATAAAGAGTAGGGTAGAGCAGACCATCGCATCGGCTTACCCCGACTATAAGGTTATTGTCGTAGTGAAGGAGGGCGAGAAGAGTGCCGAGCGTGCAGCCAAGAATGCCGCTATCGAGGAGATACACCAACACTCCACCATTTCGGATATTAAACACATTGTTGCCATCGCCTCGGGCAAGGGAGGAGTAGGTAAATCAACCGTAACATCCAACCTCGCCGCTGCACTCGTAAAAGAGGGCTATAAAGTGGGTGTTCTCGATGCCGATATCTACGGTCCGTCGCAGTCGAAGATGTTCGGATGCGAGGGTTATCTGCCCGATGCAAAGCAAGTGGATGGAAGGGATTATATTATACCGGCCGAAGTGGGTGGAGTGAAGCTTATTTCCATCGCAATGTTTATCCGTCCTACCGACGCTTTATTGTGGCGTGGAACGATGGCTAACAGCGCTTTACGCCAACTTATACACCAAACCGAGTGGGGATATTTAGATTTTTTATTAATTGACCTTCCCCCGGGTACAGGCGACATACATTTGTCAATAATTAACGAATTGCGCATTGGAGGCTCTATTATAGTATCGACACCGCAGCAAGTTGCTGTGGCTGATGTAGTTCGAGGTGTTGAGATGTTCCGAAATCCGAATGTAAACATCCCTATTTTGGGCGTAGTTGAGAATATGGCGTGGTTTACGCCTGCCGAGTTGCCGAACAATCGCTACTATATCTTCGGCAAGGGTGGTGCAGCAAAGTATGCCGAGGAGGTTGGCGTTGATTTATTAGGCGAAGTACCTATAATTCAAGGAATTATGGAAGCAGGCGACAATGGAAACCCTGCTACAAACACTCTTTCGGAGGTGGAGAATATCTATCGACAGATAGCCCGAAAGGTTGTTGATAAGATGGAGAAAATGTGTTAATAAGGCGTAGAAAACTTTTGATAACTCTTAACAACTTTCGATAAAGAGAACAAACCCCCGAGTTATTAAAAATTGTTGTTATTTTTGTTAAAGAAAAAATAGTAATAATTGTTAAAAATAATCGGTGTTTATATGTTGAAACCACTTATAAACATTTGTTGAAAATAGGGTAGGCAGACTATCATTATCAGCCTGTTAAGAAGATATTATTAAAAATTTTTCAAAACCGATAGTTAGTAACTTTTTTCCTAAAAAATTTATCAACACTTTCAACACCTATTATTGTTGTTATTCTTTATTAAAATTATTTAATTATTAAATATAAAATTAAAAAGTAATAATAAACAGCTGTCGAAAAGTGGGGTAAAAACTTCCTCCAAAAATTTTTCAAAAAAGAGTAAGTCATTATACCCAAAAATTCTTAATTTTGCAGTAGAAGAAAAAAGAATGTCATTTAAGGCGACACCCGATTTTATTAAATGTCATTGAAAAATAAAAACTATGGAGAATAAAATTAAGCGAATCGAAGAGTTAAAGCGTGAGAAAGGAGTTGTTATTCTGGCTCACTACTATTGTCGCCCGGAGGTACAGAAGGTGGCCGACTTTTTGGGTGATTCGCTAGCTCTTTCGGTTAAGGCTCGTGATATTGAAGCGAAGAAGATCCTCTTTGCCGGCGTTCACTTTATGGGCGAAACGGCCAAGGTGCTCTCTCCCGATAAGAAGGTCTTAATTCCAAACCCGGAGGCTACCTGCTCACTCGCCGAGTCGTGTAAGGCGGAGGAGTTTGCTAAGTTCAAGGCTCTACATCCCGATGCTCTTGTCGTGGCTTATGTGAATACTACGGTCGGTATTAAGGCTTTGACAGATATCTGCTGCACATCATCAAATGCATTACAGGTTGTGCAATCTATACCGGAGGATAAAACTATAATTTTTGCACCCGACAAAAATCTCGGCTCCTACATCCAGAAGGTCACAGGTCGTCAAAATATGATTATGTGGAACGGTGCGTGCCACGTGCACGAGAAGTTTTCGAAAGAGGGTGTTTTAGAGCTTAAAAAACTGTATCCGGAGGCAAAAGTGGTCGTCCATCCCGAGTGTCGTGGTGAAGTGGCTGAATTGGCCGATTATTGCGGTTCTACGGCGGGTATTCTTTCGTATTGCGGCGAGAAAGAGTGTGATACCTTTATCGTAGTTACCGAACCTGGTATTTTGGCCGAGATGGAGAAGAAATATCCATCTAAAAAGTTTATCCCTGCACCGTCGGTTGAGGGTAAGGCGTGCAATGAGTGTGAGTATATGAAGATGATAACGCTCGACTCTATTATCGCTTGCCTCGAAAAGGAGTCGCCAACAATCGAACTCGACGAGGAAACACGCCAAAAGGCATCGAAGTCAATCGAAGCGATGGTAAAGATTGGTTAATCTTACTTAAATATATAAAAAGTATAGGAGAGCGAAATAGCTCTCCTATACTTTTTTGTTGTTAGATATGTTTAGAAGTGCGACACCTGCTCGCCGAGAATACCCGAAAGGAGGTTGTTTGCAGCCGAAGAAGCGCCGATACGGAACAGATCGGTAGTAAGCCACTCCTCTCCCAAAATCTCCTCAACGATGGTGTAGTACAACGCTGCATCCTCAGGTGTGCGAACACCACCTGCAGCCTTGAATCCAACCTTTATGCCTGTCTTGTCGTAGAACAACTTGATGGCACGACACATAACAACAGCCGCCTCAGGTGTAGCTGCAACATCGATTTTACCGGTCGAAGTCTTGATAAAATCGGTACCTGCCAACATCGAAATCAAAGATGCGTCGTGAATGAGTTGCGGAGTCTTCAATGCGCCTGTTTCGAGGATAACCTTCAAAACGGTATCGTTGCCCATCTCGGACTTTATAACCTCAACCTCGGCTGCCGCCTCGTCGTAGTTGCCGGTCAAAACCTTTCCTACATTCATTACAATATCCACCTCATCTGCTCCGTTCTCGATAGCCATAGCCACTTCCAACATCTTCACTTCGAGGAAGGTCTGCGAAGCAGGGAATCCTGCTGCTACGCTTGTGATGCGCATAGGCGAGCCATCAACAGCCAAGCCTACGGTCTCTACAAACGAAGGATAAACACATATTGATGCTACATTTGCCAAATCAGGATACTTCGAGTAGAAATCTACGGCACGCTTAGCGAAAGCCGAAACTGACTCTACCGAGTCGTTGCAGGTGAGAGTTGTCAAATCGACAGCCGACAAAGCAAAAGCATAGACATCCTTACGGTAGTTGCGAACCGAAAGATCTTTGATACGAGCCACCTCTGCTGCCACCTCTGCCTCGGTCAAAGATGGTGCAAACTCCTGTAATTTTACTTTATACTCCATATCTCTTGACTATTTAATTCCTCTTACATTCTTCTCCCAAGCCCAAGCCGAGCACAAAGTGTCATCGAGCGAGCGCTCTGCCTTCCAACCGAGCTCCTCGTTTGCGTGGGTTGTATCTGCCCAGATTGCTACAACATCGCCCGGACGACGAGGTGCAACCTTATAGTTGAGCTTCAACTCGTTTACACGCTCGAAGGTGTTTACCAACTCCAATACCGATACTGCACGACCTGTGCCAATGTTAAAGATTTCGTAGTTCTCTTTGTTCTTATCGTCGATCATACGCTGGATAGCCACAACGTGAGCCTTTGCCAAATCCACGATGTCGATATAATCACGCAAGCACGAACCATCAGGAGTGTCGTAGTCATCACCAAATACCGACAAGCACTCACGAACACCTGCTGCGGTCTGGGTAATAAATGGAACAAGGTTCTGAGGTACACCTCGTGGCAACTCGCCGATAAGAGCCGACGGGTGAGCGCCGATAGGGTTGAAGTAGCGCAAAGCGATACCCTTCAAGCCATCTGCTCCGTATGCAGCAACCGAATCACGAAGAATATCCTCGCACATCTGCTTGGTATTTCCGTAAGCCGAAGTTGCAGGCTTGCGAGGAGTCTGCTCTGTTACAGGCAGCTCCTCGGCCTCGCCATAAACGGTAGCCGATGATGAGAATACGATGTTGTGGCGGCCAAACTCTCGCATCAAATCGATGATGTTCATAAAAGAGAGAAGGTTGTTGCGGTAGTACTTCATAGGATCTGCCACCGACTCTCCTACGGCTTTGTATGCAGCGAAGTGGATTACCGAGTCAAACTCATACTTCTCGAATACCTCACGCTTGAATGCCTCTTTGTCGCAGCAATCAACATTGATGAACGGAACATCCACGCCTGTAATTTTGCGAACACCCTCAACGCCCGACATATCGGAGTTCGAGAGGTTGTCGGCAACAACAACATTCAAACCTGCGTTAATCAACTCCACAGCGGTGTGCGAGCCGATATAGCCTGCACCACCCGATACCAAAACAGTTTTCTTTCCCATTGTTTATATCTTTTATATATTTTTTGCGTTCAATATATTACAAGAGCGGACCTACATCCTGCTATTCTACGCAAAGTTAATAGATTTTTTGTATATTTGCAGTATAATCCTTCAAAAAAATTAAGAGTATGGGCAACATTGTCACTGCCGAACATATAACCAAGCGATTTGCAGCACATACGGCACTCGACGATGTATCGGTAGAGATACCTCGTGGCTCGGTTTACGGACTGCTTGGACCAAACGGAGCGGGCAAGACAACCCTTATCCGCACCATCAACCGCATAACATTGCCGGATAGCGGTCGAGTGTTGTTTAACGACAAGCCGATAACCCAACAAGATATTTTCCGCATCGGTTATTTGCCCGAGGAGCGAGGCCTCTATCGCAAGATGAAGGTGGGGGAGCAGGCGCTCTTTTTGGCACGATTGAAGGGTTTGTCTCGTTATGAGGCGTTGGTGCGCCTGAAAGAGTGGTTTGTTCGTCTCGGTATAGAGAGTTGGTGGGATAAAAAAGTTGAAGATTTGTCGAAGGGTATGGCGCAGAAGATACAGTTTATCGTAACGGTGCTTCATCGCCCAGAGTTGCTGATTTTCGACGAGCCTTTTTCGGGCTTTGACCCAGTAAATGCCAACCTTCTTAAAGAGGAGATTTTGCGTTTGCGAGATGAGGGAGCAACGGTGATTTTTTCCACTCATAATATGTCCTCGGTAGAGGAGATTTGCGACCATATCACACTTATAAACAAGTCGCACAATATCCTCTCGGGCAGGGTTGAAGATATTCGCCGTTCGTATGGTGGAAACACCTTCTCGGTGCAGTATAAGGGCGATGGCAAGGCTCTTGTGGAGCGCCTGCAAGGGGTGTGTGAAGTGATTGAAAACGAGGAGAGTACAACGGGCTTCTCCTCTCTCAAAATTCATATAGCCCGCAATGAAGATATTCGTTCGGTCGTGTCGCTCGTGAACGACTCGGTTGATATGCGCCAGTTCATCGAAACCATTCCGTCGATGAACGATATTTTCATTCGTGCCGTAAAAGAATAACACCGTAAAAACTATGAGAAACATTGGTCTTATTATCGGGCGAGAGTTCCGAGAGAGAGTATATAAAAAGTCCTTTATAATCACAACGCTTGTTATGCCGTTGTTGATGATTTTGTTGAGTGCTGCACCAACCCTTATTATGGAGTTTGCCGACTCCGAAACACGCCAGATTACGGTTGTGGATGAGAGTGGCGTTGTTGCGCCACGATTGGAGTCTGATGAGGAGGTTGTCTTTGTTGTGTCGAACAACGATATTGCCACAACCCTCGTTGCCACATCACAAGACGAGAAGAACTTTGGAGTGTTGTTTGTGGGTAAAGACATTGTCGAAAACCCGAACAACGCACGACTCTACACCACCTCATCTTCGTCGCTTATGCTCGAAGAGTATATTGCCGACGAGATAGAGAAAATAATCGAGAACGAGCGCCTTAAAAGTTATAACATTGACAACCTCGATGAGATTCTCGACAAGGTAAAGGCCTCGGTCCATCTCACCACTCTACGCACCGACAAGGAGGAGTCAGCCTCCTCGGCTATTGCCTCTTCAATTTTGGGTTTGGTACTTGGATTTTTGCTCTATTTCATCCTTGTCCTCTATGGCGCTATGGTGATGCAGAGCGTTATTGACGAGAAGAGCTCCCGCATCTTGGAAGTTATGGTATCTACCGTCAAACCTTTCGAGATGTTGATGGGTAAAATTCTCGGTGTGGCACTTGTTGCTGCGGTGCAGATTGCTGTTTGGGGAGTGTTGTTGGTGCTTTGCAGCGCAGTTATTATGCCGGCGTTTATGCCTGATAATATCCTCGATAGTGTGCATCAGGTACAGGGAGGCGCAGAGGTCGCCACTCTCGCTATGCAGCAGGGGCTTGAACCAGAGATGCTGACAGCCCTTTCATCACTACTCGATACAGGCCATATTGCGACTATTGTGGTTCTGGTTCTGCTGTTTACGATGGGCGGATTTTTGCTCTACGCATCGCTCTATGCGGCGGTGGGAGCAAGTGTGGACCAAGCGCAAGATGCTCAGCAACTTACTGCCCCTATAACCATCCCGATCATTGTGGCATTTGTGGTTACGATGATGATTATGAAAGACCCTAACTCGCCGATGGTCTTTTGGTGTTCGATGATACCGTTCACCTCGCCGGTTGTGATGGTGGCCCGCATACCGAGCGGTATCCCTGCGTGGGAGGTGGCAACCTCGCTGGCACTCCTCTATGTAACCTTTGTTTTCTGCGTCTGGGGAGCGGCAAAAATCTACAAGATTGGTATCTTTATGCACGGCTCGAAGCCTACGCTACGAGATTTGTGGCGCTGGCTTAAATATTAGCCAAAGGCTAAATAATTGGCTCTTGACAATTGATAATTGAAAATTAAAGTGTACCTTTGCGGAATTAGAAGTAAATTTAAGACAAAAACATACAACTTTTATGAATAACAAAATCACAGCTCTTACACAGGAGGTCAAGGCTTTTGCTCCAAAATCGTTGGCAGAGGTTGAGGATTTCCGCATCAGAATGGTGGGCAAGAAGGGCGAGATGACTGCCCTTATGGAGGAGTTCAAAACCGTAGCACCGGAACTCAAACGAGAGTTCGGTCAGAAGTTGAACGCCCTCAAAAACAGCATTTTGGCAAAAATTAACGAGCAGAAGGAGTTGCTCGAAAACCAGCAGGCTTCTGCTCCTCAAATCGATGATATGTCCCGTCCTGGTTCGGCCGAGCAGCTTGGCTCTCGCCACCCAATCTCGTTGGTGAAGCAGGAGATTATCGATATCTTCTCTCGCTTGGGCTACACCGTAGCTGACGGTCCGGAGATTGAGGACGACAACCATGTCTTCTCTCGCTTGAACTTCCCTATGGAGCACCCAGCTCGTGATATGCAGGACACCTTCTTCGTGGAGAAGGCTGGCTCGGAGCCTTCGGCTGACGATGTTTTGTTGCGTACCCACACCCCGTCAATTCAGGGGCGCACTATGCAGCAGCAGGAGCCACCAATCCGTGTAATCTGTCCCGGTCGAGTGTTCCGTAACGAGGCTATTTCGTACCGAGCACACTGCATCTTCCATCAGGTTGAGGGCTTGTATATCGACAAAAATGTATCGTTTGCCGATATGAAGCAGTCGCTTTTGTACTTCTCGAAGGAGCTCTTCGGTGAGAAGACACAAATCCGTATGCGTCCATCATACTTCCCATTCACCGAGCCTTCGGCAGAGTTGGATGTATCGTGCAATCTCTGCGGTGGCAAGGGCTGCCCGGTATGTAAGGGTACAGGCTGGTTGGAGATTATGGGATGCGGAATGGTAGACCCTAATGTCTTGGAGGCCAATGGCATCGACTCAAAGGAGTATTCGGGCTTTGCCTTTGGTATGGGAGTTGAGCGTATTGCAATGTTGAAGTTTGGTGTTAAGGACTTGCGCCTCTACTTCGAGAACGATGTGCGCTTCCTCCACCAGTTCGACAGCGTGCTGTAAAACTGAAAACATTTAAGCAGAGAGTAGATTGTAGTGAAAAGGCTTGGTGTCATATTTTTTGTTGCTTTGTTGTGCTATGGATTTATTCCGCAACACAAGGCGATGCGCCAAGCGGTTGGGCGAAAACCTATCTCCGAACTATATGCCGAGGCTATAAAGCAGGCGACAATACATCATGATACGCTTCACGCCATTGTCGCTATCGAGGCGATATTTCAGCAGGACTCTAATTATGCTCCGGCGTTGAGCCTCCTGGCTCGTTTGACCAAAAACCCCAAAAATGCGGTGGAGTACTCCGAGAGGGCGTATCATCAGGATACCGCCAACCGCTATTACTTGGAGGAGTATGGCAAGGCGCTGATTGTTGCGAATGAGTATGGTAAGGCTGTGCCTATCTTCGAGAAGATGGTTCACAAAAGCACCGACCCCGATCACTATCGTCTCCTTGCGTTGTTGCTCGACAACAGCAAGCGAACACCCGAGGCTCTGGCGGTGTTGGATAGTGCCGAGGTGCGCTTTGGTCGTATTCCGCAGCTTGGCCGTATGCGCCAATACTATCTGCTGAAAACGGGAAAAACTCTTGCTGCCGAGGCGGAGGCTCACAAGGCGGTAGAGGAGGCCCCATACTTAGCCGACAACCACATCGCACTTGCCGAGATATATTGGATAACAAAGCGAGATTCTCTGGCGGTTGCTTCTCTCAAACGGGCTATCGAGATTGACACCTTGGCCGTAGAGCCTTGGTTGGCACTTGGCGACTACTATCAGACGAGGGGCAACAAGGCGGGATTTCTCTCTACTATGGAGGTGGCTTTTGCCAACAACAAGTACCCGCTGAAAGAGAAGATTGAGGCGTGGCGCAGACTTTCGGGAGATATAGCATCATATCGCAAGTTCTACCCGCAGTATGATGCGCTTATCAAGCGACTCTATATCCATCACCCCGAGAGCAAGGAGGTGGCGGTGCTCTACGCACAACACCTTATCGTATCGGGTAAGGCCGAGGAGGCGTTGCGGTTGTGCAAGCAGAACATAGACTACAAGTCGCCTGAGGTGGAGGATTTTACACGAGTGATTGAACTTGAAAATCACCTCAATCGTCCCGACTCGGTGCAGAAATATACTACGCTTGCGTTGGCGATTGCTCCGCACAATGTCGATTTGTTACAGATAAGTGCGGCGTTGGCACAACAGAAGGGCGAATACGCCAAGGCGATAGATTTGTATAACGAGGTGTTGAAGTATGCTGACAATGATGAACTCCGCAGTTCGATGTGGGGAGCCATTGGCGATATTGAGCACCAAAACGGCAAGACAAAACGCAGTTATAATGCCTACAAAAAGGCGTTGCGCTATAATGCCGACAATTCGGGTGCGCTGAACAATTATGCCTATTTTCTCTCGCTTGACGGCCACGATTTGGAGCGGGCATTGACGATGGCAACCCGAGCAAACGAACTCTCTACAAATAACGCCACCTACCTCGACACCAAGGCGTGGGTGTTGTATAAACTCGGACGATATGCCGAGGCAAAGAAGGTGATGCAGCAGGCGCTCTCGCTCGACCGCTCTCGTTCACCCGAGTATCCGCTGCACTATGGCGATATTCTCAATGCTTTGGGCGAGGAGTTTATGGCAAAGACCTATTGGCGCAAGGCGTTGGAGCGAGGAGCCGATAAGGAGGAGATAGAGAGGCGCTTTTTCCCGAATAACAAGGGAACAAAAAAGGAATAAGATATGAAGTTGCGAGAGAAAATACTAACCCTAATGCTGGTGCTGATGTTTGCTCCTGCCGTAGCGCAGACGAGCAAGATTGAGCAGCAGAAGAGGGTTATTGCCAACCTCGAACAGAGCATTGCTCGTGAGGAGAGGCAGTTGGCGCAACTCAAAAAGAATAAGGCTTCGGCCGAAAAGCAGGTCGCATCGCTCACCAAGCAGATTGAGAAACGAAATGACCTTATTCGTGAAACCACCCGCCAGATAAAGCAACTCACAGCCGAGGTAAACGCTTCGGAGCAGCGCTTGCGTGCTCTCGGCGGACAACTTTCGCAACTCGAAGATAATGCCCGAGAGATTGTGCGAGAGGCGTATCGTAACTTCCGCTATCAGAATAATCTGACCTACCTCTTCTCGGCGAAGTCGTTTACCGATATGGCTCGCAGAGTGGCGATGTTGCGTGTGGCTACCGAGTATCGTATTGCCCAAATCAAGCAGATTTCGGCGGTGCGCAGCGATGTGCAGGCCGAGCGTAATCTTCTTGCCAAGCGCCGTGAGGAACTCTCGGCAACAAAGCGCCGACTCGACAAGCAGCGTGCAAACCTGCGTGCCGATATGGCGGCGGCAAAAAAGACCATCAGCTCAATGTCGAGCAAGGAGCAGAGCGTTCTTCGCTCGAAGATGGAACACGAGGAGAAACTCAACTCGGCAATCAAAACATTGCGAAAACTTATCAAGGGAAACAAGGCTGGCTCTTCGTTCTCGTCAAAGACTACGGCACTAAATCTCCCGGTTGTAGGAGGTAAGGTTAAGCGCTACAAGGGCAATATGGCGGAGATTGTCGGCAAGGAGGGTGCGGCTGTAACTTCGATTTACGAGGGCAAGGTGGTAGATATTAAGCGCAACAAGGTGAACAACAAATACGATGTCTATATCGCCCACGGAGAGTATATCACTTCGTATGCCAACCTCTCGGCCGTATCGGTCGCAAAGGGTGCGGTCGTGCAGAAGGGACAACGCATCGGAACAATCGGCTCGGCCGTAAATATCACGACAATGGAGATGGAATATAAAATCATATTCGGTATCTATGCGCCAAATCCGGAGGTTGTAATGTCAGCCGCAAACTGCTTCAAAAAATAGAGATACAATAAACAATAAAAGGGGTTGTCTTTGTGGACAACCCCTTTTGCTATTTCCGGTATTCACTACTTTACAATCTTGTATGAACCGCTTGTGTAGTGGGTAGCGGTCGTTTCGCCAGGAAGTGTTACACTTGCGGTTGCGCCCTCAGGGATTGTGAACTCCCAGATCCACTTATCGCCCTTGTAGTGCCAAGCACTCTTGATAACACCCGCTGCCGAGTTGTACTCCGCCTTCACGAAGCCGAGGCGCTTGTCAGGTACAGGCTTCATAATGATGTGCTTGAAGCCCGGAGCCGAGGTGTCTGCCGAGATACCTGCTGCAACCTCCCAAATCCACTCGCAAACACAACCGTAGGCGTAGTGGTTGAAACTATTCATTCCACCCTTTCCTACACCCTTCTCGATGGTGTAACTATCCCAACGCTCCCAGATAGTGGTAGCACCATTATCCACCGAGTAGAGCCAACTTGGATTCTTGCGCTGGAAGAGCAACTCGTAGGCAATATCGACCATTCCGTTCTCCGAGAGTACCGGCATCAAAAGGCCTGTTCCGAGGAAGCCGGTTTGCAAGCAGTTGTCGTGCTCCTCGAAGTTTTTGCGCAGTCGAGCCAACATATCGGCTTTGGCATCACCATCAACAAGTCCCGCCTTCAAGGCGAAGAGTGCAGGAGTCTGCATTGTGTTGAGAATTTCGGTCTTGAATGTGCCATCAGCATTGAGGAAACTCTTGGCGTGAGCCTTTGCCTCCTCGACCATTGCAATATACTTCTTGTCGCAACGACCTGTTGCCTTTGCCATATCGGCCATATATGTAGCGTCGATAACCCAATAGCAAGCGCTTAAATAGTTCCAATAACCGAGCGCCTCAGGCAACACCTCTTTTGTGCCAGGCTTATAAATTAATAGGAAGTATGTCTCCAACGGCTCATAGCTCACCCAATCGGCATACTGCTTCTTAGCATTCTCTTCGATGAGAGTCATATGGTCGTACTTGGTTTCTGCGATATGGTTCATAAACTTCTCCATCGACTCCCAGTTCTCGTCGATAATGCGAGTGTCGCCAAACTGCTTCCACACAGCCCAAGGCACGATAACACCTGCGTCAGCCCAACCAAAACGCATATACGAGCCACCAAATGCTCCGTCCGGAGCGATGCTTGGATATGCTCCCGACTCCAACTGTGCATCACGCATATCACGCATCCACTTGCGGAGGAAGTCGTTGGTGTTGGCAAAGAACGAACCCGTCTCGGCAAAGACCTGAGTGTCGGCTGTCCAACCCAATCGCTCGTTGCGCTGCGGACAGTCGGTAGGCACTGAGAGGTAGTTCGACAACTCTCCCCAGTAGGTGTTCGAGATAAGTTTGTTTATAAGCTCGTTTCCTGTGGTGATTTTACCAATCTCCATCTCGTGAGTGATAGAGGAAACAGGAATAGACTTTATGCTGTTGAACTTCACGGTACCGGTTGCGGTAATTGCGAGGTAACGGTAGCCAAAGAATGTGCAACGAGGCAAATAGGTTGTAACACCCCCATTTCCGAAGGTGTAAACAACACGGATACCATCTTTCTGACCTCGGATATTGCGATGGTGGCAACTTCCACCCGGACCATCCATCAAGCGGCTCTTTGCACCATTGCCGTCGTTGAGAATTTCGGCCGGAAGACAGGTTAATTCCGTTCCTTCCTCGGCCTGGAATACAAATTCCGGCACTGCGGCGCAGTTCTGACCAAAATCTACAACCAAGGTCTCGCCCTCGTTTAGAACAACACTCTGCTTTGCGCCATACTCTCTATCTACAACAACTCTTCCGTACTCCTCCTCGATTGTACCCTCCACCTTGCTATATACATAGGTCTTTACGGGCAGATGGGTGAGGTCGTGACGCAGACAAACCTCCGCACCAAAAGTTGGTACAATCTCGCCCTGGAACTCGGTGTTCTCCTCCGGTGCAGAGAGTTTTTCGGGGGTTTCGAAGCCCATCTTCTCACGAGCATCATACTCCTCGCCATCGTAGATACCTGCGTGCTTTACAGGACCTGCGATACCCGCTTTCCAATCCTCCAAGTTTGTACCATAGAGTTGTGTTGTGCCATCGGCAAATGTAAGCTCCAAAACACCACGAAAAGCGCACTTGTCGCCCGTCATACCGACATTGTGGCGTGGTGATACGATTCTATCTGCCCACCAACCCGGTGTAACTTGTGCCGAGAGAGTATTCTCTGCTCCCGCCTCGGTTTGGAACGCCTCGGTGATGTCGTATGTGAACGAAAGTTTGGTCTTGGTAGCGCTTGTGTAACCCGGCTTCAAGAAGTCGTTACCAACTCTCTTGCCATTGATATAGAGCTCGTAGACACCCAAGCCCGCAGTCATCCACTTTGCCGATACAACGCTCTTCTCGTTCTTTACGGTCGAGAGGAACCAGTTTGCACCATCGGCTGCTCGGGTTACCTTTGGAATTTTTGGTACTACGGGAGCATCTACCACCGAAATCCACTTCGATGCCTCCCAAGCGGAGTTGTCGAGAGGTTCAACTCTCAATCCAACCCACTCCGAGCCCTTATTGCAGCATCCTGCCATTGCGCACAATGCAACGGCGATAGCAAAAATTGACAATAAATTTAATCTCTTCATTTTAGTATTAGTTTGGTTTTTTTGTTTGTTTTATTCTCGTGTGTGCCAGAGGATTGTGGCCTCCGAATCCCATTCAGGCAGCGGTTTCGGCTCGAAGTCGGAGTAGCCGAGTGCAATCACGCACTCCACCTCGCAACCCTCGGGGATGTTGAGGAATGTTTTGAGATACTCCTCTGCCTTCTTTCCCTCAGGTTCTGCCTGCAAGCAAGGGCGACCCGCCACGTGTACCCAGCACGATGCCAAGCCGTGATTTACGATAGAGAGTTGGAGCATTGTTGCCGAGATGGCGCAGTTTTCACGCCAGAGGTCGGTCTTGGTCGTATCGCCTAAAATTACGATGGCGGCAGGTGCTCCCGTCATAAACGATGAGCCATAATCACGCATTCCTGCGATTTTGTCAAGTGTTTCACGATCATCCACAATCATAAATCGTGTGGTGTGCATATTGCGTGATGAAGGCGCTGTGAGAGCATCGTGAACAATGTCGAGCAACACCTCTCGTGAAGGTACTGTCGGCGAGAACTTACGCACGCTGCGGCGCTTGGTCAAAACATCCTTAAATTCCATAATTCTATCTATTTTGTTGCAGTTTTACCCCTTTGCTATGCAAAAATAGTGAAAATTTTACTACTTTTGCAAAAAGTAGATACAATAAAATAGCCGATTACTAACGGCTAAAAATAAAAAACATAGGTTATGGAGCAGACAAACCATAAATTTACCATTGCGCTGATTTACGATTTTGACGGTACGCTCGCTGCGGGAAATATGCAGGAGTACGACTTTATACCCGCTGTGGGCAAGAGCAACTTTGAGTTTTGGGATGAGGCAAATCACCTCGCCGAAGAGCAGGATGCAGACCAGATTTTGACCTATATGGCCCTGATGATTCGCTCGGCCAAGGCAAAGGGTTTGTCGCTCCGTCGTGAGGCCTTTCAGGAGTCGGGTAAGAGGGTAGAGTTGTTCCCCGGTGTGTTGGAGTGGTTTGACCGCATCAACAAGTATGGCGAGGAGCGTGGTGTACGAGTATTGCACTACATCAACTCGTCGGGTATGAAGGAGATTATCGAGGGTACCCCTATCGCCAATAAGTTCCGTAAGATTTATGCCTGCTCATTCCTCTACAATGTCGATGGTATTGCCTATTGGCCTGGTGTAGCGGTGAACTACACCAACAAGACGCAGTTTATCTTCAAGATTAACAAGGGCGTCGAGTCGGTTTACGACACCAAGCAGGTAAATCAATATATGGAGGAGAAGGAGCGCCCTGTGCCATTCTCACGAATGATTTATGTGGGCGACGGTACTACCGACATCCCTTGTATGCGTCTTGTAAAGAACTTTGGCGGCCACTCGATTGCGGTCTATAATCCAAATTCGGAGGCGAAGCGTGGCGAGATGAATACCCTGATTCGTGATAATCGTGTAAACCACGTCTGTCCGGCAGATTACAGCGAGGGTTCGGAGATGGATACCGTAGTCAAGACCATTATCGACAAGTGTGATGCCGACTATAAGTTGTCGCTTCTCGAAACAGAGAAATTGTAGTATATGAAAGAGTTGATTTTTTCCACAAATAACGCCCACAAACTTGGTGAGGTGCAGGCTCTTTTGGAGGGTAAGTTTGCACTTAAAACCTTGCGAGAGTGTGGAATAACCGAGGACATTCCCGAAACTGCCGAGACTCTCGAAGGTAATGCCTTGTTGAAGGCTCGTTATGTTCACGAGCGCACCGGTGCCGACTGCTTTGCCGATGATACCGGCTTGGAGGTTGAGGCTTTGGGTGGTGCTCCGGGTGTCCGTTCGGCTCGCTATGCGGGCGATGAGCACGACTTCGATGCAAACAACACCCTGCTCCTGAAAAACCTCGAAGGTGAAAGCAATCGCAAGGCTCGTTTCCGCACGGTTATTGCCCTGATTTTGGGAGGTAAGGAGTATTTGTTTGAGGGTATAGTTGAGGGTGCAATCATCGACCATATGTCGGGCTCGGAGGGCTTCGGCTACGACCCGATGTTCGTTCCTGAGGGCGATACACGCACCTTTGCCGAGATGTTGGCCGAGGAGAAGAACGCCATCTCGCACCGTGGTCGTGCTGTGGCAAAACTTGTAGAATTTTTACAGAAGAATTAAGCAAATATGGCAAATTACGAGCGTGAGGACAAATATGACCTCGAAAAGATTGAGCAATTGAAATATCACTACCGTGAGGTATTGCGCCTTCTCGGCGAAGATCCCGAGCGTGAAGGACTGATTAAAACCCCTGAGCGTGTGGCTAAGGCATGGTCGTACCTCACAAAGGGCTACGAGCAGGACCCTGTGGCTATCTTGCAGTCGGCGATGTTCAAGGAGGAGTACAAGCAGATGGTTGTGGTTAAGGACATCGAATTGTTCTCGGTATGCGAGCACCATATGCTCCCATTTGTGGGTAAGGCGCACGTGGCTTATATCCCGAACGGCACTATTACGGGTTTGTCGAAGATTGCACGAGTGGTGGAGTGTTTCGCTCGCCGCTTGCAGGTGCAGGAGCGTCTGACCGTGCAGATTCGTGATTGCATTCAGGAGGCGTTGAATCCTATCGGCGTGGCAGTGGTTATCGAGGCGTCGCATATGTGTATGCAGATGCGTGGCGTGGAGAAGCAGGGTTCAAAGACCACCACTTCGGCATTTACAGGCATCTTCCTCTCGGACCCTCGCACTCGTGAGGAGTTCATGTCGCTTATTTCGGCTAAATTGCAGTAGTGCAAAGGGTTGCATAGGATGGCTTTTGCCCAGAAATATATCACAAAAGTACGGGAACTATTGCGGTTGGCACTGCCCGTGATGTTGGCACAACTTGGCTACATCGCAGTGCAGGTAGCCGATACGGCAATGGTTGGAAAGTACGGAGGCGAGGAGGCAATACACCTCGCCTCGGTAGCATTTGGCACAAGCATCTCGTGGCTCTTTTTCTTTGTCTGCATAGGCCTCACCATCGGTCTTACGCCCGTTATTGGCGAGTTGTTCGTGCAGGAGCGCAAGCAGGAGATGGCGCACTATCTGCAAACCTCGTTGGCACTCTATCCTCTCTTTGGTGTGGTGTGTATGGTGTTGCAGATTGCCGTCGAGCCTCTGCTCTACTATATGGGGCAACCCGTCGAGGTGGTCGATATGGCGTTGCCATACTATCGCCTGATGGCATACGGACTACCATTTGTGATGCTCTATGGCTCGGTGAAGCAGTTCTTGGAGGGTGTGGGCAACACCAAGTCGGCAATGATTGTTGCCGTTATCACAAATGTGATAAATATCATCCTAAACTACATCTTTATCTTCGGTAAGTGCGGCTGCGAGGCTATGGGCGCTTATGGCGCAGGCCTGGCAACTCTCATTGCGAGAATTCTCAATCCGATTTTGCTTGGAGGATACTTTGTCTGTGCAAAACGGTACCGAGAATATCTCTTGCTCTTCTCTCGCCACCGAGAGCGACTTCGCAACACCCTGCATCTGCTGAAAATGGGCTTTCCGATTGCGGGACAGATGGTTTTGGAGGCGTTGGCATTTATCGTTACGGGTGTTATGATGGGGTGGTTTGGTGCTGAGGCTATCAGCGCCAATCAGGTGGCAAACACCTACGGAAATTGCACCTTTATGTTGGTGCTTTCGCTCGGCTCGGCAACTACCATCTGCGTGTCGCACGCCTTTGGCCGACGAAGCATTGAGGAGGTCGAGTTGGTGGTACGCTCGGCGATCGCTATGGCTACGGTTTGGGGCGTTGCTGTATTGACAGCTTTCGCCTCATTACGCAACCTTATGCCGCTGATTTTCACCGAGAACGGCGAGGTTATAGCCCTCGCTTCGCAGATGTTGGTTCTCTATGCCACTTTCCAACTATCCGATGCGTTGCAGTGCATCTTGGTGGGTATTTTGCGAGGCTTGCAACAGGTCAAGAGTATTGCTGTTGTAGCATTTATTGCCTATATTGTCATCAACATTCCGGTGGGTTACTTCGTGGCGTTTAAACTCGAAATGGGTGCAGCAGGACTTATTGTCGGTTATATCGTAGGGCTCTCTGTTGCTGCTATCCTCTATGGCGCCAAGGTGTATAGATATGTGCGTTATCTTCGCAAAATATCATAATTCTCTATTTCGTATTTTGCATTCTGCAAATTTCATTGTATCTTTACGCAAAATATAGACTTTTGCGAAACTATGGATTTTACAAAATATAACAAACCCGAGGTTGGACGAGGTTGCTCGTTTGGCGTAAACGAGGTGGGCGAACCATCTGCAAAGATGGCTCGTGGCTGCTTCCGTTTGCACGAGGAGGCGTGGCTCGAAGAGTACCCCGACAACTTCCCGACCGATATCTTCGAGGTGCGTTTCAAGAATACTCGCCGCTCATTCTACCAGAATGTGAATAACCTGCCGCTCGAAGTGGGTGACATCGTTGCCGTAGAGGCTTCGCCCGGCCACGACATCGGCATCATCTCGCTTACGGGCGATATGGTGGCACGCCAGATGAAGCGCTTGGGCTTTAACCCTCAGAATGGCGAGTTCAAAAAGATTTACCGCAAGGCACGCCCTTACGATATCGAGAAGTGGCAGGAGGCTATCGCTCTCGAACACGAAACAATGATTCGTTCACGCCAAATCGCAGCCGATATGGGGCTCGATATGAAGATTGGCGATGTGGAGTATCAGGGCGACAAAATCAAGGCTATTTTCTACTATATCGCCGATGGTCGTGTCGATTTCCGAGAGTTGATTAAGGTCTTTGCCGAGCAGTTCCATATCCGTATCGAGATGAAGCAGATTGGCGCTCGTCAGGAGGCGGGACGCATCGGAGGTATCGGCGCTTGTGGTCGTGAGTTGTGCTGTGCATCGTGGGTGTCGAGTTTTTCGAGCGTTACTACCGGGGCAGCACGAGTGCAGGACCTCTCGCTCAACCCGTTGAAGTTGGCAGGCCAGTGTTCGAAGTTGAAGTGCTGCTTGACCTACGAGTACGATGTCTATGCTGATGCTCGTCGTTCGATGCCACGCTTGCGTGAGCCGCTGCAGGCTATCGATGGCGAATACTTCCTCGTAAAGAGCGATATTCTTGCTCACACAATGACCTTCTCGACAAGTAAGGATTCGATGTCGAATGTGGTAACTATTCCGGTATCTCGTGTTCGTGAGATTTTGTCGATAAACCGTAACGGAGGTAAGGTTGATTCGATTCTTGGCGAGGAGTTTGAGCCACAGGTTGAGGAGCCAACATACCGTACCGAGGAGGATAGCATCACCCGTTTCGACAAGGCGAAGAAGCGCAAGAAGAAAAAGCACAACCACGGTTCAGACGAGAGAAAACCTGCGGAGAACCAGTCTGCGGAGCAGAAGCCGGAGCAGAAGCACGCAGAGAACAAGGATGGCGAGAATAAGGGCGGACATCGTCATCACCACAAGCATCGTCATCACCACAACAAGCCAAAGCAACAGCAGTAGCAATGAGGGGCGTAGTGCGTGCAATAGTTGTAGTGGTAGCAATCGCCCTTTGCGGTTGTCTTGCACCCCAGAACGCACTTATGGTGGGTGTAGATGTGCAGTCGTGGAGCGGGGTTGAGAGCCTAACTTACGAAAATGGCGATACCCTTTCACTTCGCAACCTCAATATCGCCATACGCTACAATGATGGCTTTAAGGCGAGAGAGTTGCCGTTGAAGATTGGTATTACAACGCCCGATGCCCGCTACTTCGAAGAGGAGATAACCCTGCAAATAAACCACCCATGCACAGCTCCGATGGCAACAACAACCGAGAGCCTGCCATATCGCAGCAATGTGGTTTTGGCGCAAAAAGGGGGCTATATTTTCGCCTTCACACCGCTTGCCGAGGTGCGTGGGGTAGAGGCGATAGGAGTAGAATTCAGAGAGATAACAGAATAAAATGGGAAAAGATAAACTTAGAAAATTTGCCGAGAATTTGACCTTCGAGTGCTTCGTACAACCCGCATTCGAGGAGATGTTCCGTACCGACCACCCGTTGAAGGGTAATTGGCGCAAGGATTTCTTCCACAACGACAACCCGATAGTACTCGAACTCGGTTGTGGCAAGGGCGAATATACCGTAGCCCTCGCCGAGCGTAATCCCGACAAGAACTTTATCGGCGTGGATATCAAGGGTGCACGCATTTGGCGTGGAGCGAAGACCGCAACCGAGCGTCAGATGGGCAATGTGGGCTTTCTTCGTGCCCGCATCGAGTTTATCACATCGCTCTTTGCCGAGGGCGAGGTTGATGAGATTTGGATCACCTTCCCCGATCCGCAGTTGCGTACCAAGCGTGCCAAGAAGCGCCTCACTGCGCCAATCTTCTTGGAGTACTATGCAAAGCTGTTGGCAAAGAATGGTTGGATAAACCTAAAAACCGACTCTCAACACCTCTTCGCCTACACTTCGGCCGTAATCAAGCAGTTTGGTTTGGAGTGCGAGGTTGCAAACAATGATATCTACGGCTCGGGCTATGCCGATGAGGTTCTCTCAGTAAAGACCGCTTATGAGCAGATGTATCTCGAACGAGGCTTGCCTATCACCTACACCCGCTTCCAACTCGGCGAGCGCAAGGAGTTCCCTATGTTCGATTGGGAGGGTGATGATATTCTTGAAAAGGATGCGGAGGAGGAGCGCAAAAAGGTAGCTCACCAGTAAATTATCTCTACACAAATACAACACCCCCTCTTTTACGGAGGGGGTGTTGTATATTATATATAGGTCAAATTAATTTATCGCCTCTTCGCCGAGGTTTACCTTCTCGAACTTGTAGCCGAGACGGTGAAGTTCCATTGCTGCACCGATGCGGAACATCACACGAGTGGTGCGTGCGAAGATGTAGAACGCCTTGGTACTCTGTGCCTCGGTATCCTCACGGCGGATGTAGGTAATAGCAGTATTGGCGCAACGACGCATCATCTCCTCAATCTTCTTCGCCTGCTCATCTTCGAGCGAGAGCCCCAATATATTCTGCATAATATGCTCGTCCATATCGTCAAAACCCTCCTTTCCGTGGAGTGCCGAGTATGGTTCGGTGGCGTACTCTACCCAATTCTCATCCCAGCGGTGTGCTACTGCCATTCCGACATAGCCTGCCCACGCAATAGCCGCCGCAGGGAAGGCGTTTACCTGTGGTACGGCGTCGGCCATATACTCGGGAGCATACTCCTTCCAGCGCTCGTCTATATCCTCCGAAGCGAGGAGTGTTCCCTCCAACATCTTGTGTGATGAGCACAAGCGCATCATCTCCTGCAAGAGGTTATTCTCGAATGTATCAAAGTACTCTAAATTCTCCATAGTGTTCAGTCGTTATTCTTTCGCAAACCTGTCGGTTACGGTGGCACAAGCGCCATCGCCTGTAACATTCAAGACAGTTCTAATCATATCGAAGAGTCGGTCGAGGGCGTAGAGTAGAGGCAAGCCCTCAATCGGAATACCTGCCGCTGCCAAAACTGCCACAACCATCAATGTTGGTCCCGGAACACCCGCTTGGCCGATACTGCCGAGTGTGGCTGTAACGATAATAGCCACATACTGCGTAATGCCCAACTCAATGCCGTAGAATTGTGCAAAGAACATCGCTGTAAGGGTGTAGTAGATGGCATTTCCGGTCATATTTATCGTAGCACCGAGTGGCACAACAAAGCCCGACACCTGTTTCGAAAGGCCCATTCTGTCGCACGCCTCCAAAGTGATAGGGAGTGTAGCCATAGATGAGGCGGTAGAGAATGCCACAATCTGTGGTCGGAGCATTGCACGGAAAAACTCCTTGACACTCACTTTCGAGAGGAGAGCGATAGTCGAAGGATAGATTATCACACCCATAATAATTGCCGCCAAGAGGGTTACCCACAAGAGGTTGATAACCTTTACGAGCACATCAAATCCGAATGTTCCGATAGCCTCTGCCATCAATCCGAACACGCCAATCGGAGCCACCAACATCACCTTGCCGATGCACCAAACCAACGCATCGAGGATGTAACTCAAACCATTCGACACCTTTGTGCGCTTCTCGATCGGAAGTGCAGCAATACCAAACCCCAAGAGGAGGCAGAAGACGATAATCTGCAGAATGTTACCTTCGGCAAACGCCTGAACCGGGTTGGTAGGTATCATTCCGATAACCGTACCCCAGAATGTTAACTCTGCGGGTGCTGCCTGCTCTGTCGAGGCGTGAGCCATAATCGAGGCGACACCCTCGGCACTCAAACCTGCTCCCGGTTTGAAGATAAAGCCTATTGCGAAGGCGAGCAGAATCGAAAGTACGGTGGTCAATAAGATATAGGCGATACTTGTAACGCCGATTTTACCTGCCGAGCGGCTGCTGCCAAGCGATGCTGCACCCGAAATAATCGATACGGCAACAAGTGGCACAACCAGCATCTTAATCAATTGAATAAAGAGTGCGCCGAATGGAGCAAACATAGTTGCTCTCTCGCCCATTCCTACACCTACGGCTATTCCCGCAATCATCGCTACGAGAATCCAAAGCCCAAGATTTTTAATTAATTTTTTCATCACGGGCGCAAAGGTAAGAAAAATATATTATCTTTACATTCGGAAAGGTAGCAAAAAGATGATAAATATCTCAAAATATAGTTTGCCACGCCTTGTGTTTCTGGTGGTTGCGGTTGCGTTGTTTGGTGCGCAGTGGCTTTTGGGGGCATTCCCGATGTGGTTTTTTGCTGCACCGATGAACCTCCTTGTAGGTGCGTTGTGGTTGCTACTTTTGTGGGAGGGATTTCGTTATCGTGCATCCCTGCCTGTGGTGCAATATCTTCTCTCTGCCGAGGCAACATATATCGCCCTTGCGGTGGCGGCTGTCATCGCCCTTGTACTCGGTTTGCAGAGTACCCCGGCAACGACATCGTGGCCTGTTGTGGGAGGATTATTCTATGTGCTGACAGTTTTATCACTTGTTATTTTGCGTGGTTGGCGCAACGAAAAGGGCGTGCGCTGGCGCTTTCTCATAACCCATTGCGGATTGTGGTTGGCAGTAATGTCGGCTCTATTGGGTGCTGCCGACAAGTCGATTTTGCGTGCAGAGGTGGCGGCAGAGCCAACTCGTGAGGTGGTAAACGAGCAGGGCAAAAAGAGTTATCTCGACTATGAGTTGTGCCTCGAAAAATTCGAGGTTGAGAACTCCGAAAACGGCACACCGCAGATGTTTCGTGCTATGGTAGCAGTAGATGGCGAGATTGTTGAGATTGAGGTAAATAGTCCATATTCGCAGCGATATGGTGAGGATATATATTTGGTGAGTTACGAGGGCGACAACTGCATTTTGCAGATTGTGCGTGAGCCGTGGCGAGGGGTTACAATGGTCGGTATAGCGATGTTGTTGCTCGGTGCATTTATGCTCTTTTTGCAGGGCTTTGGAGGAACGAAGTGATGATGACGGGGTGGAACATATTTCCGTGGTTTGCTGTTGCAACAGCCCTTTTGGCGGTTGTAGCCTCGGTGCTTGCGTTATGCAATCGCCGAATGGCCGCCCTTGTCGCATCGACACTCTCGGTGGTGGTGCTTTCGGGTTTTGTGGCGCTTTTGTGGGTGGTGCTTGAACGCCCACCGATGCGCACAATGGGCGAAACCCGCTTGTGGTACTCGTTGTTCCTGCTCGTTGCGGGTGTTGCGACCTATGCAAGATGGCGATTTAGGTGGGTGCTCAGCTTCTCGGCTCTCCTCTCCACCGTATTTATGGTGATAAACTGCCTGCGCCCCGAACTTCACGATAAGGGACTTATGCCGGCGTTGCAGAGCGCTTGGTTTATGCCACATGTGGCGGTCTATATGTTCTCGTATGCCCTGCTTGGCGTGGCGATGCTTGTGGCTTTGTACTACCTTGTAAAACGAGATGACAAGGTTTTGTCGGCAATCGAAAATCTCCTTGGCGGAGGTGTTGCACTCTTTACGGTGGGTATGCTTACAGGTGCTTTGTGGGCGAAGCAGGCGTGGGGCGAGTATTGGAGTTGGGATGCCAAGGAGGCGTGGGCTGCGGCGACTTGGTTTATCTATCTCGGAGCGATACATTTACGACTTATGCGCCCCCGTGCCGCAAAGATGTTTTGTCTGTTGTTGGTCGTAGGTTTTCTCTCGTTGCAGATGTGTTGGTATGGCGTAAACTACCTCCCTTCGGCCTCAAAAAGTGTTCACTCTTACAATCAATAATTAACCATTAAAACAACAGTTATTATGAAAAAGAAACTACTTGTTTTAGTACTGCTACTTGCAGTTGTTGCTCTTGCAGCATTCCGCCTTGCGGACCGTGTGCCTTCGGCTGAACTTCCGCTTAACGAGCGAGTTGTAGCCATCTTCGAGAAGGGTGGTTGCTTGGATTGCCACTCGGCTAATCCGGAGTTGCCGGCTTACTTCAAACTCCCGGTTGTGGGCGATGTGATGAAGAAGGATGTGGACGAGGGCTATCGAGCTTTCGATATGGAGCCTATGTGGAAGGTTCTCCAATCGGGTGAAGGAGTGCTCAACCCTGTCGATATGGCAAAGGTTGAGAAGGTGGCACTCGACAAGCGTATGCCTATGGCAAAGTACTACCTCGTACATTGGGGCAGCCGTATGACCAACGCCAAGCGAGATATTATTCTCGAATGGGTTGCTGCCTATCGTACAGTTCACTACAACGATGGCGTATGTGGTTGTGAGCCTGTGCGCCCAATCGATTTGGCTTTGCCTTACGACGAGGCGAAGGCGGCTTTGGGCTTTAAGCTCTACCACGACAAGCGCCTCTCGGTGGACAACACCGTATCGTGTGCATCGTGCCACGGCCTGAATACCGCAGGTGTAGATAACAAGCAGTATTCGGAGGGTGTTGAGGGCAAACTCGGCGGCGTAAATGCTCCGACTGTCTACAATGCCGTTTACAACTTTGTGCAGTTCTGGGATGGCCGTGCCGTAACCCTTGCCGACCAGGCAGCAGGTCCTCCGGTAAATCCGGTGGAGATGGCTTCTCCAAACTTCGATGCTATTGTTGCTAAACTCAAAAGCGACCGCAAGTTCGCACGAGAGTTTAAGGCGGTATATCCGGAGGGGTTGTCGCAGGCAACTATCACCGATGCTATCGAGCAGTTCGAGCGTACACTCATCACTCCGAACTCTCGCTTCGACAAGTACTTGCGTGGCGACAAGGAGGCTATCACAGCCGAGGAGTTGCAGGGCTACGAACTCTTCAAGAAGTACAATTGTGCAACCTGCCATGTAGGCAAGAACCTCGGTGGTGAGTCGTATGAGTTGATGGGCTTGCGCAAGCACTACTTTGCAGACCGAGGCCTCGAACTCACCGAGGAGGATAATGGTCGCTTCAAGCAGACGGGTGTAGAGCGTGATCGTCATCGCTTCAAGGTGCCGGGCTTGCGCAATGTGGCTCTCACTTGGCCATACTACCACGACGGTACTCGCACCTCGCTCAAAGAGGCGGTTTGTGCTATGGGAACTTACCAGTCGGGCGTAGAACTTACCGACGAGGAGGAGGATTTGATTGTTGCTTTCCTCAACTCATTGACCGGTGAGTATCAGGGCAAGTTGCTCACTAACGCCAACACTCCGCAATAGACCTGCAAAAGTAAAAACCCCTCTTCATCGATTGGTGAGGAGGGGTTTTCTTTTTTTTAGAACTGAATTGCGCAGGATAGACCGAGCGATTTGGTGTTGGAGTGGTAGATTGGCGAGGCCACCAGAGCTTGTCCCTTGCGAGGGATGCGGAAGATGTGGCGATTGAGTGGCAGAAGCCAATATCCGATTCGAGCCGACAATATGCCGAAGCCTGCACCTGCCAACACATCATTAAACCAGTGGCGACCATTATACATTCGCATAAATCCTACGGTTGCAGCCAGGGCGTATGCTCCCATTCCGACGCCCCAACCATACTCCGAGCGAACCAACTCTGCACCGGCAAAGACGGTCATTGTATGGCCCGAAGGGAAGGAGTTGCGAGTGCCGGTGTCGGGGCGTGGCTCACGCACAATGTATTTGATACTCTGCGAGAGCGCTGTTACCGAGATGTAGGTTACCGCCGCCACAGCTACTCGTTCTCCAAACGAGTGCTTCGCCTTCAAACCCATAAAATCGAGTGTCAGATAGAAGGCTATGGGTACATACTGCACATAGTCATCGAAGCGCAGTTTTACCCCCTTGCTTGTTTCGTAGAGTCCGTTTTTGATGGCGAGATTGATACCTCGCATAGGCGCATTTTCGCCAACACCCAACGCACCTAAGCCAACCAAGGCAACGGGTGCTACAAGCTGCTCAACACGGAAGCGGGTAGAGTAGGTTTGGTTATCTTCCCACCAATTCCCCCCCCCGAGAGGGCTTACATCAACAGACTTAAAATCAGCCGTTTGGGAGGTTTTGGATTTGTTGTTTTTTATTGCAGAAAAGTTTGTTCTGCCCGCAGCCTCGGCTACAGCCAACGCCACAAATACAACCACCATTGCGACCAAGCGCAACAACATATAGACCTTTTTTGCTATCATAACAGCACAAAGGTACAAAAAATATATAAGAATTGATATGGGGTCTGAAATTTAGACCAGATTTCGCTGCTCCTCTTTAATCTGTTGGAGTTCGTACATACGATCACGATAGCGAGCTGCGGCGATAAAGTCCAACGAGCGGGCTGCACGCTCCATATCGGATCGAGCCTGCTCGATAAGGCTGTCTATATTTGCTGAGGCCTCGTAGCCAGCTGAGGTGTCGGCAACGATATGCATATCTACCCCTTCGGATGTGTTGTAACTTGCGCTACCATCTGCCACAATGCTCTCCTTGTTGTCAATCAAAGGGCTTGGTTGTGCCGAATTGCGCCTTGCCTGACGAGGCATAATACCATTCTCGATGTTGTACTGTATCTGCTTTTCACGGCGACGATTGCTATCTTCGACGGTGTGGCGCATTGCCTCGGTGCAGGTTGCACCATAGAGTACCACTCTTCCCTTGGCGTGGCGGGCAGCACGACCTGCCACCTGTGTCATAGCGGTATAATTTCGGAGATAACCATTCTTGTCGGCGTCGAAAATAGACACTTGTGCCACCTCCGGAAGGTCCAAACCCTCACGCAGAAGGTTTACTCCGCACAGAACATCGAACATATCGGCGTGCATATCCTCGATAATCTGCACTCGCTCCAAGGTGTCGAGGTCGGAGTGGATGTAGCGGCTGCGCACACCCATCTTTTCGAGGTATGCCGATACCTCCTCGCACATACGCTTGGAGATGGTCGTTACAATCATCTTCTCGCCTCGTTTCACACACTCCTCTATATCCTCCATCAGGCGGTCTATTTGGCGTGTCGAGTCGCATATTTTGAGCGCAGGGTCTACGATGCCCGTCGGGCGGATAAACTGCTCGACAACATTTGTTTCGCTGCGAGTTAATTCGTATTCGGCAGGTGTGGCACTCACATATATGGTTTGCCCCTGCAACGACTCAAACTCCTCGAAGCGCAGTGGGCGATTATCACGAGCCGCAGGGAGGCGGAAGCCATACTCCACCAGGTTCTCCTTGCGTGAGCGGTCGCCACCAAACATTCCTCGCACCTGTGGCACAGTAACATGGCTCTCGTCGATGATAATCAACATATCGTCGGGGAAGTAGTCCAAAAGGCAGAACGGACGCATTCCGGGAGCACGACCATCGAAGTAGCGGGAGTAGTTTTCGATACCCGAGCAGTATCCCAACTCCTTAATCATTTCAAGGTCGTAGGTTACACGCTGTTCGATGCGTTTTGCCTCCACCTCTCGTCCCTCCTTTATGAAGAACTCAATCTGCTTTTCGAGGTCGGCCTCGATATTTAATACCGCCTGCTCGATGCGCTGCTTGCTCGGCACAAAGAGGTTTGCGGGGTGGATATTTACCTTTTTTAGAGAGTCGAGTCGCTGTCCCGTTGCAGCATCAATCAGCGAAATATCCTCAATCTCGTCGTCGAAGAAGGTGATGCGGTAGCAGTGGTTACCCACCGACGAACGCACAAGTATGGTGTCGCCCGTTACTCGGAATGTCGCCGGTTCCAAATCGCCATTTACACGAGTGTATAAAATCTCTACAAGGCGATACATCAGGTGCTTCATCGCCATTACATCGCCCACTTTCAACTCTATCATCGTGCTATGGAAGTCGGCAGGGTTACCGATACCGTAGATACACGACACACTCGATACAACAACCACATCTCGTCTGCCCGAGAGCAACGAGAATGTTGCTGATAGGCGCATACGGTCAATTTCGGCATTTATGGCGAGATCCTTCTCGATATATGTGTCTGTCGAAGGGATGTAGGCCTCTGGCTGGTAGTAGTCGTAGTACGAAACAAAGTACTCCACCGCATTCTCGGGGAAGAAACTCTTAAATTCGCTATACAACTGCGCTGCGAGGGTTTTGTTGTGGCTCAAAACGAGTACCGGACGGTTGAGTTGGGCGATAACATTTGCCATTGTAAATGTCTTACCCGAACCCGTAACACCGTGGAGTGTTGCAGCAGGTGCGCCCTGTTGCAACTGCGACACCAACGCCTCAATCGCCTGAGGCTGGTCGCCCATAGGTTTATACTCCGATACAAGTTTGAAATCCATCTCTCAAATAGGGTGCGAGAAGTTAAAATTCAGATATATCCGCTGTGCGTAGAGCAACTACCGAGCCTAACAGCCTATAATAAATATCGTAGGGCGCTTGTTGATGTCGGGCAGCCCCATTTTGCGCCACTCGGCGATGGTTGCGGTGTGGATATACTCGTTTTGTGAGGTTATGTCGCAGGCGATGCAGAGTTTTGTCTGCGCTCCACACGAGGCGATAATCTGCTCCGCCAACTTTACATTGCGATAGGGCGCTTCTATAAATAGTTGCGACTGATGTTCGCCCGAAGCACGACTCTCCAAGCGCTTGATTGCTCGGGTACGCTCAGGCTCTTTTACCGGCAGATAACCATTGAAGGCGAAGGATTGACCACTCAATCCAGCCGCCATAACCGCCATAATAATTGACGATGGACCAACCAACGGCACAATTTTGATACCTGCACGGTGGCACGCCTCGACAACGAGTTGTCCGGGGTCTGCCACTGCGGGAACTCCCGCCTCGGAGATGACGCCTGCCGAGCGACCGCTCTTGATTTTAGCCACCATTCGCTCAATATCTCGTGGCGAGGTGGTGTGTTCGCTCAACTCGTCGAACTCCAACTCGTCGATATGTCCCGACAAACCAGCCTTCGACAAGAAGCGGCGTGCCGAGCGCACATTCTCGACAATAAAGTAGTCGAGCGATGTTATAACATTGCGATTTCCTTCGGGGGTTACATCGTAGGGCAAGGTATCCTCCGAAATAGGGCAAGGTATCAGATATAGTGTGCCGGCCATACTATTCATTTATATATATGCGTTTCACTCGCTTTGCCACTGAGGTCAAAACCTCATAAGGTATTGTGCCCAGCACAGCCGCCATATCGGCTGCGGTGTTACCCCTCTCGGCTGAGAATATCTTCACTTCATCGCCCTCTGCAACACCCTCGATACCGGTGATGTCAATCATACAACTATCCATACAGATGTTGCCTACGGTCTTTGCTCGGCAGCCGCCCACTATCATCTCCCACGCACCATTTCCAAGGTGTCGGTTCAAGCCGTCGGCATAGCCGACAGGTATAGTTGCGATGCGTCTTTCGCCTACGATTTTGCCGTTACGACCATAACCTACGGTGTCGCCATCGTGGAGTGTGCGAATTTGTACTATGCGGGTGCTGAGTGTCGATACGGGCTCCAAATGCTCACCTGCGGTGGACGAGAAGCCGTAGAGGCCGATACCTAAGCGGCACATATCGAAGCGAGCCTCCTCAAATCGCAACATCGCCTCCGATGCGGCGGCGTGGCGCAGAGGTCGGTATGGCAATTCTGCCATAATAGCACTGCTTATGCGGTCGAATGTGGTAATCTGCTCGTATGAGAAGTTGTCTTGTGCGGTGTCGTCAGCCACGCAAAGATGGGTGAAGATAGAGGCTACACGCACACTTTGAGTTGCAAAAGCAAGCCCCTTGTTCAACTCTTCAACATCTTGGTCGGTGAAGCCGAGTCGGTGCATTCCGCTATCAACTTTGAGGTGGATAGGGTAGTTTACCTCGCCCGTGCGCTCTACGGCTCGTACAAACGAGGCGAGTGAGCGAAGTGAGTATATTTCAGGTTCGAGCGAGTGGGCAATCATTGTGTCGAAGCTCGCATCATCGGCATTCAATACCACGATAGGCATAGTGATGCCACCCTCACGAAGTGCTACTCCCTCGTCGGCAAATGCCACTGCGAGGTAGGCAATACCCTGCTTCTGCAACATCTGGGCAACCTCTGTTTCGCCAGCCCCGTAACTCGAAGCCTTCACCATAGCCATAAGGCGGGTAGAAGAGCCTATCTTCGAGCGGAAGTAGTTTATGTTGCGTGCCATAGCCTGCAAATTGACCTCCAAAACGGTGGTGTGGCTGTGTTGCTCCAAGCGGTGCGAGAGTCGCTCCATACGACTTGCACGATTACCCTTTATGAGTATTGCATGGTCGTCAATATCGAGTTTCGAGATATTCGATAACGCCTCCTCGACCGAGCCAAAGAAGGTGCTGTTTTGACCAAAGAGCATTTGATGTTGCTTCAACGCCTCGCCAACACCGACAAAGTGGTCGATACCCGCTTCGCAAACCATTCGTGCAACCTCGGTGTATACATCGTTACCACTCTGTAAGATGTCTGATAATACGAGGGTTGTTTTGCGCTCACCCGCTATCGAACGAAGGTGATCCAAGGCGATTGAGAGTGAGTGTAAATCGGCGCTATACGAGTCGTCGATTACAATCGAATTTTCGACACCCTGCTTAACCTCCAAACGCATAGCCACGGGTTGTAGCTGCGAGAAGTCGGGTGTCTTATGTCCCATCTCGGCAAGAAGTGTCGCCACAATCTCTGCGTTGCGCTGCGAAGCCTCATCGCCCATCTTTGGAACGATAGTTTGAGCCGCATCTACGAGATTGCGGTCGCCATAAGTCGCCTTGACTGCCTCTGCAAGAGTGGTGTAAGCCGAGTGGTAAATTATCTGTTGTGCGCTCTTTGCCAAGAGCAGTTTTTCGGAAATTTTCTCCTCTAACGAGGCAAAACCCTGCTGGTGTGCATCGCCAATTGAGGTGAGTACTACGGTGTCGGGCTCTATCATCTTTTGGAGTCGTTCCATCTCGCCCTTCTGCGAGATCCCTGCCTCGATAATAGCCGTGTCGTAGCCGTTGTTCAACATCAGGAGCGACAATGCCACGCCCAACTGCGAGTTGTAACTGCGTGGAGAGCGGAAGATGCGTGCCTCACTTGGCGCACACTGTGCAATCCACTCCTTGACGGTTGTCTTGCCGTTTGAGCCGGTTATAGCTACAACCTTGCCGTTGAACTGCTTGCGGTAGTGTGTTGCCAAAGCCTGCAATGCGGTGAGCGAGTTGTTCACAACAACAGCTCCGCAACCCTCGGCCAAAGCAACCTCGTGCTCCACCATAAAGGCCTTTACGCCACGCTCGGCAACCTCTGCGATGTGGTCGTGTGCGTCGTGATTTACACCACACATCGCAACAAAAAGAGTGTCGTGCATCAAAGCATACGAACGACTGTCGGTAGCCACCGCAGCGACCTCCAAGTCGCAACCTACGAGCCTACCGCCAACAATCTGCGCTATTTCCGACAAAAAGTATCTCATCGCTTACTCCTTAAATGTTACTATTGTTATGCCCGAGCCGCCACGGTCTGGGTGGTCGTCGGTTGCGCTTGCCACTTGTGGCAGCGAACGAAGGTATCTGCGCACCTCCTCTTTCAATGCGCCTGTGCCTTTGCCGTGCAAAATGGTTACGGTGCTTACACCAACCATCAATGCATCATCGACTAAATCCTGCACCTGCTCCAACGCCTCCATCACTCGCTCGCCACGAATATCTATCTGCGAGCGGAAGTTCAGTCGGCGCTGCGAAATATCGGCCGAAATTACGGTGCGAGGTGTTTCGGGGCGTGTCATTCGCTTGAATTCTGCCGAGGAGATAACCTCCAAGCGAGCCGCTTCGACGGTTGTCAAAATTGCACCGAAGGCCACTTGTGCCCTCTTGCCACGCACCTCTTTCACTACACCCACGCCATTCTGCCCCATAAGGCGAACCTTTGCTCCAACCTCCAACGGAAGAGCCTTCTTAACGGGCTGTTGTGGTTGCTCGGCCTTCTGTTCGGCAGGGTTATTTTTGCGCTCCTCACGGCGTTGCTGACGACGACGAAGTCGCTCCATCTCACGCTCGATACGCTCGTTATCTTGCGAGTTATCCGCCTCAATCTCCTCTCGGAACTCCTCGAACTCTCGGCGGAGAAGGCGAGTCTGCTCCTTTTCGGCTTGTGCCTCACGGATACCCTTAATCGTATTCTCAATCTGTCGGTTAGCCTCGGCAACCAACTCCTTTGCTTGTGCTTTTGCCTCGTGAAGGATGCGGTTGCGCTCCTCACGAATGGTCGAGAGTTTCTCGCTCAACACTTGCTCCATCTCCTCCACCTTGCGGTCGGTCTGACGGATGCGCTCACGCTTCTGTGCCCAATAGTGCTTATCTCGTGCCACCTCACGCAGTTGCTTCTCCAAGTCGATATGCTCCGAGCCTGCCTTCTCCTTTGCCGAGGCGATAATATCCTCCGAAAGGCCTATTTTGCGAGCAATCTCTATTGCAAACGAACTACCCGGCTTGCCGCACTCCAAGCGGAAGAGTGGGCGGATGTTCTGCACATCGAACATCATCGCTCCGTTGGTTACACCCTCGTGATTTGAGGCGTAGTATTTGATGTTGGAGTAGTGGGTGGTGATAACGCCGTAGCAACCACTCGCCACCAACTTTTCGAGTATCGCCTCGGCAATGGCTGCGCCAATCACCGGCTCCGTTCCCGAGCCGAACTCATCAATCAGCACCATCGTATGCTTGTCCGCACCTGCCACCATCGCCTTCATATTGAGAAGGTGCGACGAGTAGGTCGAGAGGTCGTTGTCGATGGACTGCTCATCTCCTATGTTTATATATATATTGTTGAATACGGGCAACTCGCTCGCCTCCGATGCGGTAATTGGAAAACCGCATTGGAACATATACTGCAACAGACCTATTGTCTTCAAACATACCGACTTACCACCCGCATTTGGTCCGGAAATCACGAGTATGCGCTTCGAACCATCCAACTCGGCATCGAGGGGGATGATTATACGACGGTGGCGTTTGAGCGACTGCGCCAAAAGCGGATGTTTTGCTGTTTGTAGTACCAGGCGGTCATCGGTCGAGATAATAGGCTTTGTAGCGCCATTTTCCAACGCCCAACGAGCCTTGGCTCGCACCATATCGATTACTGCCATAAACTCCTCGGTGCGCTCCACATCCTTGATGTCGAGTCGTACAACCTCGGTGAAGGCGGTTAGGATACGAACAATCTCTCGGCGCTCCTCGTACTCCAACTCACGCAACATATTGTTCAACTCCACCACCTCGGCTGGTTCGATGTAGAAGGTCTTGCCCGTAGCCGACTCATCGTGGATAAAGCCGTTGAGTTTGCGCTTGTTTCCTGCCGAAACCGGGATTACGGCACGACCATCACGAATCGAAATTGAGGCATCCACATCGACTATTCCGCTCGACTTTGCCGACTGCAAAATCGCCTGCAATCGCTTCGACACCTGTCCTTCGTGGCGGCGTATCTGCTGGCGAATGTTGCGCAACTCCTCGGATGCGCCATCTCGCACCGTATTGTTATCGTCGATTATGCGGCGAATATCTGCCACAATGTGCCACAACGCCTTTACGGGTTGGGCAAGTGAGGTGAGGGTAGGGTATCGCTCGGCATCGCTCTTGTGCAAAAATTGCACAAAGTCGCCCGCCGAAACCAAGGCTCTGCCCAACTGCACAACCTCCGCCACTTCCAAGAAAGTACCCTCGACCTTCGCCTTTTCGACAATCTCGGCGATGTCGTAAAACTCCTCGGTCGGAGCTTCACGCTCGGTGAGGAGAATTTGTCGCATCTCCTCGGCCAAGTTGTGTCGGCGCTCCAACTCACGCAGAACATTGGTAAACCCCTCACTTGCGAGCAAATCACGAGCGTGCTGCATTGTACACAATGCAACCACCTGCTCTCGAATGGTCGAAAAACCAATCTTTGCCTCGAAGTTTTCGGGATATATTACCGTTCTTGGGAGCACCATTGTCTGCCGCTATTTATTAGCCTTTTTAGCCTCTTTTGCTGCCTGCTTTGCCGCCTTGTCGGCCATCTTCTCGTCGTACGACTTCTTACCGAAAACAGTTACATTGATGTAGCGCTTCGGATTCTCCTTCAAGTCTGCCAACAAGAGCGAAAGATTTTGCGAAGCCTGCGCCAACTCCTTGTACAACTTCTCGTCAGAAACGAGGTTGCCAATCGAGCCGCTGCCGCTATTAACCTTTGCCAAGAGTGTATTTACTTCGTTGATAGCCTGCGCCAACTTCTCGCCACTATTCTGCTCGTTGAGCGACTTGGTTACAGAGTTAATATCGCTGATTATGCTATCCAACTTTGCGCCATTCTGGTTGAGTGTAGCGCAGAAACCATCTATGTTGCCGATGATGTTCGACTTCTTCAAGTCGGCCATAACTGCATTGAGGCTTGCGATAGTCTTGGTCAAGTTTTTCGAGTTGTTGTCCACCAAAGAGTCTACACCCTCGATTGTCTGGTTGAGGTTGTCGAGCAAATCTGCAACCTTAACCTTGATGTCGCCCAACTCGTTAGCGAGGGTGTCGAACATATCGAGTGTTACGCCGGTCTGGATGGCGTCGCCACTTGCCAAATACTCCTTCGCCTCGCCCATCTTAATCTCGATAGACTTTCCGCCCATCAAACCAGCACTGAACATCATTGCACGAGAGTCGGTCGGGATGTCGAACTTGTTGTCAATCGAAAGATTTACATCAACACCTCCCTTTTCGAGATTGATTTCCACGCCGGTAACCTGACCAACTTTCACTCCGTTGATAACTACGGCTGCGGCATCCTGCAAGCCATTTACCTGCTCGTAGTGAGCGATATAGGTGCGACTGCGGCCAAATACATCGAGTCCGCTCAAAAAGCGGATACCGGCCCAAGCGCAAAGCAGTATCACTACTGCGTAAATTCCAATTTTTACCTCTTTTTTCATCTCTATTTTCTGTTAAAATTATCTCTTTTTAGGTGCATACTTCTCAGTACGCCAATCTTTAATCACTCCACTCCAATTTAAACCAAAGGCATAGTCGTAAATATTGCCGTCAGCATCCTTGTAACACTTCATATCGAAAGGTAGATCTTCTTTCTGCTCCTCGACCGTGTGCATATTCTTCGGCATCTGCATTGGAAGTAAGCCCTGCGGCTCGCTATTACCGACGATAATCTCCATAAATGCCTGATTTTGTACCTCGAAGCCTATGAGAATAGCGTCTGCTGCCCCCTCAATCTCGTGGAAGCACATCGGACGCTCGCCAGCAATCGCCACGATTACAGGCTTATTGCCCATGGCCTTGCGGGTTTCGAGCACCACATCCATTTCAACTCTGTTGAACGAACTAACCGTCTTGCCTCGATACGAGCGATTTGTGAAGTTCTCCTTTGGATCGCCACCTGCAATGCTATGCTTGCGGGCATATTTTGCGGTGTAGTCGCCATACTGCAACGAGATAGGGGTGTAACCATTTCCACCCTTTTCGATATCTGCGATGTGGTGGCCACGATCTACGGTCGGAGCTTTGATAAAGACGAGTGCAACATCCGCCTCGGCAGGGCTCTCCACAACATCAAAGTATTTGCGTACAAGGTTGGGGCTGATGCCGTAGCTCTCGAAAGGCTCACCCTTGATGCGGTCGCTCCACTGGCTATAAACACCCTTGTAGGTACGCTTTGGAAGATATACTTTCAAGCGGCCCTTGAGTGGAAGTGTTTGAGCGTGGTTTTTCAACATAATCACCGACTTCAGTTGTGCAGCAAAACCCTCCGCCATAAACTCCATGCAACCGACCACCGATTGACTCTTAGCGGGCTCGAGATAGGCGTTTTCGAAGAGTCCTGTGCGGAAGATGTTCATCAAAAGTCGCTGTGCTGACTCCTCAAATCGGGTACGAATAGCCTTCTCGCCATACTTCTGCTTGCCGAGTTCGTAGGCCTCGATAATGTGCTTGGTGGTATTCACACCGCCATACTGATCCACACCAACCATCAACACTTGGAGGTAGCGCTCTGCCGCAGGCATCGACTCCAAGCCCCAAGGCTTACCTGTGTTGCGGTGTAAGTTTGCGTACTCGTTTACGATACCCCAATCAGTGCAAACCACGCCTTGATAGTTGTATTTTGTGCGAAGCAAATCTTTGATAATCCACTCGCTATATCCGTTAGCAACATTCTTGCCCGAAGGGTCTTGGTTGTACGAGATGGTGTAGTAAGGCATTACTGCCGAAGCCTGAGTCGTGCCACCCTCAAGTTTGAAAGCTCCTTCGGTGAATGGAAGGAGATGCTCCTCGAAGTTGTTTCCAGGATAAACGGCATACTTTCCGAACGAGAAGTGGGCATCACGACCCGCCTCGCCTGTGCCACCACCCGGCCAGTGCTTCACCATTGCATTTACGCTATTTACGCCCCACGCACCCTCACGAGCATCCTCGCCTTTCGATGTCTGGAAGCCATCGGTGTAGGCTCGAGCGATGTCGGTAGCGAGCTTCGAGCCCTCGCCAAATGTAGCCATAGCTCGTCGCCAACGAGGCTCGGTGGCGAGGTCGATTTGTGGCGAGAGAGCGGTTGCCATACCCAAGTAGCGGTACTCGGTTGAGGCCACCTCGCCAAAGCGTAACGCTACGGCGGGGTCGAAGGTTGCTGCCATACCGAGTAAACCTGGCCAAACCGAAATTTTACCACCACTACCAGCATTAAACTCGTCGTCGGCGATAAGTCCGTGGCGTGGGTCTGATGAGTTGTTGGCAGGAATACCGTGGTCGAGCCCCTCGCACAAGGCCTGCACCTTGTTGTTCCACTCGGCTGCTATATATGGGCTTTGTACCTTTGTGATGAGGATGTGGCGTACCTTATCCTCTACTATAAACTTGATCTGCTGGTCGGTCAAATCCTCTGGTGAGGCGTAAGACTGACTGAAAACCTTACCGTTATAGGTGCCTCGCTTTTTGCCGCTTTCGCCGGCAGGAAGATCCTGATGCGATGAGTAGAGCATCAATCCTGCAATCTCCTCCAACGAGAGTTGCGAAGCCAAATCCTTGGCACGCTCCTCAGATGAGAGTCTCCAATCTTCGTATTTGTCGAGTTTGCCGTTGCGGTTCAAATCCTTGAACGCAAAGCCCTCTACCTCCAAAATTTTAACACCTGAATTTTGGTTGTAACCAAGCGTCAAGCCTCCCTGTTGGGTAATCTCTATAAAATCACCCTTATCAACCCTTTGGTACTTGGGCTGTGCGGCTGCTGCGGTTGCAAGCAAGAGTGCGCTCGATATGACGATCAACTTTTTCATAAGTATGAGTTTAGTTTGATTGCTTGTCGAAGGTTATGATAAATGCCTGAGGAAACTCCTTGCGCACCTGCTCGATGTGCTGCTGGGCTGTCGCCTTATCGGCAAAATCGCCATAGCAGTACTTATATTTGAGCGCACTTGTTCCCTCCAAAATCCACGCCTTACCTCGGTAACTTTTCAGCTCGTGGTGGTCGGTAGGTATAGCCTTTACACTCGCCATCAACTGAATTGCAAAGCGCTTTGTTGTGGCGGTCGCAGCGCTCTGCGATGCCGGCTGAACAGGCTTTACGGTGGTCTGCGGTGCAGGTTGCGATTTTGGCTTTGGTTGAGCCTTCACCTGCTTCTGCGCCTGCTCGGCAGCCCCGTCGAGGAGCAATGAACGGCGCACATTATCAACATATTGCTTCACGGCACGGAAAATTGCACCCGCAATCTCCTTTTGTCCCTTTTCGGATGTTATATGTTTCAAATCCTCGGGGTTCGACATAAAGCCAATCTCGGTAAGTACGCTCGGCATATCGGTCGCATACAAAACCTTCAACGGCTGACGGCGTACACCTCGGTTCGGATAACCGAGCTTTGCATACTCCTCCTGAATGAGTCGAGCCATCATCTCGCTGTACTCGCCGTATGTAAATTGTAAGTTTTGGATGTAGGCACGCACGATTGCGGCGGTCTGCTGATCCGACATATCGAGCAACTCGTCCTGATTGTTGAGGTAGAGTGCATTCTGATTTGCACGCTGCTCTCGGCTGCTCTCACCCATAATCAGCGTTTCGACTCCTCGCACCTCGCTGTTGCGGTGGGCGTTGGAGTGGATAGAGATAAAGAGGTCGCCACTGCCAAAGTGCGCAATATCTGCACGAGTTTGCAGATCCTCGGCAAGAACGGTTGAAAAGTGCTTATCGGTCTTGCGGGTGTAGACAACTTTTATACCCGGCAAATTCTTCTCGATGAGAGCACCAACTTTGAGTGCCACTTGCAGATTTATATCCTTCTCGGCGATGTTGCCATAGGTAGCACCGGGGAAGCGAGAGCCTCCGTGTCCGGCATCAATCACAACAACTTTTACACCCTCCGCAACATTTTCTGCGCCAAATCCGTTGTAAGGAATTGACAGAGCAAACAGTGCCAAAAGGGGGCATAATAGTCGAAAGGTGGTCACAAAGTTTGTCATATAGACTTTTTTTACTATCTTTACCCGCCGAAAAAACGCGTGCCCGTGCGTAGGGGGAGGCTTTTTAGGCGTTTTTGCCGACTTGTCGGCAAAGGTACGAAAAATTTTGGAATTTTTGAAACATTTTAGGCTGAAATATCTCGTTTTGCTGGTAATCGCTTTGGCGATGGCTCACATTGTGCTCGTATCGGCTACTCCAAGACCTCTCTCGGAGCAGCACTCTAATGGTGCACAAAAGAGCGATTCGCTTGCGCCTATCGTAGCACCTGTTGCGCCCGACAGCGCCAAGCAGGCGCTCTTGGCTCAGCGCCGAACAAGACGAGTACGACGATTGAGCGACTCACTTCTTCCGAAGCCGAGATTGCGTGATACGCTTGCTATTGCCGACAGCCTTGCCGGTCGTGATTCTGTTGCTGCAAAGGCTCTCTCGCAGAGAGATACCACCGCCCGCAAAAAGAAGAGTGGCACTCCAATCGAGCAGATTATCTCGGGTAAGAATACCGACTCGCTCCACTACGATGTACTCAACAAGAAGGTTTACATCTACAATCAGGGCGATGTGAAGTACGAGAATATGGGACTCCAAGCCGACTATATGCAGATTGATATGGCGACCAAGGAGATATATGCCTACGGAAAGGTCGATACTACGGGTGGCGAGAAGAAGAATACTCACCCCGTATTCAACGAGGGCGGCTCGTCGTATACGATGGATACAATCACCTACAACTTTGGCTCGAAGAAGGCCTTTATTCAGGGTGTGGCGACCAAGGAGGGTGATGGCTGGTTGGTTGGCGGTCAGATTAAGAAGATGCCTGACAACTCAATCAACATCCGCCAGGGTAAGTATACCACTTGTGAGCATACCGACCATCCGCACTTCTACCTCGCAATGACCAAGGCGAAGGTTATTCCGGGCAAGAAGATTATCACAGGCCCTGCATACCTCGTTATGGAGGATGTACCGATCTACTTTGCTTGTATTCCGGAGGGCTTCTTCCCAATCAACCTCGGCCCGAAGTCGGGATTGCTGATGCCGTCGTATGGTGAGGATGCCTCACGAGGCTTCTTTATTCGTGGTTTGGGCTACTACTTCATCATCAACAAGCATATGGACCTCGCCCTTACGGGAGGTATCTATACGCTCGGTTCGTGGGAGGTGAGCGCCTCTTCACGCTACGCCAAGCGATACAAGTTCCAAGGAAATGTAGACTTCGACTTCTCTTCGATTAAGACGGGAGATAAGGGTGAGGCTGACTATATCAAGCAGAACAACTTTAAGTTCGTTTGGACACACACGCAGGATCCGAAGGCAAATCCGGGCTCGACATTCTCCGCTTCGGTGAACCTCTCGTCGAGTGGATACTCGAAGTACTCGGCAACTACATTGAATGACATCTTGGCTACGCAGACCAACTCTACTATTTCATACTCGAAGAGTTGGGCGGGCACACCATTCTCACTCTCGATGAACCTCTCCGTGTCGCAGAACTCGCAGACACGACAGTTGTCGGTTACTTTGCCAAATATCTCGTTCAATGTGGCTCGTGTCTATCCATTCAAGCGTAAGGATGCGATGGGCAAGCAGCGCTGGTACGAGAAGATCGGTTTTACCTACTCGGCAAAGCTGACCAACTCGGTAACATCTGCCGAGAAGGATCTCTTCACGATGCAGACCTTGAAGAATATGCGCAACGGTGTGGAGCATACATTGCCAATATCGACCTCGATAAACCTCTTCAAGTATATCAACATTTCGCCATCGTTCAACTACTCGGAGCGTTGGTACTTCTCACGCCAAAATCAGGTGTGGAATCCGGAGATAAATGCGGTAGAGACACTCGATCCGGAGTATGGTTTCTTCCGTATCTACAACTACAACGCTTCGGTATCGGCAAATACCACAATCTACGGTATGTGGCAGATGAAGAAGAAGACTGCGAAGGTGCAGGCTGTGCGTCATACCATAACTCCGCAGGTGGGCTTCTCGTATGCGCCTGATTTCAGCAAGCAAAAGTATGGCTACTACAACACCGTGCAGACCGACTCGCTTGGTAATTACAAGGTCTACTCGCCATACTCGAACCAGCCGTATGGTGTGCCGGGCGCAGGTCAGCAGGCAAACCTCAACTTCTCGCTCTCGCAGTCGCTCGAAATGAAGGTTTTGTCGAAGCGAGATACTTCGGGAGTGAAGAAGATTAAGTTGATTGACGAGTTGCGTATCAGTGGTTCGTACAACTTCTTGGCCGATTCGATGGGATTGTCGAACCTGCCGATTTCGTTCCGTACCACCATCTATGGCAACTTTGGTTTGAACCTCTCGTTCACGCTCGACCCTTACGAGGTTACACCACAGGGTAAGCGCTACAACCAGTTGATGATTAAGCGAGGTATTTTGGGCCGTATTACAAGTACGGGTTGGAGTTTCGGTTATACATTCAAATCACGACAAGACAAATCAACCCCTGCGGCAAACGACATCAACTCCATACCGCCGGAGTACTTTAATCCTTTCTCCGATCCGTATGGTATGATGGATCCTTCGCTACGAAGGCACTATATGGCAAGTTCGTACTACGACTTCTCGATACCGTGGAACTTGGGATTCAACTATGTCATCAGTTACAGCATCTCCTATGTGAACAACGGAACGACGGGCTTCAAGCGGAATGTGTCGCAGACGATTGGTTTCAATGGTAGTGTGAACCTGACGCCAAAGACGGGTATCACCTTCACTTCGGGATTTGATATACAGAACAGAAAGCTGACGACCACCTCGGTATCCATAACCCGAGATCTGCACTGTTGGCAGATGTCGTTTGTGTGGATTCCGTTCGGAACGCATAAGAGTTGGAGTTTCAATATCGGCGTGAAGGCATCGTCGCTTGCCGACTTGAAGTACGACAAGAGCCAGTCGATGTATGACAACCTCTTCTAACGGAGATGGGTCGAATTCGGAACGGTACATCTTTTGTGCTAACACAATTACAGAGAACAATAAAATTAAGAAATATGACAACTAAAACATCAGAAAATCAGACAGTTGAGGAGCGTGAGGGCTTTGTAGAGGGCGAGGGCTACCCAAATTGTGAGGGTGAGCCTTGTGCCAATATGGCAGAGGAGCAGGCGCAGGGTGCTGACACTGTGGCAGAGGAGCCGCAGAGCGAGAAGGAGGAGGCACCAAAAACCGAGGAGGTGGATTGGCGTGATAAATATATCCGTTTGCAGGCGGAGTTCGACAATTTCCGCAAGCGTACTTTGCGTGAGAAGATGGCGCTTATCGAGTCGGGTGGCAGCGATGTTTGGAAGGCTGTGTTGCCTGTGCTTGACGATATGGAGCGTGCTATTGCTGCTTCGGAGAAGAGTGAGGACATTGCCGCTTTGCGTGAGGGCGAGAAGCTCATCTACAACAAGTTCGTCGATATTATGCGTCAGAAGGGCGTAGTGGAGATTGAGGCTCTCGATGCCGAGTTCAACCCCGATTTGCACGAGGCCGTAGCCCGTTTTGCTGCGGGTGAGGAGAAGTCGGGCAAGGTTATCGATGTTATACAGCGTGGCTACAAGCAGGGTGAGCAGGTATTGCGCTACACAAAGGTTGTAGTAGGAGAGTAAAACTATGGCAGAGAAGAGAGATTACTATGAGGTGTTGGGCGTCGAGAAGAACGCTAATGCTGATGAGATAAAAAAGGCCTACCGCAAGGCAGCCATCAAGTATCACCCCGACAAAAATCCGGGTGATAAGGAGGCTGAGGAGAAGTTCAAAGAGGCGGCCGAGGCTTACGATGTGTTGTCGAATGAGGAGAAGCGTGCCCGCTATGACCGATTTGGTCACGCAGGTATGTCGGGTGCTGCGGGCGGAGCAGGAGGCTTTGGTGGTGGCTTCGGCGGTGGCTTCTCGATGGAGGATATCTTCTCGCAGTTTGGCGACATCTTCGGAGGACACTTTGGCGGCGGTTTTGGTGGTTCTCGTGGTGGTGGCCGCTCGGTAAATCGTGGTTCAGATATTCGTGTGCGCATCAAACTGACGCTTGCCGAGATTGCCGAGGGTACAACCAAGAAGATTAAGGTTAACAAGTATATCGCTTGCGACAAGTGTGGCGGTCACGGAGCGAAGGATAGTTCCTCGTTCTCGACCTGTTCGCAGTGTAACGGCTCGGGCTATGTGGTAACGGTGCAGAATACCTTCTTTGGTCGTATGCAGTCGCAGTCGGTCTGCCCGACTTGTGGTGGTGAGGGTAAAATCATCACTGCCAAGTGCGATAAGTGCGGTGGTGAGGGCGTAGTTCGTGACTCGGAGGTTATCGAGATTAAGGTACCGGCCGGTGTTGGCGAGGGTATGGCTTTGACCGTTTCGGGCAAGGGTAATGCTGCACGCCGTGGAGGTGTCAATGGCGATTTGATTGTGGTTATCGAGGAGGAGCATAACGCAGAGCTCTTGCGTGATGGCAACAACCTCATCCACAACCTCAACATTACCGTTACAACTGCAATTCTCGGTGGAGAGGTCGAGGTGCCGACCATCGAGGGCAAGGCTAAGATTAAAATTGTACCGGGTACACACGCCGGTAAGGTGTTGCGCCTGCGAGGCAAGGGTTTACCAGATGTAAACGGCTATGGTCGTGGCGATATTATGGTTGTGGTGGATATTACTATCCCTACATCGCTCACTTCCGAGGAGAAGGAGTTGGTGAAGAAACTTGCCGACAAACCTCACTTCAAGGAGGCGGAGAGCGTAGAAAACCAGAATATCTTCGAGAGAATGAAGAACTTTTTTAGATAAATTTAGTCTATGGGACTCTTTTCGCCGGTAAAGAAGCACGCCAATAAGTTTCGTTACATTCCGAGGTACTACGACCCCGAGAAGGAGCGTCGTGAGCAGCGCCGTAGGGAGTTGCACGGAACATCGTGCGAGCAGGAGGGACAGGAGTACACACCCGGACAGTATATCCGCACTCAGCGTGAGGCGAGAAGGGCAGCACGAGGCAACGAGGGTGGTCGTAAAGCCCCTTCGATGGTGATTATGATGCTTTTGGCATTGGCGGTGATTATCGTCTATATGCTCTATCCACGCATTGTTGAGGCCTTTTCGACGGCTCGCACAACGCCTGAGGAGCGTGCGCAACAGGAGTTGGAGGAGTTTAATCCATACACACCGATTACGATAGTACCAAACGATTATAAAGAGGAGTAGAAAGGTGGCAGATTGCATTAAGTTACTACCCGAAATAGTTGCCAACCAGATTAAGGCCGGCGAGGTTGTCGAATCCCCTTCATCGGTGGTGAAGGAGATGATGGAGAACGCCATAGATGCGGGGGCTACGGAGGTTACCGTAAACTTCGTAAATGGCGGTCGAGACCTTGTGCAGATTATCGACAATGGCCGAGGAATGTCGCCCGTGGATGCCCGAATGGCTTTCGAGTGCCACGCAACAAGTAAAATTGCTTCGCTCGACGACATCTACGCCTTGCACACCTTCGGTTTTAGAGGTGAGGCACTCTCTTCGATTTCGGCGGTGTCGCAGGTGGAACTTATCACTCGTCAGGCCGATAGCGAGGTGGGTACGCAGACTATCATCAATGGTGGAGAGTTTGTGTCGCAAACCCCTGTGGCTGCGGAGGTAGGTTCGCAATTTTTGGTGCGTAACCTCTTCTACAACACCCCTGCTCGTCGTAAGTTTATCAACAGCAAGGAGTCGTCGCTTTCGTCAGATATAAAGCGTGAATTTCGTCGTGTGGCACTTTGCCACCCTGAGGTTGCTTGCACGCTCTTGAATAATAGCGCTCCGATATATTCGTTGCCTGAATCGTCGCTCGTAGAGCGCATCGTGGGCATTATGGGCAATGCTACAAGGCGTAACCTTTTGGAGGTGGATGTCGAGACAACCATTGCCTCGGTTAAGGGATATGTCGGTCGTCCCGAGACGGCACGCAACAATTCGAGCGAGCAGTATATGTTCGTTAATGGTCGTTTCTTCCGTTCGCCGTACCTCAATAAGGCGGTGGCGAAGGCTTACGAGAAACTTATTCCGGAGAAGGGTTATCCTACATTCTTCCTCTATCTTACGGTCGAGGCCGAGCGTGTGGATGTGAACTGCCACGCCCAGAAGACCGAAGTTAAGTTCGCCGACAACGAGGCTATATGGCAGATTTTGAATGCTGCGGTGCGTGAAGCACTTGCCAAGAATGGTGCAATGCCGTTAATTGACTTCGAGTCGGAGGAGATAGTCGATATTCCCGTTGCAACCCAAGGTGTAAGTTATGCCGAGCCGCCTGCAATCACCAAAATCAACTACAACCCATTTGCCGATATGTACGGCTCGGGTGCGAGCGAGGTTCACAGTTCGGGCGGCGATTGGTCGTCGATACCTTCCGTATCGGGAGGCTTCGATTTGGCCTCTTCAATCGATTTTGGCTCTATGCCGAAGGCGACAGATGCAGAGTTTGACTACTTCGAGTCGGGCGAGGGCGAGGAGCAGTCGTTGGGCTTGGAGATTGAGAGTCAGGAGGAGCCGCAGAGTGTGTCGCTTTGTTGTGGTCGCTATGGCGTAGCAACCTTTGCCTCGAAGATGGTGGTGGTAGATTTGGGCAGAGCCCACGAGCGATTGCTCTACAACCACTATATGGCTTCGTTGCAGAGCGGTAATTCGGTGTCGCAGCAACTGTTGTTCCCCGAGTTGCTCACCCTTACCGAAGAGGAGTATGATCTCTTGGAGGAGTACTCGGTGGATATGGCTTCGCTCGGATTCGATATCAAGGCACAAGGTAACAATACGGTCGAGGTATTCGGTATCCCAGCTGATGTGCGCACCGAGCAACTCGACAGGGCGGTCTATGATTTGGTGCAGAGTTTGAAGTTGCCACAATCGGCCGTAGAGATGCGTCGCAGTATGTTGGCGCAGACTTTGGCGCATAGTGCAGCGGTCGGAAAGGTAAACTTCTCGCAGGAGGATGCCGAGCGATTGACCCTGCAAATACTTGCCGCAGGCGAGAGTTACACTCCGGGAGGCAAGCGCATAATGACCTCTTACGGAGCGTCGGATATTAAGAATATGTTAGAGTAATCGGCTATGAATCCATATTTCAAGACACCCCCTGTGGTGCAAAACCTTATAATTGCCAACTGTGTAATCTACTTGGCGATGGCGTTGATACCTGCCGTAAACCATCTCTTTTCGGAGTATCTTCAACTCTTTTGGATCGGCTCGCCACACTTCCATAGTTACCAATTCGTAACATATATGTTCCTGCACGGAGGTTTCGGACACCTCTTCGGAAATATGTTTGCACTATGGATGTTTGGTCGTACTTTGGAGTACGAACTCGGCTCGAAGAGATTTTTGACCTACTATATGATTTGTGGTATCGGTGCAGCGTTGTTTCAGATTGCTGTTGCTGCGCTTACGGGCGACATCTACTTCCGTGTGGTGGGCGCTTCGGGTGCGGTTATGGGCTTGTTGTTGGCGTTTGGTGTTATGCACCCCAACAATATGATATATATAATGCCGCTGCCATTCCCTATCAAGGCCAAATGGTTTGTTTTGGGCTATGCCGTATTGGAGATTATACTCGGCTGGTCGGGGGTAAATACAGGCATTGCACACTTTGCCCATGTGGGAGGAATGTTGTGGGGCTTGGTTTTGTTGTTCTGGTGGCGCAAGCAGCGAAAGATATTCTTCTAAACGAGGCTTGTTATGGCAGAGTACTATTCAAACAGCATTAGCCGAAAGAGAAGGCGCCAACGAAAGAGTTACAGCGGCAAGGAGTTCGCTCTAATTCTTCTCGATGTGGTGGTTTCGGTGTTGATGTTGGTGCTGATTGCAGCCTCTGTAATAGCGATTATCTGCCAATATATCTCACCCGTTAAGAGTGGTGTTTTGTCGATTGTAGCGCTCGGAGCGCCTATAATATACCTGCTCGACATTGTTACAATGTTCTATTGGATGGTGCGCTGGCGCTGGTATCGTGCAGCGACAATGATGGTAGTGGTGGTTGTCGGTTTGTTCTACCTTCCACGCTACTACAAGTTCGAACTCGACCGCAAGTACGACACCTCCTTTGTCGAGCGACACTTTACGAAGGTTATGACCTACAATGTATTGGAGGGTAAGGCCGAGGAGTTGCCGGCATATATTGCAAAAAATAACCCCGATATTCTCTGCTTGCAGGAGATGGTCGATTTGTCGAATTTGGAGGTTTTGTGCGATAAGTACAACACCACCAAGCGAGATGGCGACGGTGTTGGTAATCAGATATTTACTCGATATAGAATTATCCGTAGCGGAGAGATAAAAGGGGTGCATCGTCGCAATGGTGTTTGGGCCGATTTGAGGGTGAAGGATGACACTGTGAGGGTTGTGGCTCTGCATCTGCAATCGACCTCAATTCGCCCCGAGGATACCCACTTTATCGAGGGACATCAGTACCTTGTAGACAGCGAGCGTGAGGAGCGACTTCGAAGCATCGTGGCACGCCTTGTCGAGAATAATTGCAAACGAGCAGAGCAGGCCGAGGCAGTAGCCCAATTTTTGGGTACTTCGCCCTATACGACTATTGTTTGTGGCGACTTCAACGATGTTCCACTCTCCTACACCTATAACACCATAACAAAGGGGGTGGAGGATACTTTCTCGAAGATGGCAAACGGATTTGCTTACACCTATAACACCCTCTACGGGCTGTTGCGTATAGATAATATATTAGTATCGCCGCAGGTTGAGGTGGTGTCGTATGAGGTTGATGACAAGGTTCAATTTTCGGATCACTTCCCGGTTGTTGTAAGGGTTAAATTTAACAAGACTTTATAATGAAGAGTACAAGACTTTTACTGTTGGTTGCGACACTCGCATTTTGTGGATGTGCCGTCGAGGAGTTTGAGGGTGAAGTGGCACAGAAAACCACCACACTCACTATTGCGACAAGCAATCCTCGTACATCGCTCGGAATGTTTAACAATGGCGTTTGGAGTTTGGTTTGGAGTGAGGGAGATCGCCTTGCAGCCAATGGCAAGAGTTCTTCGGAGGCTCGCATCAGTGCCGAAGATGCGGGGCAGGCGCAGTTCTCTTTCGAGGGCGATTTGAGTTACCCTTGCAACCTCCTCTATCCGGCACAATTCTATACCGATGCCACTACTATAACCCTCCCTGCAACACAGGAGGCTGCAACCGATAAGTTTGCTACAAACACCTTGCCTATGGCGGCGGTATTAGCGGAGAAAAATGGTAAAACCACTATGCAGCACCTTATGGGAGCAGTGTGTATTCAGTTGCTGTTAGCCGAGGAGTCGGTCTTGGAGCACGGATCCCACTTGATTAAGAGAGTGGAGTTTTCGGGCAATAATAGAGAGCAGGTGTCGGGTGCCTTCGAGATAGACTACACTTCGGCAACCCTCACTCCGATAGCACCGGAGATAAAGGCAAATCGTACCGTCAAGGCCAAAGCAGAGCGCTTACTCTCTACCACCGAGCCGGTTAAGATATATGTTGTAGTGCCGGCACGAGAGTATAGTTCTGGCTTCTCCATTCGTATTCTCGATCAGGCGGGCCACTATATGGATATAAAGCGAGAGTCGAGCATCACCATCCACAAGGGAATTGCGACAAGACTTCAACCGACTCGATTTGTGTCGCAGGGTACAATCATCGGAGCAATCATATAGTACGGGGCGAAATCGAATAAAATCGCCACTTGCGGTACATTGCGCCGATATTTTTACTACTTTTGTCGCTCCTGATAGAGCAACAATATCTGTAAAACAAAAATAATGAATAAAAGACTATTCCTAAACTTGATAGGTCTTACCTTTGTGGTGATGACCTTCACAATGTGTAAGAGCCAGTCGGTATCTGTACCATCAACACCGGAGGAGGTGTTGGCAGAGTTGATAGCGGGAAATGAACGCTATGTGAATGAAAAGTGCATCCATCCGCACGGGGATATGGATAGAGTAGGAGAGACGGCGCCTCATCAGGCCCCATTTGCAGCTGTGGTAGGTTGTTCGGACTCTCGTGTACCTGTGGAGTTGCTTTTCGATCAGGGAATCGGTGATATATTTGTTATCCGTACCGCCGGAAACAATGTAAACAGCGAGATGGTTATGGGAAGCGTAGATTATGCAATCGAGCACCTCGGAGTAAAACTCTTGCTTGTACTCGGACACGGCTCTTGCGGTGGAGTTACAGGTGCTATCTCTGACGGAGAGGAGGAGCACGGAAATATCGGACACCTTCTCGGCACTATCCGTAACGATGTTAGCGACTATGTCGGCAAGATGGATTGCCTTGACGCCGCAATTCATCATCATACAGAGGTTCAGGTTGAGCGCATCATTGCTTATCCTCACGTGGCGGAGAAGATAGCAAAGGGCGAATTGCTCGTAAAGAAAGCCTACTATGATGTAAAAACAGGTAAGGTTACATACTAAGATAGATGCTGCTTACCACCTAAAAAATAAAAAGCACAGTCGAAATGACTGTGCTTTTATCATAATATCTGATTTTAATACCTCTTTACAAATTCGAAGTCTAAGAGTCGTCGGCGTAGGTCGGCGCTCTTTACTCGGATGCGCACCTTGTTGCCGATTGTAAACACCTGCCCCGTAGAGTGGCCATAGACCTCGTAGCGCTCCTCGTCGAATTGGTAGAAGTCGCCCGGAATATCTCGCATCAGAATCATTCCCTCGACAATCGAGTTCTCCAACTCCACAAATACGCCCCACTCGCTCAAACCCGACACCTGGCCATCGAACTCTTCACCAATACGATCCGCCATAAACTCGACCATCTTGTACTTTATCGAGGCACGCTCCGCCTCGGCTGCGATAACCTCACGCTCCGAGCAACGCACGCACAACGCCTCGTGCATATCCTTGTCGGCCGAGCGCTTGCCGTCGAGGTAGCGCTGCAACAAGCGATGCACCATCATATCGGGATAGCGTCGGATAGGCGATGTGAAGTGGGTGTAGTATGGGAATGCCAAGCCGTAGTGGCCAATGTTGTCGGTGGTATAGACCGCCTTGGCCATCGAGCGAATGGCGAGTGTCGAAACGACATTCTCCTCCGCCTTGCCCTTAATCGAGGCGAGCAACTTATTCAACTCCTTGGCTGCGGCATCGCCCTTATCGATTGACGACTTGAAGATGTGGCCGAAGCGGAGAATAAACGAACGGAAGCGCTCGAACTTGTCGCTGTTTGGTCTATCGTGCACACGGAATACCATTGTGCGCTCTTTGCCGTGCGCTCGTGCGCAGAACTCCGCCACACGACGGTTTGCCAGAAGCATAAACTCCTCGATCAGTTGGTTGGCCTCCTTCTGCACCTTGAAATATACACCCGTAGGGTGCCCCTTCTCGTCGAGGTGGAATTTTGCCTCACGACGGTCGAAGGCTATTGCGCCCTTGCGGTAGCGCTCCTTGCGGAGAGTTTGTGCAAGGTTGTGAAGTGTCAGAACCTCCTCCTTGAAATCTCCATCGCCCGTTTCGATTACCGCTTGCGCCTCCTCGTAGGTGAAGCGACGGTCGGAGTGAATTATGGTACGGCCAAACCACTCCTGCGATATTTTACCCTTTTCGTCAATGTGGAATATGGCCGAAAAGGCGAGTTTGTCCTCGTGTGGCCTAAGCGAGCAGAGGTCGTTGCAGAGTCGCTCCGGCAACATCGGAATAGTTCTATCTACGAGATATACCGAAGTGCCTCGCTCGATTGCTTCGTCATCGATTGTCGAGTCGGGACGCACATAGTGCGTAACATCGGCAATATGAACGCCAACCTCGTACTTTCCCTCGCTAATTTTTTGTATCGAGAGTGCATCGTCGAAGTCCTTTGCATCGGCAGGATCTATGGTCAAGGTCGTTACCTTGCGCATATCTCGGCGCTCGGCAATATCTCGCTCGGTGATGCGGCCGTCGATGGCATTTGCAGCCTTCTCCACCTGCTCCTCGAAGCGGTATGGAAGGTTATATTCGAGCAAGATAGCGTGCATCTCGGCGTCGTTATCGCCCGCAGCACCCAAAATATCTACCAATTCGCCCTGAGGCAGGCGGTCGCCATCACGCCACTCTGTAATGCGCACGGCAACCTTGTCATCTTGTTTGAGATTTGGATATTTTTTGCGTGATAGGGCAATCTCGACCGGCATCTTTCGGGAGTCCGGAATAACCAAGGCGATGGTCTTGTGGGTTAAGTCCACACGACCTGCATAGCAGCGAGGTGAGCGCTCCAAAACCTTGGCAATCTCGCCCTCCTTTGCTCCATTGCGTGAGGTGTGGGTTACGATAACCTCAACTCGGTCGCCATTCAAGGCGTTGCGAGTGTTGCGCTGATGCACAAATACATCGCTGTCGAGCTCCTCGCACTGCACATACATCGCACCCGAAGCTGCCATATCGACTACGCCCTCGTAGCGAGGCATACGACTACGGCTGAGGTGGTATTTACCCCTGCCCTCGTCCTCGATAAAACCCTGTTCGAGCAGGGTGTCGAGGATATGTTTTGTAAGGTTGCGACCATCACGATCTGCACCGCCCGATGCGGCAGCTAATGCTTTTAGCGTAAATCGCTTCTCGGGCATTTCACGAAACATATTCACGATAAAGCCCGCACGGTCCTGAAATCCTAATTTCTTACCTTTCTTGTTAGTTCGCTTTGTCTTTCCTCTCATCTCTCAATTATAACCTCTTTGCTAACTTCTCCATGAAGTTGATACCTACCTCGATTGCATCCTCGCTTGGGGCGAAGGTCGAGGTATGGCTGCGACCAGCCGATGTGCCGACACCAAGGCGGTAGAACAACGACGGATACGCTACGCAGTAGTAACCAAAATCCTCGGCTGTGTAGCGCTTTGGCAACATCTTTACTGCAATGCCCTTTTCGGTGGCGAGAGCAACGGCTTTATCGACCAACTTCTCGTCGCTCACTACGGCAGGATAGCCGTGATTTATATCGACCTCGGTCGATGTGCCGAACTTCGCATCTACCGACTGCGCTGCCGCCTCGATAATGTGCCAAACGGTGCGACGATGCTCCTCGCTGAAACAGCGGAAAGTACCCTCCATATAGACCTCGTCAGGTATCACATTTGTTGCTCCGTCGGCTACGATTTTGCCAATCGAAAGCACTGTGTTCTCGTCATTTACAGCGTTTAGCATTGTTATAAGGTGTGCTGCTGCAACTACCGTGTCGTTCAAATTTTGACGCATAGCAGCGTGACCACCTTTACCACGCACCCAGAAGCGCAACTCGTCGCTGGCAGCCATAAATTCGCCCTTGCAGAAGCCCAATTCGCCAACCTCCAAGCCGCTGTCGGTGTGCTCGCCAATTACGGCAACAACATCGTAATCGGCAAATGGCTCTTCGGCTAAGACCATCGATGCTCCACCAGGATTGCACTCCTCACCGGGCTGGAAAATACCGAAAACGGTACCTTCGAAATCTCGCTTCTCGGCAAGGCGAAGCAGTACTCCATACAACACCGCTGCGTGGATATCGTGGCCACAGGCGTGCATTACACCTTTATGCTCCGAGGCATACTCCAAGCCCGTCTGCTCCTCTACGGGGAGAGCGTCGATGTCGGCACGCAAAACTACCGCTTTCGAGAGATCGCCCCTACCCTCAATCTTCGCCAAAACGCCCGTCTTGGCTATGCGTGAGTGGGAAATACCCGCCTCTGCGAGGCACTGCTCGATATATTGTGCGGTCTGCACCTCCTCGAACGAGAGTTCGGGGTGGCGATGCAGATATCTGCGAAATTCTACTGCTGTAATCATTGCGCTATAAGTTTAATTTCGAAAAGTTTACTCCAATTTTTACCCGTTACGAAGATGCGCTTTGTGGCACTGTCGTAGGCGATGCCGTTCAGTACATCTGTTCGGCTGTCGTACTCACTTGCAGGAAGTATGCCCGAGAGGTCCGCAACACCCTCAACCACGCCATTTTCAGGGTTGATAATGACGATATGGTCGGTGGTGTAGACATTAGCCCAAATTTTGCCATCTATCCACTCCAACTCGTTGAGATTTTGCAACGACTGACCTCGCAAAGTTACTCCGAAACGACGCTCCTGCGCCAAAGTTTCGGGGTTGAGAACACGAATATAGTTCGTGCCGTCCGACATATACAACTTCTCGCCATTGGTGGTTAAGCCCCAACCCTCTCCTTTGTAGGTGTGGGTGGCGAGGTGGCGCAAAGTCGCCTTATCGTAAATGTGCAACTTGCCATTGAGCCAAGTGAGTTGGTAAATCTTGTCGTCCAATACGGTTATACCCTCGCCAAACTCCTCTTTCGAGAGTTTTTTGCTTTGCAAAACTTTGCCCGAAGCGAGGTCGGTGCGGAGTAACTGCGAGCGACCATACTCGCCCGTACCTTCCCACAACTCGCCATCGACGAACTGCAAACCCTGCGTATAACTTGTGCGTGAGTGGGGATATTCGGCAACCACCTCGTAGGTGTAAAAGGTCGGCTCAACACTTTGTGTTGTACCACTCTTTTTGCGAGTTCCACCGCACGAAACAAGCGTAGCAAAGGCTATCAGTATGGTAACAATTCGCTTCATATCTCCGCAAAGATAGTAAAATTGTCTATATTTTACTAATCGTAAGCCCTTTGTTGTGCTACAAAATCCAATTAAACAGATATCCCGATAGAATAATTAGTAGCGTTACCACCCCAAAAAAGATTCCTATCAGCCGCCAAGTCATAACCTTTTTAAGCATTGTGGCTTCGGGGATTGACAAGCCGATTATAGCCATCATAAAGGCGATGGCCGTTCCGAGTGGAATACCTTTAGCCACAAATACCTCAATGACGGGAACGACACTTGCAGGGTTGGCATACACAGGTACTGCAAGGATAACTGCCAAAGGTACACCCCACCAATTCTCAGCCGACAGGTATTGTTCAAAGAATCCTTCGGGAACATAGCCGTGCATAGCGGCACCAATTCCAATACCAATTATAATGTATAGCAATACGCCACGCACAATACCCCAAGATTCTTTTGTAATAGCAGGCAAACGCTTCAAGAAAGGCGTTTTCTCTGCTTCCCATTGCTCACTCTGTGCGTTGGATTGTATTTGTGCGTTCTTTACCCAATCACTCAAGTAGCGTTCAAGTCGCATTTTGCCCAAGATATAACCTGCAATCATCGATAACACCGTACCGCTAACCACATAGATAAGCGTTGCCTTTACTCCAAACGAGCCGAGAAACATAGCAATAGCCACCTCGCTGACCAATGGAGATGCGATAAGGAATGTAAGCGTTACGCCCAATGGAATACCACCCTTAACAAAGCCGATAAAGAGCGGCACAGATGAGCAGGAGCAGAACGGAGTAATACCACCGAAGAGAGCCGCCAAGAAGTAGTCCAAGCCATAGAGTTTATGCGTGGCGAGGTATTGGCGTAGTCGCTCAATGGGGAAGTAGGCATTGATAATACCCATCACAAAACTGATGCTGAAAAGCAGTATTATAATCTTGATGCTGTCGTAAAAGAAGAAATTGACAGCAGTACCCAATGGTGTGGCGGCATC
>JAZONG010000107.1:0-2668 GCA_045654385.1 Alistipes sp.
CACGCCCCTTAACCCGATTCTTCCACGCACGATATACCAAGGCGTGCATCTTGCCGGCAAACAAGTCGGGCAGAGTGAAGCAACGAGTCAGAAAAGAGTGTGGTTGAAGCAATAACTTCTGTTCGGTTGTAAAGTTAAGCGGAGGACAAGTATCCACCTCAATCTTAATTTTGATTGACTTCTCCGTCTGGAAAGTCACATCGTAGACATCGGTATTGTCCTTTAAAAATGCCGACTCTACCTTGCCAAAACTCTTCTTGTCCTTCTTCGTAATCTCCACCTCTCGACCGACCAATGCAAACGCATCAATGATAGGCTGAAAGTACTTTGAGAAATCGAAGTTCCCATCAGGTGCCAGCAACGAAAAATCCATATCCTCGCTGAATCGCTGCAGTCCGTGGAAGATTCTCAAACAGGTACCACCATAGAATGCCGCAGACTCAAAGAAACCACCCGCATATAGACCGGCAAGTATTATCTGCTGATTTACCTCAAAAATGGCGTTTCGCTTCTGTTGTTCAGTTGCCAACTCATAGCGTGACAACATATTCTCAAATATCTCGTTTTTCATCGCTTTAGGTACTTTAATAGTGTAACAATAGAATCTGCCTTTTTGCCGACCTTGATATAATCCTCAAACACGGTTGCATCGAGTTTGTAGAACTCATCCATATCCATACGAATATCCAGCTCTAAATAGTGCTCCACATCAGTCAGGTAACGGAGATTGACCTTTGAGGAGTTGGCAATCAAATCACACAAAGCCTTTTCGGGCGAGGCAATCAAGAATGCATAATTGCCCTTATGCAGACTTCTAACACCCACCGAAAATGCCTCTCGTGAGATATACTTGTAGTCGTAGTTGCCTAATGGAGTCTCGAAACTACGAGAGTGCTTAACGGTCATAGACTGATTGATATAGACCGCCTCTGGTATTAACCCATAATATCTCAATGCTGTTGACATCGAGATATACGAAGGTGCGTAGAGATGGTTGGCAATCAACTCTGTCGAAAGGGTCTTGCCTGAATGTTCGGAATTAACCACATAAAGCCCGCGCTTCAATCGTATGATGTAGCCCTGCTTTTCGAGCAAAGCCACCTTCTTGTTTGGCGACTTCAATTCTGGATACAACGACTCGATTATTGATGTCGTTATTGGAGTCGCACCTATTTCCTTTAATAGCTTATTCATATTGCAAATATAGTGATATTTTGAATAATAAAAGAATTATAACATCTCTTTCTGTTCAAAATATATCTACATTAACAAATGTATACAAATCGTATGGGTAAATTAAAACCTCATATTTGCTCATACTGTCGTATTTGTCATCAGCTATTATCGTTTATTACTGTTTATCAAATATTTGGGCCGTATTTGAGCCTCAACTTTGTAAGGCTCTTATTATCAATAACTTCTGCTTTCTGCATCGGCAAGTAAATTTGCATACCAATGATAAACGATGATAAAACATTTTATCACAAAGCGCTCGTTTGGAGTGCTTTTTTTGTTCTTGGTGATAAAACCATTTGTTACTGTTTATCATCGTTACGCAATATTTCTTCGCCCTATTTCAGCCTCAACCTAAATATAGAGTTGTAACTCTTTTGCTGTACGAATAGATGCAATTCGGATTCTTCTTTTATAAAAATAAGGGTCGCCCGTTAAGGACTACCCTCTTTGGAAAGTGTACAGCGGATTAGTGTATAACGCACACTCTATCAGTGCAATAAGTTAAATGTAAGTGAAACGATTTTGCGTGCAAAACTGATAAATGTGTCGATTCGTGAAGAAATGATGTATTTTACTCCAAATTAATGTGCCGTATAGCTCGTGAATACTTGCTTTGGGAAAACTATATTTGATAGGATGCCGCATAAACTTTGTGTAAAATTTGCGGGAAATCGGAGAAGTGTATAAATCAATATGCTTGCAATCGTACGGAATGTGTGATTGTTTAATAGATTCCGCACAATTGAAGCACTTTATTATCATAGAGTGGCGTACCTCATACCAAAAGTTCCTCAACAAATATTTTTGGAAAAATGTAAAAATCGGGGGTATTTTGTTTTGGAAAAATGCAGAATGCACCCGCTATTAGCTTGGGAAAAATGCAGAATATTAGAGTAAATGGGACTGTGGCTTAAATTTATAGGCCACATTTTTACAAAAATCTAATAAATCGGTACAATCCGTAAACCTTCCCATTAAAAGCCACCTACTCTAAATTAAAAACGATGAATCATGGAATATGTAGCAATTGAAAAGAGTGAGTACGAGCAGTTGCTCGGCTCCATCAAGAAGGCGGCAACGCAGATTCGTGCTATTGCAGAGGAGTGCAGCATCAATTCGGAGTGGGTGGAGAATAGCGAATTAGCAGAGATTCTTGGACTCTCAAAGCGTCAGTTGCAGGGTTATCGTGAGCGAGGCGTCTTGGGCTTCTCGACAATTGGGCGCAAGATTTACTACCGCCGTGCCGATGTGGAGAAACTTATTAAAATCAACACAATAAAAGGTAAATAGTATGAACTTGGTATTTGACGAAACTTTAAGGGAGGTGCTTGGCGACCTTGCAAAGGTTGATGCCGGCATTGAGCAGATTCGAGGACTCTGCCGTCCTATACTCAATGGAGAACACTACCTGTCAGGCGAAGAGGTTTGCAAG
>JAZONG010000108.1:0-54304 GCA_045654385.1 Alistipes sp.
CCCTTGCAAGCGTAGTGATTCCAGATAGTGTCACAAGCATTGATAGCTATGCGTCCTACAACTGCTATTCCCTTGCAAGCGCCGTGATTCCACAAGGAGTCACAAGCATTGGTAACTATGCGTTCAGCTACTGCTATGGAATGGCTTTTTATGACTTTAGAGTGGCAAAATCAGTCCCTACACTTGGAGGAACATCGGTGTTTGGCAACATTCCTTCCGATTGCAAGATAGTTGTGCCAGACTCTCTTTATGACACTTGGATAGCGGCAACAAACTGGTCTACCCACGCATCAAAGATTATAAAGGCAAGCGAATTTAACGCATAAAGATATGATAAAGAAAGAACATTATAGAACGAGGGAAGATGGTGTCGAACTTTATCGCACCTTTTCCGATACAGACCACTTGATAAAGAAGGTGGCCGACGGTGTTACCTATGGTGATGCCATAGATATTTCCGAGAACGAGGAATACGAGGAGGTAGACGGATACATTGACATTGAAGGACCTGAAACATACGATGAGATACTCAATATGATGGAGGAGACTTCTATCATAATGAGGAAGATTAACCGAATCCCACTCACGAACAATGAGGCTTTGTCGGTAAAGAATTTTTATCCACGATGGGAGGATAAGGTTGGCACTACAATAGAGGTGGGATTCATCACTCTGTATGGGGGTAATCTCTGGAAGGCAAGGCAGACTCATACAGCTTTAGAGATATATCCCCCGAGTTTGAATACCGCTTCATTGTATGAGGTTATTGAGAAGGAGCACGAAGGTACATTGGCAGACCCCATTCCTTATATGCCACCTATGGAGATTTTCGAGGGTAAGTATTATGTAGAGGAGGAAGAAACCTACAAGTGTACGAGGGATAGCGGAACAACCCTTACTCATCCTTTGAGTGCATTGGTAGGGTTGTATGTAGAAAAACTATAACTTATTAGATTATGAAAAAGATTTTGAATTGGATTTTTGCCAAACTTGATGGCATTGGCAAGGACAAGTATCAGCACTTTACCATTGGTGCTTTGATTGGCGCAGTAGTATTTCTCGTTTTGCTAACATTCTGCAAGCCTGATTTGGCGTGGTGGTTGTCGCTATTTACGACCTTCTGTGCAGAGTTCTGCAAGGAGTTTGTTATTGATGAGGAAGGCAATCCCCTTGATTTCCTCGCCACAATGGTCGGTTGGGCAGCTGTAGGTATTCCGTTGTTTTCTTTAATCTTTTAAGGCTATGCGTAATATATTACTTACATTATGGCAGCTGCCCCAAATCCTTATTGGTTGGGTGCTACTATTATTCTACCGCCCAAGTCGCCATAAATACTATTGGGCAGTAGAGGTTACTGTGTACCACTCCCCCAAGATGCGAGGCGGTATATCGTTGGGCAGTGTTGTTATTTTGGGCGAGAACCCCAGCGACAATACCTTGCTTCACGAGTTGGCGCATTGCGTTCAATCTCGCAGATTGGGGTGGCTATACCTTATTGTTATCGGTCTGCCCTCCATACTTTGGGCAGCAACACACAAGTGGCTTGCACCTAACAAATCGTACTATTGGTTTTACACAGAAAAATGGGCCGACAAAATTGCCGGCATTGAAAGATAGAGAGAGATGAATTGGTCGGATATCATACAGTCTATTATCGGGTTTGTCGTGGGTGGCGGTCTTGGCACACTCATCACAAGCCTCGTTACCGCTAAATATAAACGCCAAGCGGCAGCATTGGCTAACGATGCACAAGCGATAGCCAATAAGCGCAATGAGTTGGAGGAGTGGCAGAAGATTGCCGACAGAGAAACCAAACGAGCAGAGGAGGTAACGGCTCACTACGATGATTTGATGCGCCGTAAAGATGCTCGCCTCATTACAAGGGACAAAGAGATTGCCGACCTAAAAGCTGAAATTAATCGCAAGGATGATAAAATAGAGAGTCTCTACCAACAACACAGTAAAGATAGGGAGATTATAGATGCGCTCCGTAGTGAGAATACTGCATTGGCAATATTCCGTTGTGATAAGGTTGATTGTGGAGATCGCAAACCCCCGTTTGCATATCAAATTCCTGCACTTGCACTTACTGAAACATTGAAGCAAAATGGCTAAAATTGTTATGAGCAACCTAACCCCTGCGAAAGAGGCGGTTGTGAAACCAGATACTTTAGATATCCTCAATACTGCAGCAGACAAAGCCGGTGTTGAGCGAATATATATTCACAGCACTCTGCGTACTCCTGCAGAGCAAGCCTATGCTATGTATGTAAATATTAGCAATGGTAGGATTATTCGCTACAAGGAAGCAGGACAAAAGGTATCCCAACTTTGTATTGATATGCTTAATAGGAAGTGTCCAAAGAGTGAAATCCTTGAGGCTATGACAAATCTCATTATCGACCTTGCCGAGAAAGGTCAGAGGGTGAGCCGCCATTGTGTGAGTAATGAGCAGTATGAGAAGCAGCAGATCATTGATGTTAGTCGTTCCATACTTCACGACAAGGCGGTAAAATTCATCAAAGCATTAAAGAATGATGCGAGGGTATCACGCATTATTCAACCTATAAGTGGCACGGCCTTCAATGACCTTGAGGGTGTTAGTTTTGATTTCAACGAGCCTGCTATCCACATAGAAATTGACCTATGAAAGCCCTTGTGAAAAAGCCCTTATTTTGGGCTATTTTAGCCCTCGTTTTGTCGGGGGTGGCTATTTATACCCTCGCCACTATTAATGTGGAGAGAGAGGCGGAAATCGCCCGTTTAGAGGGTAATCAAACCACCTTACTTGGAGAGGTGAAATTCCACGAGAGTAGGAATGGGGAATTGGTGGCGAGTATTCAGTCGCTCACCTTACAACGTGATGAGTTTAAGGAGTTGTTGAAAGCAGAACGTAGGAAGGTGGAGAGCCTTGACATTCGTATAAAGGAGTTGGAATCCTTTGGACAAACATCCACCGACACCGAGGTGGAGATAGAGGCAGAGATTGTGCCTGCAGACACCATCTATGTATATGAGCCTATCATCGGCTCGTTTGAGTGGAGCGATCCGTGGGTGAGGGTGTCTGGTGAGATTCACCCCGATATGCTCCGAGCAAAAATAAATATCACCGATACCATTACGATAGTAGCGCATCGCAAAGCTCGTCAGTGGCTTTTCTTCCGTTGCAAGGGCAAGATTGTCCGATACGATGCGCTATCTTCCAATCCACACACAAGTATCACCGATATTCGTTACGTTGAACTCACAGAGTAGTAGCTCGGAGGGTTCAACGTAGCGTCTGCGCCAATAGCCTTGCTCAACGCAGTGGGGATGCAGAACTGAACGCTACTACCTCCCAAATGTGTGCATCCTCCTACGAGCAGGGCTTACCCTAATAGATGCAGATATATGGATACTATCGGGAAGATGTATCGCTATCTTGCTATCCACGAAGCCTACAAAGAGGTTGCCGAGCATTATGGGGATGCTATGCGTGGCCTTTCGATGGACTTCATCTATGGAGAGATAGAGAAGCGAATGCAACATAGGAATATGTACGCCAGCCGTAAGACTATTCTGCGTGCATTGTGCTCACCCGTTCTTACTGCGGAGCAGATAGAGAGGATGAGGTAGTTTCGGGACAAGAGTGGCCCGAGAATGTCCCAAATTGGGGACAAAATGTCCCGAAACGGGGACAAGTTTATAGTGAAAAACCGCATAGTGAAGCGCACCTTTGTATTGCAAGGGTGCGCAACTTGTGTCAAGGGCCTAAGACGTAAGAGGCCAACTAATACATTTAACACTATGTCACACTACGTTAAATCCGCAGAGGGATACGACGTTAAAGTTCCCTCGCAAGGTCAAGTAAATTACAACTCTGTTGGTGCTTCCGCAGGTATCGCATCGTTCCTTGGTTTGAATGCCGGCAATTTGCTCGGTGGTTTGGGCTGGGGTGGTCGAGGCTGTGGTCATCCAGCAATGGCTGAAATGGGAGTATCCCGTTTCGAGTTGGGTATGCAGAACGAGTTGGCCGTTAAGGACAGCAAGATTGCTCTGTTGGAATCCACCATCTACACCAACAATAATATTTTGGAGGTGTACAAGTATTTCGACGGCAAGATGTCTGAGGTCAATGCTCGACTGGCTGCTCAGGATGTACGCAACCAAGGCGTTGCCGATGCAATCCGTGAGGTGTCGAAGGACATCGACTACAAGATTGCTTTGGAGGCAGAGCGCAGAGAGTGTGCCGACAACAAGATTGTCAGCTATCTCAATGGCACCTTTGCTCCCAAATTGATTACCGGCTACACCGCCGGTACTACCACCACCGCCGCAGAGACTTACAATCCTCTCTGTTGCTGCGGTAACGGAAGGTAATCTGCTCTCCTCGGGGCGGGGGATAACCTCCGCCCCTTTTTTCCTATCACCTTAAAACAATACCGTTATGACTAATATCGAAAAGGTGTCAGCGGCTCTAACCGAGTGGTTGACCAAAGTTGGCAAAAGTGTACTCCCCAAAGTAACTATCCCTGCCGTAGGTAATGCTGGCAAGGTAATAAGCGGCTTATTCAACATTGACCTATCTACCTACTCGGTGTGGGACGAGTTGGGTTTTCTGCTATCGCCTATGATGCAGACTTTCGTTGAACCCGCATTGGGTAGATTCTTATCGCAAGTGCCCGATGACAAGATAGAAGAGGTGGCAATGGGCTTTGCCAACAGCTTCATTGAGAGGTGCCACGAGAAAGGCTCGGTCAACATATTCGGCTTTGAGATGGGAGAGGATGCGTTCCTCGACTTACGAGAGATATTAGCACGCCATTTCACTAAATAATCAAGCAGTATGAATCTTATGGAAAAATTCGAGGCTCTCTATGAGCAGATGCGCAAGAGTGCCGACGTGCCAGATATGATGGTATTTGGCCACACAGCGAAAAAGATGTTTGAGAGGATTGCAAAGCAACACCCCGCCATTGCAGAGGAATGGTTAGCGATGCTCTCCCCTATCCGCTATCACAACTACCTCTCCGAGGAAGAGGCGGAGCATATCGTTGATGGTTTCGTATCGCAGAATGGGGATGTTGGCCCCCATTGGGACAGACACACCTTCGAGCAAGCAGTATCTCGTTTGGGAGGGAAGTTGGACGATATGCCCCATTACAACAGCTGTGCGCTGTGGGTTACCGCCAATATGATATACTCCGACCACGCCAAGAGCATCGCGGAGGATATGGGTTTGCCTACCGAGATAAGTGTGCCCAACGAGAGGATGGCAAAAAGTTGTTATCGTAAGGCTATTGAAAAACTCACCGACCCTGATAGACCTCGTTTTGTTAGGGCATATTTCGATTTGGACTGATGAGAACACTATGCTAACGAAGGTTTATCTTCTTTCGGATGATCTACAATACTACGCCTTTATGGAGGTGCTCGATATTGTGATGGGTGAGATTGTTAAATAAAAAAAAGGAGGGTTTGTATCCCTCCTTCGTTTTTTAGTTATGGCGAAAATGTTCCGAGTATGTAATGCCGAGCCTACGACATTCATCTTTAAGAGAGGGAGTAGTGTCCCACACCGCCCCATAAGGGGAAGAGAGGGCTACACGCATCTTGTGCTTGGCGATGAGCTCTTGAGCCTTCTCTGCGGTGATGACAAGATCGGTAAGTCTTGGTACTCTCACCCCATCTTGGTTGTACCAAGTGATGGTGTGGCGAGTGTACTCCGTACAGCTCCACTCTGGAATAAGGGGGTTGTATACCCTACATTTAGAGATGGCGAAAACCTTATAGTCTTTTAGCCGTGCCATAATTTTAGTGTTTGATTTGCGAATTAAAAAATTACTACCATAGATGGGAAAGGGGCACTGTTTTTACAGCCACCAAACTTCAGTCGACCTTTAATAAACCTAACTTCCTTTGCTTTGTGGTAGATATACTCGTGAAAGTATTTAGTGTCTGTACGGGCGGGTAGGAGAGCTACAACCTTTGTGTTTGGGTGTTGTGCTTCTTTATAGCATTTACACACCCACTCACTGATTGCCCTCCCGTATGGAGGATTACAAAATACGATCTCCCCTCTCCAATCTTGCAATAGACCATCATCCTGCGGAGTATAAAACTTCTCGCACTTGGCGTTGGTGGGGAGAGCACACGGATCAAGAGTGAAGTGAAACTCCTCATTGAGCTTATCGAAAAACTCTTGAGGTGTAGCCCATAAATCCGTATTAGAGCTGAACATTACCGATGTATTCATACTAACGGATGGGCCTCCATTTATAACGTGAGGGGTGGTGAAATAAATCTCCACTCCATTCTGTGAATGTATCTCCATTCTCAATAACGTGATAAGAATTATCATCGTAGTAGAGTAGAACGGGAAGAGACTTTAATATTTTTGCGGCAGCCCTTCCTGTCGCAAAACCATCTTCATCTACTTCTATCTCTCGCCATTCGGTCAGGAGTTTATGCTCATCCTTTGCACCTTTAACGTATGCGACCTTTTTGATAAGGGTTACATCTGCGGGAGTATAAGTGCGATAAGTATGGTTTTTGCTTTCTTCCTCATAGCTGTAAACATCATCAGCTCTTTGCTCAATTTCCAAATTCATATGTTTGTGACTTTAAATTAGTATGGTTATTTACCCGTGCTTCCGTAACCACCATCTCCTCGTGCTGTGTCATCCAAGACATCTACCTCTACGAACTCTATCGGGAAGGTTGTGCCGATCTTGATCTGTCCGATGCGATCACCTACCTCGTATTTGGGAAGGTCAGTCATAACGTGGTAGAACACAGCGCAGACCTCACCTCGGTAGTTTTCATCTATCGTTCCCACGCAGTTGCTCAACACCATTCCCGTTTTCCATACGGAGGAACGAGGGCGAAAGTCAATGGAGAACACCTCGAAGGAGTTAGGCACTACTGCAAATGCAAGTCCCGTGCCATACTTGTAAATATTGGGTGCAATTTTTTCACAAGAAGTCGCTACTACATCGTAACAGAAATCCTTGTCGTATGTCTTAAAGGGGATTACCGCTTTCTTATTTAGTTTTTTTACTCTTACTTTCATAGTTACTTCTGCCTAATAATTTCCACCTCTATGTTGTTCTCATTTTGGAGTAGGTTGTTGGCTCTTTTGAGAGAGTCGGCGAAAGCCTTAGCATCGTCCTCTAAAAGAAACGCTTTTGACACTTGCCTACCTCTATTCCAATAGCCGAAGGACGACATACTTACAGTGCGCCAATATACCATAAAGACCTCTGCCCCTTTTGCCTCTTTTACCTTACTCAACAGGAAAAGAGGATTTAACTTTTTGATGAATTTCATAGCTGATTATTCGTAAATTACACCTTTGAATTTGATGATTTGTAAAGTGATGTAAGCCGACACTCTATTGCGGAACACCTCTTGTAGGGTAAGATGCCACAAACTATTTGGCTCATCAAGGGGCCTAACTTTGTACACATCCCCTCCATATATTTTGCCTATAACCCTACCCTTTACGATTCGACCACTACGAATGAACCATATGGTATCGTAGATTTTAATGCCCTTTATTATGAATCCCATAATTGTAAGTATTTGAAGATTTTTGAAAAACTTTCATATTTTTACTACTCAATTCGACGCCACGAATACCTCTCCGGGTGGTGAGCAATATCGCCTTGCCAATCGGCCCAATCCATCTCATTTGAAATGGCGATGAAATCAGCTAAAAAACGATTCTCCCCACGAGACAACAGTACGGGCAAATTATTACCTATTTCATCAAGGGCTTTCGTTGTTGCAAAACCATCTTTGTCTGCCTCAACCGGGTGCCAATTGTGAGTGTACCGGAACATATCCTTAGCCCCCATTTCATACGCTTTGAGGAAAAAAACCTTGTTTTTCCCGGTTGCGAGCAAGCCCGACAACCAACTCCCAACTCTGCGCCATCGAAGCAAACCCGTTCGAATAACTCTCTTCTGATTATAATCCATATCCATTTCTTTTTAAGTATTCAGTTTCTTCTGCTGTTTGTGCTGTTGCCATCTGGTGGTTGAGTAGTCGCTTGGCGACACCAAGTAAATAGTCTCTTTCCTCCTCGGAGGGTAGGTCTTGTACCTCCACTCCCTCCAAGAATTTGTATAGTCTCATCGCAAATGTCCTATCTCCGACTATACGACCATCCCTGATAGGATTGAATGTCTGCTTGTACATCAGCTTCAACGCACTATCAGGGGTAATGGTATTTTGGTCATATCGTTTCATATCACTCCCTCCTCTTTAAGTTTGACAATGCAGTTAAATAATAAATCTATTGGCTCATATCCAACCTCACGAAATAAAACCTTAAACTTTCCATTTATGAGTTTTTTGAATAGCACTTTATGTTGTCTGAGACCAACATTGTATATAGAAACTCTACAATGTGGCTTGGATAGTAGCATCTCAATCAACTCGCCAATGGAGTAGTCTTTCGCTACGCTGATACCGCCCATCCCATAGATAGGCTCGACCGATGCAATGCTACTCGGCTTCTCAAACCCCAGTTCAATCAGCTTAGCGGTCTGCTCTGTTGTTGTGTATTGTTTCATAACCGTTTAGTTTTTAGTTTTCCGCATTTAGTACATTTCAAAAGTATGCGTCTATACTCGTTTTGTGCAACCTGAAAGGTGTGTATATGCTCATAATCCTTACTATCAACAATCTCCCATTCGTGGCAACAAGCCCATTTCTCTACAAGTTTTATCAATGCTTTCCACATAATTATTCCTCCAAATACTTTTTAGGGAATCCCCCCGTTTTTATTGCCTCTTCAACATACTCTATTACACTTTCATATACCCCATCGTTCCACCAAATGTCGATATGATGTATATGTAGTAATTCCAATAAGCGGTTTAGTGACCAAGCGGGAAGAAATGCTTGCATCCCCTTGTCTTTATCCAAGCCCTTACTCGAAAAGAACAATTCGGCCTCTTTGTAAGGGAATGTATAGAGAACATCAAGGGTAGTTCGCAAGCACATATCCGCAGTTTCCTTCTTTAATCCCAAAGCAAGCAATCGCTCCGACTGCTCTTTGGTTGTACATATTTGACTACTGAATTTCATAAACTATTCCTCCATTGCTGCTATAAATGCTTCTTTTAATTGCTGCTCGAACACGGTCCCTGATAAATCAGAAACATATAGATATACATTGTCCTTAATCCACTCGGCGGCCTTTTCAATAAACTCTTCTTTCGAGGATTGAGGATGCGCATCTGCCCATTTTGCCCCTTGCTTGAAGCCGTCAGTAAAGCCATTGTCGTAATCTGCAATAGCCGCTACCGCGAAATCAAACTCATCAACCTTTTGCAGTTGCTTGTCGGCGTGTTCCACCGCTGCTATCGTTATAAGCTCTTCTCGTGTCATAATCTTCTCAATTCTTGGTTTAACTTTTTGAGTTGCCTTCGGGCTTTGGCCTGCCGCAAATCTTTCACAAGTGAAAGGATGTGCTTTCTACGGCGGGAGCGCAAACACCTCTCTGCTTGCTGACGGTTGTAGTAATGGTCGAGGCAGTGGAAATTGCCACGCCATATATCGAGCCTTGCCCCAACGCTGTATTCTATCTCTTTGTATGAGAATACCCTTGCGGTTATTCCTATATCCATTTTCGCTCGCTTTCGGAGCCTGCGCAATAATTTTGTTTTCATAGTCGTGCTTCATTTACTCGTTGCTGTGCAATCGTGAAGTAGTGGCTGTTAAGTTCTATACCTATCCCTCTGCGATTGGTATTCACGCAAGCAACCATAGTACTACCACTACCCATAGTGTTGTCGAGAACAACATCTCCCTCATTGGTGTAGGTCTTGATTAACCACTCGCATAGTTCAACCGACTTTTGTGTGGGATGTTTTGCTACGCTCGGATGTGGTTTTCGATAACACACGATGCTTGTCGGGTACTTCTCTGTGCTATTTTTGCGAGTATCATCGGTCTTACCTAACGAGCCGTAGCAGTTGTTAGTTTGCTCCTTCCCTTTGTAAGCAACTCCCTTACTATGTAAAGGCTTTCCTACGCTCATTTGGGGGTTGTATCTCGGTTGGTTTCGGTAGAATACGCATATATCCTCGTGAGAGCGCAATGGCATTCGCTTGGCATTAAGGAAACCACTCGGCAGGACTTTATCCCACACAAGATTATATCGCCACCATTCGGGTTTGCTCATCATTAGTTGTGCTGTGAACATTCCTTGAGCGAATAATACAATAACTCCATTATGTTTAATAATCCGCTCATATTGTTGCCAAAGTTTGTCCAAGGGTATTAGTCTGTCCCATTGAGCATTTTTGTTTTTTCTATTCAATACTCCATAAGGTAAATCGCACAATACCATATCTATGGAATGGTCGGGGATATTCTGCATCTCAACAAGGCAATCGCCAAGGATTAAATTCACACTCATACCTCAATCTCCTTTCCCACGCAAGCCAAACGGAGAGCCTGTTGCAGCTGATGAACGCATACGACTTGATGCGCAACAAAGATGTCGGTTCCGAGGTATGTTATCCTCATAGATTGGCGGTCAAGAGAAACACCAATAAAAGGTCTTTCGTTCCATTCTCCTATGTTCCACTCGTTGTACTCGCCGTTCTTCTTAAACCCATTTTTCTCCAAAATTTCGGGAGTGAGGGGGATGGGATGAAGGTGGGTAAGATGTACCGGCTCGCTAATACTATCCCCATCACTAATGAGCAATTGGGCATCGTTATATATTTCTTCCACTCTAACTGCGCAATCTCCATCTGTAAAGAATAGGAAATCGCCAATGCTTAATTCCTTAATCTTCATAACTCAATCTCTTTTTCTACTCCGAGCAATCGGAGTGCGTGTTGTAATTCGTGAATGTGTTTTACATCTACTACGATTAGTAGCTCGGTGGACTTGGGGCGCAATCGCCATACACCGTTGTGGTTGTAGAGGTACACCTCATCGGTGGAGAAGAAGTTGGGGTCGGTCTTATCCTCCCTCCACCCGTTCATCTTGAGGATTTCGGGAGTGAGGTGAACGGGCTCGAAATAATTGAGGTGGCACGAAATTGACATCTTGCCTCTCTCTGCAAGCACTCTTTCGCTATCGCCATATATTTGGGCTATCCGCACGTTCTCCTCATAGAATGTGTGGCGCACCCAATCGCCTACTGAAAGTTCTTGTATCTTCATATCTTATTTGCAGTAAATTTTACGACTTAATAGCTGACCTATCTCGCTGTCGAATACCTCATACATCTGCGCTGGCTCCTCGTAACCCATTCCATTAGAGAGGGCGAAGGCGTTATAGCCGATAACACTTCCGTTCACCGTGGAAGTGGGGATAGACACGCAGGTGTGGTAGTGGCCGAGGAATATTTTGTCCTGCTTGAAAATCTTTTGCCACTTCATCGCCAAGCGACCGAGTGCAGGGTAGATACCCGCCACTGTACCCGTACCTTTGGACTGCACCTGATAGCCGTGGCAGAAGATGTACCTCTTACCATCTGGGGTTTCAATGAGAGCCAACTCACTCTCGGGGATAAGGAACTTGATACCCATCTTGGCAGCTTCGCAAATCTGCTTCACGTTCTGGTACATTATCCACTCATAACTCATCTTGAATCCGTTGGAGTTCTGCACCTTCTTGGTGATGCGGCTGTGGTTGCCCGCAATGCCGATGAAGTATATCTCCATATTGGGCAACTCCCTACGGAGGTGTTGCAGACCGCTTACGATGAGCGACTGACCAAAGAGGGTTGCCTCCGGAGGAGTCATACCATTCTCCTGCATCAAGTGTTCGTGTATAAAGCCGCTAATCGTATCGCCGAGCGAGGCGAGGTAGAGGGTTTGTGCATTATCTTTTTTCAAGCAGTTGGCGAGGTTGGCGAAGTATGCCTTGATGCGCTGCTCTGCCACCTCGGTATCGTAGGAGTTTAAGCCGAGCACGCTATCGGGATCTACGGTCTCTTCGATGTGGGCATCGCTGAATAGGGCGATAGCATAGCGATAGCCTGTCTTATCTGTGGGGTGTTCTATTTTGAAGAGTTTGAAATCAGTTCCTCGCACTGACTTCCAAGCCTCATACTCTTCATTAATAGGAGGCTCGGGAGCATCGGTATTTATAACAACCGGTTGTTCTTCCTCAATGACTCGGGCGGATATGCCTCTGCCCTTGTTATGGTATAAACCTCTCTCTCGGAGTGCTTTTGTAACGTGCCTTCTTCCGCAGCCCGTTTCACGGCAAAACTCTCTGATGGAACAATATTCCGTACCGTTGTTGTCGATAATTTTCATTGGGGTTATTTTTGTTTTAGGGGTTTGCCATCTTTTCGTGCCACACGTTTAGCGATCCAAGTTTTGGGTAACTCTGGGTGGGGAACGTATTTGATGATGTATTCGCTTTCTATCGCTCTTGCGATTGCTACAGATCGAAGGGCTTTATTTCGCCCATCAAGAAGCTCTCGCAGGTTGTATTCGCCTTGCTGCATCATAGGTTTGTGTGTTTTATTTTTGCGTAGATATCGTTGATTGTGCGCCCCATTACAATGTATCCGGCCCTTTCGAGGTGTGTAAGGGCGGAAGATATCTCGTGTGGGTGAGCAGGTAGCCCCATAGCCTTTTCAACTCTGGAGGCGAGGTTATCGTGCACTACCAAAGTGTGGGTGGGGTAATCGTTACGCCCTGCTTTCTCTGCCTCGATAGCCATAATAACACCGAGGGTGTAATTTTCCAGAATAGTCATAGTGTTGTAGTTTTAGCAGGCTCTCATATTAGCCATCCATTTACGCATTGTGAGGAATGCTGAACGATTGTTTTGAAAAGCACTTTTGTTGTGCATCTGCCTTGCACACTCCATTATCAGGTTGTCGTTTTTGCATTTCTTTCGCAATTCTGCAAGTTGTGGAACTGTCATAGGCTCCTCGAACTCCAATAGGGTAGGTGCTTGCTCGGAGCAGAATTTCTTAAATTTTTCTAAACTAATCTCTTCTGGTGTGTGCGTGTGTGCGCTCTCTACACACTCACTTTCTTGTTCTTGTTCTTGTTCTTGTTCTTGTTTCTTGTTATTAGTAGGTTGTTTTTCGGTTGTTTTTCGGTTGTTTTGTTTCGGTACTCTTTTGGGCGTTGGTATTACCCTTTGGAGCACCGCCTTTACAACCATTCTCATATCTGCGTAAGTCGCTATCTAACATCGGTTTAATGAGTGACCACATAGCCTTTGCGGTGTTGCTAACCTCGCTCAAATCGCTTTCCTCTCCATCAAGAGCATAAGCGAAAATTGCCTCGTAAATTATGATTTTTTCTTTCGTTTTTAGTTCAGAAATTGCATCACGAAATGCTCGAAAAAAGAAAAAACCTGCACGTTTTTGTATCATTTTGCTTTGGGTTTTGTTTAATTTTCGTTCAAGTATGCTTCAACTTTTGTCATAAATTCATCCAAACTTCGACAAATAATGTATCGATATCCTTGCGCTTCGGCCAGCTTTTCCCACTCTTTTTGAGCAGTAGATTGACTACCTTTGGGGGTTTTCATCTCAATAAGGAGTGCCCCATATTCACCTCGTGGAATAAGAAGAATAAGATCGGCAACACCTGCAACGACTCCTTCGGCTTTGAGTTTCGCAGCCGTTGTTGCATCCCTGCGTCCACCATTAGGGACAGCAAAGAGGAGGTTGCGAATTGTGGGGTAGGAGTAGCGAAACCACCTTACACACGCACATTGTATGCGGTGTTCCTCTTCGTGTGGATGCTTTCTTTGTTTGCCCCTTGCATCGGCCTCGGCAATTAATTCCTCGATAGTTTTATACATACTTTATGCCAATTTGCGTTTAGCTGACTTTGCAATCGCATCGGAGGTGATAACCTTTTTACGAGGTTGCTCTACCCACTCTTTGAGTTCATCTTTGTAGAACACCCTGCGACCACCTACCTTATGGGAAGGGATGTCGCCTGTGCTGATCTTGTTGTTGATTGTGCTCTCCGATATCTTATAGCCGAGAGCCATAAGATACTCCGAAGCTGCCTTCGTAGTAGGGAGCATTGGGGATTTATCCTCCTTGCTCTGCAAGCCTTGCAGGGCTGTGGGAAGTATGCGCTGAATGGCGTTCTCTATGCACGCATTCAGTTCCTCTCTTGTTGTTACTATGATTTCGGTCATAACTTAAAAATTTACAAGGTTTTCAGTAAACTCCTTCTCGGATACTATGCCGTTAAGGAACTCTCGCCAAATGACTTCTTTCACGCCATTATAGAGGGTTTGGAATGCCGCCTCATCAAGTTTGTGAAAGGCGATACTCTTGGGGATTCTCAACCACATATTGTAGTCAGGGGAGAGCCATAGGTCATAATGACCGGCACTCACTTCGAGATACTTTCGAAACTGCTCTATGTTGCCGAAGTCCTCTTGCCTGCGCTCGGGTACATACTCCCAAGCGCAGTTTATGAGGGCGAAATACTTTCGGTGGAATTGGAGGTTGCGAGGGATGGTGAGCTTCGCTTTGTAGCATTCGCCAATACGCAACTTCTTCTTCTCATCGTAGTCGGTGTCATAGAGTGGCTTCAACCCCTGCATCGTATTTAGGAGCAGAAGATCCATTGTTAGAAGGGGATATCATCATCTGGTGCTGTAGGTATCTCAACACTCTTGACAGATGATGGAAGTGGAACGGAAGCTACGACTTGGGTTGCACCATTATTAGCCTCACCCTTACGACCAAGTAGCTTGATCTCCTCTGCTACAATCTCGGTGGTGTAGTGCTTCACGTTGGCTTTGTCGCTCCACTCACGGGTGCGGAGGTAGCCCTCAATATAGAGCTGCTGTCCTTTGCTAACGTAGCGATCTACAACATCTGCAAGGTTGCGCCAAAGAGTAATGGTGTGCCACTCGGTGTGGTCGGTGCTCTCTTTGGTGTCCTTGTTATAGGTGCGCTGTGTAGTGGCGAAGCGCAGTCGTGCACTCTTTACACCACTCTCAAAGGAGTGTACTTCGGGGTCAGCACCCACGAAGCCAACAAGTATTACTTTGTTTACCATAGTTACATTATTTGATTTGAATATTTTTTCGTTGTTCGAGGAATGCGCCGGTAACGATAGCACCCTCTTTAAGATCGGCTTTGAGTTTGGTCTTATCGATCTTCGTTTCTACGATAATGTAGCAGGGAGGAATTGCTTGTTCATCCTCTATGACTACACCCTCGCTCTTACGGAAGGAGAGCTTGTGAGTGCCTATCTCGTAGCGGTCATAACCAAAGGTCTGCATCGCCATAGAGAGGGCATTCTTCATTCGCTCCGTTGCGTTCTTGCTTCGCTTTACGATGCCCTGCAGTCGCTTGATTTCGTTGTTAGCAGCCTCGATCATTGAGTCAAACTTTTGGATAGAGGAGCAATAACTCTCGGTCTTAATTGCGAGGTTGGCCTCGTTGATTGCGAGAGCTGCCTCTAATTCAGGAGTGAGCTCACCCTCTGCTTCAAACAGAGCCTCGTTGAGTGCCTGCTGTTCTGCGCTAATCTGGAATATTGATGGGATGCTTGCCATACTAAATCAATGTTGTAAGGTGATTGGTGTAGTAGCCGAGCAGCTCTTGCTTTGTGCCCTCGGTATCAAATTCGTAGTACTGCGAGAGGAAATCACTTGCTTCGAAGGAGTCACCCTGCTGGATGGCGGTGTTACGCCACTTATCGAGCCAAGCGAAGATTGTCTGCTGGAAGCTCAAGTCGAATACCTTCTGCGAGGTGAGCAGAGGCTTCTGCTTGGGAGCAACTTGTTGCTGTGGTGCAGGGGTTGCTTGTGCTTTGGGTTGCTGCTGGGGAGTGGTTTGTTTTTTAGCTCCGAAGGTGTATCGCTCGACATCCTTGTTGTCAACGATAACCAACTTGGAGATCGTGCGCTTGCCATCCTGCTCGGTATACTCGATGGTCTTTACCGAGAACTTTAGTTTTTGGGAGACCTTGCCGTTGACCAACTCTTGCTCGGTGAGCGAAACATAGATGAAGGGAGAGGTGTAGAGTTCCCTGCCGATTCCCCAATTAAAGCAAGCCCTCTTGAATGAGTCACTCGCCTCGCCTTTGGTTGCCTCGGTGTTGCTCTCTGTACCGACATCACACTTGGAGATCCATTGCTCGGTCTTGTCATCCCAGATGCTCACTCGGCAATAGAGGTTGTTATTGATCAGTAGGTGATCCCTCTGCCAATGCATAGGGCCTACTACTTCATCGAGGAGGCACATATCCACCCTCGCATCTTTGTAAAGGAGAAGGATGCAACCACCCTTCACTACACTCTGCACTCGCACATCAATCTCATCTGCGTGGAGTGCTCTAAACTTTAAGCTCGACATACTATATCTATTTTATGTGTTTCACGGGATATGCACCAAGCTGCGAGGTCTTGGTTGATTTCTTCTTCGGTGAGCTGGCCATCAATAATGGTGTGGTAGGCGAAGTTGCCCTTGCTGTCGTAAGCGGTAATTTCAGTCATAGTTATAAGTGTTGGATGTTGTTAATTTTCTAAAGCCCACCAATACTCTGCACAGTCGTATATGCGCTCGATGTATGGTAGTTCGTGAGTTTCTATAATGCCTGTGCTTTTGCACGCAGGGCACTCGTTGTCGGTGAACTCACCTAATCCGTAGCCTGTACCTCGGCATATGGGACAATCGCAAAAGTCCCTGTCGTCCTCCAAGTAGGGGGCGTTAATATCGTATATGAGCATAGGTGATTAGTGTTGTGTGGTGAACACGAAGGAAGGTCGCATTGTTGTCTTGCAACGTGCGATCTCGGCTCTGCGATCATAGCGGTATTGGCTCACTTCAAACTTGCGGAGGATCGCCCTGCGTAGAGAGTAGAGCTTGCGCCAGATGACACGAGAGATTTTGTCTGATTGGGGAGCAACGAGAAACTCGTTGGGTGCAAATGCGCTACTATTATTCACGCACTCACTAAAAGCGTTCTTTGGCATTGTTACTGCTTTTAATGGGTTAATAAATGTAAAATGGGTATGTCCCTTTTCTCGCCAAAGAACACCTCCGTAGAGGTAGCAACAAATTGCAAAGGAACACACCCACATAGGTCTGTTGTATGTAAGCAATGAGTTGCTATATGTTCTTTGGCACTACAAAAGTAAGGATAGTTTTTGTAATTCCAAACATTTAGTTACTTTTTTTTTATCCAAAAATAGGGGCGAGAGTTGCTACGAAAAAATCAAAAATATACAGTTTAACAAAATAAATCAAACACACATCTCTCGCCCCGTTATGTTAGGCCATCGAGTATTCTATGACTCGTTTGCCGGTGGGAGTCGTGATTTACTTGCCTTTGATTCCGTAGCCCATCTTGCGTAGGTCGCAGATGCGTGAGGCGAGGCGCATACATCCGTAAAGGTCAACTGCTTCGAAGGTGGTAATAGTGCCACCCATCTGTAAGTGCTGGAGGAGAACTTTGTTCTGCGACTTGCTACTCCTCTTGTTTGGATTGTTGTTCATAGTGTTGTGTATTAGGGTTGTTGTGGGGTGGCGGAGGAACGATCTCCGCAGATGACCATCCACCCCAAGAAAATGTGTAAGCCCTCACGGGTATACACATTTGAACAAACTAAAACTTTAACCTTAAAACCTTTATGAGTAAAAAGAGTCCGAATTAAGAAAGGCTCGGATAACCTTATTCATTCTTGGGCTTGGCCGTGTACCTGCCCTTATCATCCCTTGTTGGAAGTTGTTCCTTCAGTAAGCGGATCTCAATGTTCTTCTTTGTAACCTTTTCCTTCTCCTGTTCGTAGAGTATCTTCGCTTTAGCCTCTCTCTCGAGAGACTCTTCTAACGAAGTTAGATAAGAATCTTTCTCGTAGGTGAGCCTGCTGATCTCTTGGCTCATCTTGTCGAAGATAGCCTGCGCTTGGTGGCGGCTATACTTCTCACCATTGATTTTGATTTTCTTGAAACACATAGGGTATTAGTTTTTGGGGTTTGTCTCAATGTACGAGGAGAGAATTGTGAGGAGGGCAGCTGTGCCTATCCATAGCAAGAAGTATATCATAGCTTCGAAGGTCTTTGAGAGAGTTGTTTACAATATCTCTTGATGGCGGCATATACGGCATTCTTTTGTGCATAGCCATATTTCTCTGCCAGCTTCTCGCCAATGTGTTTCTCTTTTCGTGATTGCATCAGGAAGTATTCCTGTGCGATCTCTGCATCTCGTTGCTCCAACTTAATGCGGTAGGGGGTTTTCTTTATTTCCATAGTTTCTAATTGATTTTGACTTCAGTGTTTTAATGGGTTAATAAAAATGGGGCAGGGCCTCTCGGATATGTCCCATCCCAACTTACTTATGAAAGACTCAAACTACTCCGTGGTTTAGAAAAGGTCGGAGCCACACCTTTAGTGTGTAGAGGGAGGAAATCCAACACATAAACAAAACTCAAATGAAAAAAACTAACCAAATAAATCCTCCCTCTATTCAGCTCTGGTGTCATCATCACCATAGTATTTTTCCACATCGGGATTGTAATCGCTGTCCATATATTGTATTGATATTAGTGTCGGTGGGGATGCATTGAAGCAAACACAAATCGAAAAAATATAAGTTTAACTTAAATTTTAATTAATTAATCAAATATGCATTCCCATAGGTGGAGGGGTGAGCTTGTCAAACAAAGAGTCGAATGCCATTGGTGTTAAATTGCTTTGGCTACCCCTCGGTCTGCATTCATTCCATAGGCTATGTGATTTGAATTAGACTTATTTTGTACCGAGGTGGAGAATCGAACTCCACTTACCCTCCCCCGTACTCGTTAACTTTCCGAGGCTCGGCCAGCCACCGCTTCCCGTGCGGTGCAAACGGTATTCTCTATCATTTCAAAGACCTTGCAGTTAATTCTTTTTCTTGCCACTTTGAAATTTTTGATTATTTTTGTGGCGTTGGTTATGTTCTTAACTGCGATACAAAGATAAGTTGTCTTAATTTAATTCGCAATAGGATAAGTTAAGATTTAACGTTTTGTTAACATTAATTTAATATTGACGTAAGTTGTTATTTTATGAAACACATTGATTATAAGTTGTTTAAGAAAATAAACGGCATAACTAATCTTAATATCGCAGAATACCTCGGCGTATCGGAGGCTTATGTATCTATGGTAACGAGTGGTAAAACACAATTTGCTGAAGATAGGCTTGCACAACTATTGGATCATCCAACTTGGGATACGACTCCACTATTTCAAAGGGCACAAGAAGTAAAGCCTGAATACCCAGCACCTTGCAATTTTGCAACAACTTCCAATCCATCATTCCTCCCCGATGATGTGGAGGAGGCCGAGGTTATCGAGGCCGAGGCTGTGGAACTTCCCATCGTTCCGACAGCAGTAGTCCGCCAACCCGATATACGCCTTTCAAAGTGGCTCGACAAATACTCCGACACGGTAGAGAGACTTCGCCTCTCCGAAATTATCAATGGTGCAACAATGGTGCGCGAAGTCAAAGAGAAAGATATGTGCCCCGACTTGAAGGTGGGTCAGTACATATACCTCGAAAAGATATCCAAAGAAACCCCCCTCAAACAAGGGCACATATATTTTGTTGACCATAGCAAATTGGGTGGTTTCTTCCGAAAATTATATGACAGAGGCGAAACAATAGAATGCCGAACAGCAAGGCCTACACTTTATGAGAGTAACATCATTCGCAAAGAAGATATTTACGACATCTTCCAAATCGTAGGTGTATTCTCAACCGATGTTATCGAGGACTCGGAAGCCGCTCTGAAAGACCAGCAAATCGCAACACTCACAGCACAACTCGAAAGGTTAATGGCCCAACAAGAGGTGCACACCCAGAACACCGCAGAAGCCCTCGCATCAACAAATAAACTCGTTGAACAACAAGGTGCGCTCATCGAATTGCTTAAAGGAAAATAAACTAACCAACGTAGGGTGGGGGAAACCCTTCCTACATATTTAACAGATACCTATTTTAAATTAAGGAAGAAGGTTGAAAAGCAAGGAGGAGAGCCGAGTGGTTTTGGATGTATTACTTGGGGTGTATTTGCTATTATGACTGTATTGGCGTGTATTACTATATATCTGATAGGTTTCATATAGATGTATAGGGAGGTGTAGCCCAAGAGTTTCACACCGCAGTAGCGGTGGCGCATTACGCTAATACACGACACCTCACCCTTTCTTCGGGACACCAATGGCACGAATAGGGGACAAATAGGTGGCACTTTGGCACGAAAGGTAGTAGTTTTACTACCTTTTTTTTATTTCTTTGCTTTTTTCTTTGCAAATGATATTAATTTTAATATCTTTGTAGCGCGATTACAAACATAACTAAATTATGAAGTACAATGAACTAATGAGAAAATTAAGAAAGGCTGGGTGCTACCCTACAGGGCGAGAAATAAATGGACACCCAATGTGGTATTCCCCAAAAACGGGCAAACTTTTCGGGGTGAGCCACCACGAAAAACAAGAGGTAGCAACGGGAACACTAAACAAAATCTTAAAATCGGCAGGGTTGAAATAGACCCTGCACTAAAAAACTTTCACAATGAAAAATGTCGTAGCAATAATCGAAAGAGCATCGGATGGCACATATAGTGTTTATTCTGATGATGACAACCTCCCCTTTCTTATTACCGGAACGGGCCAAACCATAGCAGAGGCACACGAGATGTTTATGGGTGGTTATGAGGATATGAAACGAGTATTTGAGGAGGATGGCAGAGAGTTTGAGGAGGTGGTATTTGAGTTCCATTATGATGTGCCCTCTTTTCTGCAACAATATGCCTACGCTCTTACGCTTGCAGGATTGGAACGCATAACAGGTGTAAATCAACGCCAATTGAGCCACTATATTAACGGAGTGCGAAAACCCAGCAAAGCGACAACTCGCAAGATAGAAGAGAAATTGCGTTCCTTTGGTAATGAAATAGCCAGCATTAGGTTTGTTTAGTAATCGCACACTTCATAATACCTAATGCAAAGCCCCACCCAATTAAGGCGGGGCTTCTTTTTTTCTTGCCGTTATCGGCAATATAAAAATGTATCGGCTACAGGTACAAAATAAGGCATTCGCCAACAAAGATTTTGCGCTATTCAGATAAAATTTGCCGAATAAGGGTATTATTTCAGCCTTATTTGGACAAAAAATAACCCCACCTTTGTAGGGTGGGGTGCTTCGGTAATTGAGGTGTGATAATCAAATAAACCGAGCATTTGTTATCTCATTTACATATGCGAGTACGCTCTGCTGTATTCGTGCCGCCGTATTCGCACGAGGTTTATTTACCCCCTGAACGTAGTGACCGAGTTGTTTTCTATTCATCCCCGTAATACGGGCGAGTCCTGCCATCGAGAAGGTTGCACTCAATGATTGAAGAAAGGCACTTGTCTCATACAAGAAATTAAATTCCAGCTCCTCAAACTCCACATTCTGCTCTTGCATTAAATCTTTCATTTCCTCATATGTGTTAAGGAAATCCACTTTTGCTTCCTCCACAGTTGCACCTTGCCCCATTACTCCAAAAGGATAATCTTGTAGGTGCTCCATATTGATATCGAATGAGCCATCCTTGCCCCTTTCGATAATCGCCTTTACTGTTCTCATAAGTTTGTTAAGATTGTGTGTTGTTTTGTTTTTTTCCTTACGAGGTGGGATTAAAACTTTACTCCCGACCAATCGCTAATACTTTTTAATGTGCCCTTTTTTGCTTCCTCTGATCCGTGTCTTGGTACAGGAAAGTGCTTCTGCGTAATAGGACTCCACCACATATCGTGTTTCTTACCCGCCTTCGCAATATAACACTTGTATCTTTTAAGGATGCGCCATACTTCCGAATACTTCATTACCTCGTTATTTTGATTATCACACTGCAAATATAGTCATTTGACTACGAATGTGCAAGCGTTTTGTAAAAAAAATCCAATGATATTAGTTTTAATATCAAAACTGCGTCAACAGAGCTGCGTTCTTCTCCCTCTCATCCCTCTCAAAACTCGCAAGGTAGTGCTCCGTAGTCTTAAGATCAGAGTGACCCAAGCTCTCCGAGATATAGGCAATGTTAACACCAGCTCTCTTCAGCACCGTAGCAAAAGAATGTCGAGCAGTATAGGTCGAAATATGAGGCAAGCCCAACTCCTTACTAATCTTCTTCATCTTCTTATTAATGCCCGATGTGACAGTCTGCGTTTTTTGCAACACCTTCTCCGGTGTCTCTCCTCCCTTCAAGAATGGGAAGATATACGAATCAGGGTGGGGTGGGTTGCCCCATCTCTTAATAATCTCCTTCATCGGCTCATTCATCACAGCAACCACATCTTTCTTCGTTCTCGAAGTCCTCGATGTCTTTTGCCTCACAAATCTAACCTCACCATCAACAATATCCTTATACCTTAATCTAATCAAGTCCGCAACATTAACACCATTACAATAATACAAGAACATCCACAGGTCTCTATATTTAATAGTGTACTCATCATCACTCTCATACCTCGCAATCCGCCCAATCTGCTCCAATGTAAGAGCCAACTTCCTTCCAGCTCCCTCTTGTATCTCAAACTTACCCTTCCCGAAGGGATAGTCTCCTTGCTTTATTAACCCCTCCCTGATGGCGTAATTTAATACCGCACGAAGTGTACGCAATCTTATAGCAATAGTCGTAGTACCCAACCCTTGCTGTGTGTACATATTATCAACCCAACCCTCCAACCATTGAGGAGTAATAGAGGATAGCAATACTTTGCTTTTATACCTTTCGAGATTATACAAAACGGAGGAATATATATTCGCAGTTCCAATCTGTCCTTTCGACTTGAAGGAAGATATTATATCCTTGCAGACATCGCTGACATAGATCGATGAGGCGTGTCGCAGCTTGACAAAGAGTCTTTGGAATGAAAAATCACCCGTGTAGGTTAATTCTTCCACAGCATCTCGGACTAAATCAAAAGAATTTATTATATCTTTGCGGATGGCCGATAGTTCTTTGTTTTTTGTAGTTGGCAGCACCTCCCAATCGTGGAGAGATAGAGCCTTTCCTGTAGAGAGGTATTTCTGCACTCGTTGATAGGTTATACGCACCTTAACGGGGTAGCCTCCATCCACGAGTGCTCTGCGAGTGTCAAGAACGATGGTGACAGATACACCATCTTTTGAGTATTCAATCATAAGGGTGTTGTGTTAGTGTACATACTATTTGCATACAACATTTGCAAACATCGGTATCTTCAACTGCAAAGATAGAAAACAAAAATGGCACTACAATGCGTTGCAGTAAAGATTTACAAAGAAAAGTAAAGAAATAAAGAGTAAGGGTTTATGTTTCCCAAGCCAAGGGTCGCGGGTTCGAGTCCCGTTTTCCGCTCTTTGATTATCAAGTAGTTGCATATAAAAGCGACTACTTTTTATTTTGTCATTTGCATACAATTTGCATTGTTTTGTGAAAAAAAAGAGCACCTTTTGGGGTGCTCTCTACTTGTTTAATGAGGGTATTTATTGCTTGGCCCTCATCTTCAAATTACGCATAATCTTGGCGCATTCGTTACGGCTCAACTCATCCCTCACGATCTGTGCACGCCCAAACTGCTTGCCACACTTGGGGCAGATCTCTCGTTGAGCAATTGCCCACCTATATCTATTGTGTGGTGGGTTAGCATCGTATTGGAAAGCCCTCTGATGGTAGGCTCTCTGGTCGTGACGGCAGAAAAGTTGTGTGACGGGGATGGCGACAAACTTGCGCCACAAGCGATTGGCTTTACGCCATACTTTAAAATAGAAATTCATAATCTAACGAAGTTGGTAATTGTATTTGTTTGTTGTTTCAGCATCAAGGTACAGAAGGGAGCAGAACGAGGACACATCACCGGTAATTGTTACTCTAAAGAAACGAGCAGATGGGCCTATCCCTCGGAAGCCAAACTCCTCCATACTTGTAACACTCTCCTTCTTGAACTCTACCCATTCCTTGCAATCGTTTGATCCTTCAATAGTGAAGGCCAACTTGGGGGTTGCAGAAGCCTGCCAACGGGCAATAAGAGTGGAGATCTTCTTGAAGCCCTGCGTGCCAAACTTAATGGGGCGAGTCTTGATGGTGATCATCTTCTTATTTGTCGAAGTAATGGGCGTTTCCTTGTTGATGTCGTACAACTCGGTAGTGGGTTCTCGATTATCAACTCCCGTGAGGATATTGTCTACGATTCGCAGCTCAATGTGGTAAATATTATCGTTTCTTTTACTCCACGCCTTTGTATCAAGATCAAGTAGGCGTACTCTATCGTTCTCGGCAACCACCAACTCGTTGAATACCCTATTAATACCAAAAGAGGCTTTACTCCAATCTATCTTCGCCCCATTTGCATTATCGATAGCTTCCGACAAGAGAGTGGCAGTCCTGCCAGAAAGTGCCTTAAGGCCTTCGGTGCAACTATAAATCACAGCACCATTTACGGCAAAGGTGTTCGGATTATTAACGATGTCGTGGTTGACAATCTCTGTATTGCCATAGAGTATCTCACCAGAGCCCGCAGCAAGAGCGAAGATGCCATCAGAAGTAAAGATGTAGAGAGGGTATGCACCGAAGAAGTTTGATTCTACAAGGGTATCGGCTACGGAGTTGATTGCCACGATGCTTGTACCCTCATTGCCTACCCTATAGGAATTTTCAAAGGGGAAAGATAGGGGGTTGTTGGGAGCAGAAACCTGTATACGATTGGCTTCTCGCAAGATAGGTTGCTCCTCCAAACCATTAGTAGGGGCAGCTACCAACCACTCCATTAGCGTGTATTTATAATTAGAAGAATAAGAGGGTGCGAGGTAGTAGGCTATATTGTTTGCGGGAGCTGGGATTAGGGGAATCCTCTGTGACATAACACTATTCTCCTCGTCATAGATCGTTAGATGTGTTGCTCTATGGTCGGGATAGGATATCATAGGGTTAGACATCTTGGCCTCTTCAGGTAGTGAAGGAGGGTTTGAGGGGCTACCATACTCAATAGGATAAGAGAACACGGAAGCCTCGCCATCCTTGATTTCAATATACTCCTTATACATTCCATCATAATTCTCGTGGGGGATTAAGCTGGAGTAGTGGCGATAAAGGTGTGAGGATATATTGGAAAGATGTAGCCTATTGTTATAATCATACGCACTCTTACCGAACAAGGAGTGTGCTTGCGGTGGAATGTAAACGGGTTTCGTTGTTGCCTCATTCATTATGGGGTAAGTGAGGTCGATTGTCCACGTTGTGTTGATATCCTTGATGGCCCTTTCCTCTATAAGATATAGTGGTTGATTGGGTAGGTTATTGTCGGCATAAAAAGCATTATACCCATTAACCCTACTCTCTGTTAGGTGAGTATTGCCGAGCTTCTCAAAGTCAATAATAGAGTTGATGCGAGTTGCATAAACCGCCACACTATCCACTACATCGGCATCGATGTTCTCTGGTAGGGTTATGGTTAGTTGTGGGTAGGCGCATTGCAATCTTTTATTATAGCGAGGCTCTTGTAAAGAACTATTGGATTTTGTAGGAGAAATAACGTAGTAGTCACCCTTACTTATAACATAAGTGCCAGAGGTGTTTTCATCTTTATTTTCCGTGCAGAAGATACCCATATTGGAGGGAGCGAGGGTTGAACCATCACTCATTCGGTATGCCACGATATATGCGATTTCTCCCCACCAATAACGGTTATCTTCAACGGTGTTGAACGCAAGTTCTTTAGTGTCTTTGTGTATGAGGTTGTAGTATGGTTGCGTGGTTGTGGAACTATACTCTTTATAAAGGACTGTTTCGCCAAGTCTCTTATAAGCATCCACTTTTGCGGGGGCAGGGATTACCATTTCCTTGTACTCACCTTTCTTGCGAAGTAGGTACACGAATTTCTCATTCGCACTAATAATAAGGACATTGCCGAAAGATGTTGCGCTAACATCCATATATGGCACAAGGCTGAGGCTCGGATAGTTGTCTTGGATTGTGTATATTGGGGTAATGGTTGTGCCATCAAGGTAGCCAATAATCCACTTGTAGCGATTGGGTGTTGTTGATCTGGCTACAGCGGAGAATATCTTATATTCCTCTCCATTCACTTCGTGCACACCAAGTAGGTGGGGGAGTAGTAAACCTTCATAGGCCTCAAGAACTGCCTCCTTCTGCATATGGCCCACACTCTGCCACGTTCCGTTATGGAAGCGCAGATTGTGTAATGTCTCGCACGCACCATCAGGGACGGTAAGATCTGGTTGGGAGGTATTCTCTCCCAATAGGGTAATTGTGTTACGATTCTTTTGCATAATCTTGGGTTTTAATTGTGTCTTTTATAGCTTCGCTAAATATGTTCACGATATTTTGGGTGTACTTGTGACCGTTGCCAACATCCTCTCCTTTGCCATCTTTTGCCCTACGAATGTCGAATAGGAGTTTACAAGCGGAGATAAGGTCTTTATCACTTAATGCTTTGGCGTTATTTTCCGAGAGCCGAATGATAAACTCATTCATTGCCATCTCAAAGGCGATATCAACCTTTTGATCTATCACACTCACTTGTGTGGATGGAGTTAGCTCTTGGAGCGCAACGTGTATTTCGGCATTGCGCTTCTTGGATTCATCTGCCATAATCTTGATGCGCTTCTTCTCTTCATATTTTACCCACGCACGTTTGATTGATTCACGATGGTAGCCATACTTCTTGCCTACGGAGTAGAAGGATGCGCCATTCGCAATCTCCTTCATCATCGCATCTAAAACTTGGGGTGATGCATCATTTATGAGCTTTACATTTTTGTTATTCATATGCAAATCTTTGGGACTTTTCTGCACCTCAAAATTATACATACTGATTTAATTTTGACCTATGTAAGAATCACTAAATGAAAATTTTATTATGGTAGACCCAATTTCAATAGCAGGAATGGCTGCGAGTGCTCTTGGCTCTATTTACGGTGCTGTGAAGGCAAACGTGAATCGCAAAAAAGCAGAGGGTATTTTGGAGCAGCAGAAGGCTGATTTGCAGGAGTGGCGTGACCGAGAGATGAATACCAACTATCTCCAACGTGCCGACTCCCAAGCCCTCCTTAAAGATGTAAGGGAACAGGGTGAGGAGTATATGCGAAGTATGAATAATGATGCAGTACGAGCAGGAATGTCGGATGAGGCGAAGGTGGCAATGGCGCAGCAGGCTAACAAGGCATACTCTAATGCAGCTTCGCAGTTGGCAGCAGCAGGTCAGCAACACAAGGACAATGTGGAGAATACTTGGTTGTCGCAAAAAGACAAGTACGACCAACTCGAAATCCAAAACCTCTTGAGCACAGGCGAGGCTACGCAGAAGATGATATCTGGTCTTGGCGATGCATTGACCTCGTTTGGTATGTTGAATGCTATGACCCCCACAAGCGGTGTTGTTGAGGAGTTTCCTAAAATGGCGGTTTCGAACTTGGTTTCTAAAACCCCTGCAAACCTTAATAAACTTGTAGGTTTAACAGCCCCCAAAACCCTATAGTTATGGCAGTAGAAAACGTACAGAATCCCCAAGAGGATAAGGATATTTTCACTCGCTTGGGTGAGCAGTATGAGGCTAATACAGCTCAAGCACAGGAGGCGGTGAATGTTGCACAGCAGGCATATGATGCGTGGCAGCAGGGTACTCCCAATGCTCGACTCAAACTCTTTGAGCAGATTAAGCCCGAGATTGATACTGAAAAGGAGAAACGACTCCGTGACTATGGCAAGGCGCAGGCTATTACCGACTTTCTCACAGCCCTCACTACGGGTTTGATTGGTGTGGGCACAAAGGGCTATGCTCCTACGATTGGCAATAACTCGCAGCCTTATATTGTTGAGCACGGCAAACTTCAGGCGATCAATGACAAGAGGAAAGAGCAGTATGAGCAGGCTAAAGCGCAGACCGAGTACAACGAGTATCTCCGACAAGGCCAAGAGAAGATGAAGGAGTTGGATGAAGCCAAGAGGAGGGCAGAGAAAACCGAGGCTATTGAGAATGCTTGGTATACTAACGCCTATAACCAAGAGCAGCACAACAAACGCCAACAGATGGTTATCGAGGCTAATAAGAATAAACCCGTCTCACAACCCAAGTCTACCACGCAGCCCAAACGCAATACAATGCACTTTGGTAGTATCGCAATAAGCACCCCTAAAGAGGCTAACCTTAATTGGTATCACGAACTTGTTAAGGAAGGTGTTCCCAAACGTATGGTATCTGTGAAGGTTAATGATGAATATGGGGTGAAAATTGAAGAAGTAGAGAAAGTACCTGCTAATATCAAAGAGTTGGAGGCTTGGATCGGTGAAAACCTTGACACAGCTCTCCCAATTATCGAGGGCTTCAAAGATGTCACAATCGAGAAGGTAGGTGGTGGTAATTATACACTCCAAGACACCTCTAATGCGACTCAAATCGATAACCCCACCAATCCACAAAACATTGTCTTGTGGCACACAAAATAGAATCTATGAACAGCGATAGGACTAATAAGTTATACAACTATCTCGTTGAGATTGGCGCAGAGAATCGTAGCGAGGAAGTTTTTACCAACGACATTTACAACCCCGAAAGAAGGGAGAAACTCTATAATTACCTCGTAGGTATTGGTGCAGAGAATCGCCCTCTTGAGGCGTTTGACAATGACTTGGGCTTTAGCCAAGTAGATACCCCAACTAACGAAGGCCCAGATGCCATTCTTAAAGCCCCCAAAGGTGGCTCGGCATATGAGGCGTTCAAACGAAATATGATCCCTCTATCGGTAGAGCAGAAGCCCCAAGTGGCAACTGTTCTACCGAAGTATGAGGTAGAGCCTAAAGAGGAAGAAGCACCTCAAACCCTTGAGCAGATGATGGGAGAGCTGGGTGGTAATATCAATAAACTCAATAAGACTATTGAGGGCATTGAGAATATTCCCCAAACCACTATGGAGGCTTGGGATAAGATGCACCCTACCGACTTGGGCGTGATGAATAATCCGATCAGTACGGGTGATGAGTACATCTTCCAAAATATCGAGAATGGCAACGTAGGGCCTCGAGAGTATGCTTACCTCAAAGGGAAGAGAGAGCAGAGTATTGCACGAATGGAGGCGATACTTAACCAAGCTAAAGAGATGAAGAAAGCCGATCCCGAAAAGTACTCCCATATGGAGGTAAGGGGAGATATGTATGTGCCTATTCTTACTGAAGAAGGTCGACAGTTGACATTGGCCATTGATATGCTCGAGAAGAATATCAAGCACTATAAAAACGCTGTAACCAAAGCCGATAAGGTTAATGCCAATAAGAAGAACGGCTTTTGGAAGGGTTTGGGTGAGATTGATTTGGTCAACATTGTGTCCGCAGGTTGGGCAAATACCCTTGATGCTCTCAAGGCTTCAAACATTATTACAAAAGCGAATAATGGAGGCATCCTTACTCCCGAGGAGAACTTGGTGCTTGAGATGGTTAAGGAGCAGGGTGCTCTCGATGATATCCTTAATGCACAAGGTGGTTTGACTCGTGGTTACAAAGCCGGTCAGGGAGTTGCGGAGTCGCTCCCATTTATCGCTGGTATGGCAACAACTTCGGGCGCATCCGGTGCAATCAAGGAGGGTATTGAGAAGGGCTTGGTTACTACCGCAACGAAGAGTTTCCGCAACTTCGCACAGAAGGCAGGAAGCAAACTTCTCGGCGCAGGAGCAAGTGCCATTGCAACAACTCCTCTCCAATCAGGTATGTGGAACAACTATGCCAACAACACTATTAATGAGTGGAAGCAGTATGGTGAGTTGCAGAATACCGCTTGGGGTAGGCTTATGGATGGTGCAGCAGATGCGTTTACCGATGTGTTCACCGAGAGTTTGGGTGGCGTTCTTACCAAGAGCGCAAAATATGTACTTCCCGACTTGGGCATTAAGGCATCCATCGCCAAGAAGTTTGGTATCCACGATGCGTTCCTGAAAGATATGTTTGACAAAGTTCAATGGGGTAGTGCTATTGGTGAGGCTGGTGAGGAGTTCCTTGCAAGTTTCCTCGCACCTATTGTCCGTGGCGAGTCCTTCAAGGATATGAAGGAGGAGTGGAAAGATGCTTTCTCCAAAGAGAATATTTGGGTGACTCTCGCAACCACGGGTGCGATGAGCGCAGGTTTTGGTGCATTGCGTGCTATTGAGATGGGATCGCAGGTTGCAACATATAGTAATATCAAAAATAATGTTGCCAACTCTCTCTCTAAAATCAACGACTTGGAGTTGAAGCAGACCGTATACGATGCGATGCAGTTGCCCACCTTAAAAGATACAACCGAGGCTTTGGCGCAGATTAATTGGCGCAACTATGACAAGTCAGATATCGGCTACGCAGTAGAGTATGTCTATAACGACCTCCAAAAGAATGTATGGAATGGTGTAAACCTTGCAGAAGATGCTAACAAGGCATTTAGTACCGCAATGGTAGGCATCCAAGCCGTAGCAAGGGATGGTGTTATTAAGACAGGTGAGATGAATGGAGAGCAGGTGTACCTCTTGGGGGATATCCTTGAGGGTAATGATAAGACACCTATCGTTGTTCTCCATATGGATGGTAGGCGTGAGCAAGTGCCTATGAGCGCAGTCAAGGAGGTTGGTATCGCCTCTGTTGATGATGTTGTCGCAGAGATGTACTCGAATACTATTGCGGAGGCACAGCAGGCAAAGGCTGTAGATCAAGAAGCCGAGGACATTCAGGTCGCAAGAGCTGCGGGCGTTAAGCCCGTACAGGAGCAGGAGAATGTTGGCTTTGAGGAAGGTCAGATTGTTGTTGTGAATGGAGAGGAGGGTGAGATTACAGCTCTCGACCCATACACAAGGACTGCAAGGGTGCAAGTGGGAGGTAAGAATATCTCCGTATCTTTTGATGAGATGCAACCAAGCGCAATGGATGAAGGATTGCAGATGGATGAACAGACTGCCGAGGTTGAGGGTGCAGAGGCCACTCCTAATGTTGAGCAGAACACATCCGTTGAGGAGGCTCCCGTAGAGCATTCATCCGAGCAGGAGACTCCCACTCCCTTGCAAATGCCTATGACCGAGGAAGGTGAGCCTAATTTTAAGATGGCAGGTACAGACCGCACAGCGCAGTATCTCACCGAAGAACTCGCTCCAGAACGCATTGATGGCTTTGTCAAGGTTAATATGGATGCAGCGCAGAAGGCTTTGCAGAAGGCTGAAAAGAAACAGCCTAAATCTACTGTTTTCTCCGAGTATAAGAATGAGATCGCTCAAATTGCCGAGGAAAAGAAGCAAGCACAAGAAGAACTTGCTTTTTGGCAGGAGGTAAATGCGAAACTCACAGCTTCACAGGAAGCCGTTGTTGAGGAGACCGCACCCGTAGCGGAGGCAGTTGCAGAGGAGGTTGCACAGCCCGAGGCGGTAGAGATGACACCAGAAGTTGCAGAGCAAGAGGTTGCTCCTACCGAGCCTGCCGTTGCGGAGGAGGTGAGTGTTGAGGAGACAACTCCTGCTGTAGAGGCAACCGAGCAGGTTGAGGTTGATGACATCCCCGAGGTAGAAGCCCCTGTAGTGGAAGAAACCCGAAATAGGTTGAACGCAGAGGAGGCAGGTATTTATGGTGAGGGATGGGAGAATCGAGCAGATGCAAAGATTTTTGAGGCTCTCGCTAAAGCTCTCGGTGTTCGCATCGAGCTGGTAGATGACATCGACAACGGTCTTGGTAATGGTAAGTACTTCGGCAATACCATCCTTATCCGTAAGAATGATAGGAGTAAAGGCTTGAAGTTTGTTGCAGGTCACGAGATTCTCCATAGGATGAAAACCCTTTCTCCTAAAGCTTTTGAGGAGTTTAAGGGTGTGGTGAAGGAAACTATGGGTGAAGAGTTTGACAAAAAAGCCAAAGGTCTTAAATGGCAATATGCCGACCTTTATACGAAGGGTAAGGTTGAAACACTCCCTGCTGATGCAACTATTGAGGAAGAGGTAGTCGCAGACTTTGTTGGCGGTCTGGCCGATAATCGTGATAGTGATGCGCTCGTTCAGTTTGTAGAGCGCAACCAAGAGAAGCGCACAATGTTGCAGACCTTGCGTAACGCCTTCCAGCATATCCTTAACTTGTTCGGCAAGAATAGCCAACGTAGGATGGCCAAGAATATTAAGGCAATGGATGCTCTTATGAAACTCTATAATACCTCGGTGCAGAATGTGGCAAGCGGTCAGGCTACACCCAATCAGGGTGAGGCACTTAACGCCTTGCGTGAGGTCGAAATGGACTTCACCCCCGAAGAACAAGAAATAGTTGACAAGGCAAAAGCCGATGGCACATATATGCTTGCGCCTAATGGTAAACGCACAAATCTCACCCCCAAACAATGGGCGCAGGTGCGTACTAAAGCCTTTAAGAAATGGTTTGGCGATTGGGAATTGGGCAATTTGCTCAATAGGGCATTAGAGGCGTGGAATAATAAAGAATCAAAGGGGAAGGTTGTATTTGGGTTGTCGAATAGAGCAAGGGCGCGTTTTGCAGAAATTCTTGGTAAAGACATCAAACAATTAGTTATTACAGATGATTCAATACGCCATATTAAAAAAGAGCATAGTGAACGAGAGGAATTGCGAGGTCAGAAAAATATGACCCCCGAGGATATCGTTATTATTCCATATCTTATCAATAACTATGACTCTATAGACCCAAATCCTGAATATAATGATAAAATGGGTAATAGGGCAACTACTATCAAAAAACGTATAAATGGCGTTTCTGTAATTGCGACTATAGAGAAAGGGAAGGATAAAGAATTTTTAGTATCGAATTTCGAGTTTATAAGGTCGGATGCTTTAGATGCCTCAAATAAGACCCCAGAGCTCAACGTCCGAAACGACTCCGACATCACAAAGGTACAAAATGATATAAGGAAAACCAAGGATTTGGCAAAAAAAACATCAAAAGTCGTAGATGTAAACGGAGAGCCGAGTGTGCTTTATCACGGAACGCCCAATATTTTTACATCTTTTGACAAAAAGATGCAAGGAACTTCTACTGATAGAGGTATATGGGGTAATGGTTTCTATTTTTCCGAATCCTCTGACTATGCAGATACATATGCAAGGCGTAATGGAGTACAAGGACAAACTCTTGCTTTATATCTCAATATTAAAAAACCTTTATTTGTTAGCTTAAAAGATGGAGGCAATGAAGGTGCAATGTATTTCAACGCATTGCAACAAAAATACTTCACTGATGAAATCTACGAGGATGTTTACAAGGTTAATGAAAATATAGCTCGTGCTCAAGAAGCAATGACAAATGAGATTATTGGCGAAGGGTATGATGGTGTTATTGTTGAGTACTCCCATCCTACTATAGCTAATGAGTATATCGCATTTGAGCCTAACCAAATTAAATCTGCTACCAGCAATGTAGGTACATTTAGAGAGGACACACAAGACATTTATTATTCTTTGCGTGATTCTGCAAAATCTCTTGTTGGTATGCACAATTTGTCGCTCGACAAACTTGAAAAGGTTATTAAGATGGGAGGCTTGGCTAATCCCTCGGTAGCTATTTTGGATATTGATAAGAGCGACCACGAGGATTATGGTGACTATTCACTCATTCTTACTCCCAATATGGTTGATGCTAAACTTGGTAGAAACGCTGGCACTTGGGCAGGTGATGCGTGGACACCCACATATCCTCCCATTGTTAAGCGCATCGCCAAGTCAACCGATATTTCTCGCTTTTTCAAGGACATTAGCAAGATGCCCGATGCGATGAGCAGTAGGGTGAGATTGGATTGGGATAGTTTCTTGGAGGGGCGTAGTGCGGCTGCAATGGCTTATTGGTTTTTATTTGATAAAGGCGTAGCACCTGAATTGCAATATATCCCTGCAAAATATCCCGAGAGCCTTGTGGAGCAAGTAAGCACAGCAACAAATGGTAGTTTTAGTTTGTGGCGACTTTCGCCCGAGCAACGAGCTGCGTGTGTAGATGCCTATATTGCTTCTAAATATAATGGCAATAAGGAGGAATATGAGGGTGAATTGCAAGAGAAGATTGCAAGGTTGCAAATGTTCGCAGAGTCTGCGCCCCGTGAAATTGTAAGGAAGAAAGCAGCGCAAGACTTGGCAGACATCAAAGAGTATGGCTTTGATTACGATAAAATCTCCGATTTTATAAGAGATGTAGAGCGTGATAATAATAACAAAGGTAAAGTTGATGTTGATAGCACAATCCGAACTGCACAAGAGTATATTGAGCAGAATAACCTCCAAGAAGATTTTGACACTTGGAAGAATGATATTCAGGAACGCTATGGCGTAGGTGAGTACATCTTCAATGGCTATACCAATAGTGGCGATAGAAAGTGGCTACCTCATACTTTGGAGAACGCTTCAAAATGGATGAAACAGCAGGGTCGCGAAGGCTCGGTTGCTACATTCCCCAGCTTTGGTGTGTTTGTTGCTACTGCAATACCTCGTATGACCTCTTTGGAGTCTATCCGCAAACGCAAGAACTTACTTGGTAAGGATAAACAAGAGTTCGAGGATTTCAAGGATAAATGGGAGAAGGTGTATTTTGAATTGGGCAATAAATTGCAGCCCGATGCCAAATCCTTTGAGGATTATGGTTGGTGGCGTTTGATTGAGGCTGTTGGTACTAAAAACCCCCAAGCTCACATCAAACAACAATACGGCATTGAGTTGTCGGAGGAGGATGTAAATAAACTCAACGAGTTGATTGATGCTATTCGCACCAACTATCCCGCTCGATATTTTGAGACAAAGTTTGAGCGACCTTTACAACTCAATGACTTCACCGCTGCGGTCGTTCCTTCTACTATACCTGCCGATGTTGAGAAGGCGTTGCGTAGTGCATACCTCGATGTGTATAAATACGACAAAGAGGTTGAAGGCTCACGCAGAGAGGCTACATTGGAGGCAACCGACAAAGACTATATCCGTTTCTCGCTCCGAGACAATGCACCCTTCTACTCCAATGCCGAGTTTGCTGTGAATAATATCAAGCAGGAGAAGGCAACCCCCGAGCAGTGGCTCAAGATGATTGAGAAGAATGGTGGTTTGAAAGCGGGTGAGGATAAGTGGCTCGGTCTATCCGATTGGCTCAAAGAGTCCAAAGCCAAGACTCTCACCAAACAGGAGGTGCTCGACTACATCCGCCAAAATCAAATCCGAATTGAGGAGGTAGAATACCACGACTTCTCTTCGGGTGTTCCCACTAATTTTGCTTCTGTGTTGCGAGAGGAAATGCGAGCAGCTGCAGAGTATTCGGTAAACTATTCCCAAAAGGACTTTTCCGATAGAGAAATATATAGCGAGGAGGATGCTTGGGAGGAAACAGCCAGAGCGTTGGAGGAAAATCTTGATGCAGAATTTGGCTATGGTGCAAGTGAGTTCTTTACCCTCGCAGAAGACTACTCTGTTGTAGAAACGGGTAGCGATCGGGAGTTTACTGATTTTGCAGACCTCGTGTGGAACGGAAGATATAGGAGTGGAAGGCCTCTAAAAAGTAGTGTGCGTGCTATAGATACTACTCGACTTGAATACACCACTAATGGCCTTACCAATAAGCGAGAGATTGCACTTGTAGTGCCCACTATTGAGCCGTGGAAGGCAGATGACAACATTCACTTTGGCGATGCCGGCGAGGGCCGAGCAGTCGCTTGGGTGCGCTTTGGTGACGCAGAAGCCCCTGTGCGAGATGCCAACTACATCCGATTGCAAGAAATCTACGATAGGCTTGCAGAGTTGGAAATGAAAGTAGGATCTTCCGAAGGTATTACTATGGAGGAATATGAGGAACGCGCAAGACTCCGAGAGGAGAGGGATAACATCCCCGAGAGCGGCAATGAGCGTATTCTCGTTATTGATGAGATTCAGAGCAATCGCCACCAAGAGGGCCGAGAGAAGGGGTATCGCACCTCGGACATTGATAAATATCTCAAAGATAACAATGTGGAGGTAAAAGAAACGGGTGAATTTTATGAGTTCTACAAGAATGGCGAACTTGATAAGAGATTCTCTCGCGGTTTATTGCACTACGATATTAACAAAGCCAAGAATCTCTATGTTGGAGGTTACCAAAAAAGTGATATTCCCGATGCTCCCTTTGATAAGAATTGGCACGAGGTTGCAATGAAGCGCATACTCCGCTATGCTGCCGAGAACGGCTACGACAAAGTGGCTTGGACTACGGGCGACCAGCAGGCCGAGAGGTATGACATAAGCAAAACCGTGGATTCCATAATGTCGGAGGATAATGATGTAGAGGAGGCTTCTGATGGTACACCCATTGTTAAAAACATAACCATCTATGCAGGTGGTAGCGTGTATAACCTATTTGTAGGTGCGGATGGCGTTGTGCGTGGCAGTCAATTCAATGGTAAAACTTTGGCTGACATAGTGGGTAAGCCCCTTGCCGACAAACTTATGGAGAAAGGTGATTTTGAATTGGAGGGCGATGGCCTCCGCATTGGTGGCGAGGGTATGCGAGCATTCTACGACCAGATTCTGCCCAACTTTATGAATAAGTATGGCAAGAAGTGGGGAGTAAAGGTCGGAGAAGTTACGATGCCCGACCTTGCCGAGAATAATACTATGCACTCGGTAGACATTACCCCTGCTATGCGCGAGAGTGTAATGCAGGGCCAGCCCCTCTTCTCGCTCCGAGGCTATACTGACAACTTCAAGGCGTTAGCCGAGGAGTACAATGCCCTTGATAAGAACGATGCCGAGGCGTTGGCTGACTTCCGTGCAAGGAAGCGCAATCTTGTTGAGGAGTATTGGAATGCAATGACCGATGAGTTGGGCTTGTCTTGTGGTTTTATCGTGATTGATAGCTCTATTGGAGCAGAGGCGTTCTTCCAAATGTATAATACATACAAAGCATCTGCCGATGCGAGGGGTGAAACTCCCATAAAATTCAATGAGTTTGTAGAAGAATGGAACAATAATGAGGATGGGTTGGCAGCTTATATGTTGGGTACAGATACAGCCTTTACCGACATTGCGAAAGTTGATAAGTACAACACACTAAAGGCCTTCACTCGTGCTCTTCTACACGAGAATGTGCATCAGATCATTGATAGATATATTTCACCCCGTGAACTCTCAAGGTTGTGGCGTGAGGTTGCCCTTTCTAAAATAGGTAGGTTTGTGCGTAAACACTACAAAGAAGAAGGTGCAGCGGGACTTGCCAATGAGTATTTGGCGTACACCATAACGGGTGTGGAGAATAATTCCAATATGCCATTGCTTGATTTTATCAGGGGAAAGAATAATGTATCTTTGGATGATTTGCTTTCTTCTTATGGAAAAACACTACCTTTGAGGGATAAATATGCGACAATAATCTTAAAGACACTACGATATGGATACAACGAAAAAGAAAAATCCCGAAACTCCGAGCTCAATGGAGGACCAGCAATCATCGGAAGCGAAAAAGAAATTTCGCAAATGGATGAAGGAGAAGGTAATCTGGGACAGCTTCAATATAATGTTCGGGAACGAGGAAATAACGGAGGAAGAGGATCTGTTTTAGAGTTCGATGAGACTCCCCTCTACTCGTTGCGTACATCTCCAGAACAAAAGTTGATCGATGAGAACAATGTTATTACCAAACGCCTTGAGAATGCCCAAGAGGTAGAACTTGCAAGGCGTATGGGTAAGAAAGAGCAAGGAACTGTTCGTACCATTGAGAAAAAGGTATTCAATCGCCTTGCCGATGTGGAGAAGATGCAAGAAGCCCTCTATGAGATGGGTGTAGATAAGAGTGATGCCAATAACTTCATCGCTCGTTTTGAGGTTGTACGCAATGTTGTTGACTACAAGAATCGCAAGGAACAGGAGAAGGTTATTGTTCCTATGCTTAATATTGTAAGCGCAATTAACGAGAAGTATGGTTTCGCATATACCGACATCTCTGACTACCTTGCGGCTAAACACTCTATCGAGCGAGAGGATGTATCCTCTATCCAAACAATGAGCACCGATGCCAATGCTCTTTGGAATCGTTCAGAGTGCGAGAGGATCGTGGCGGAGTTTGAGGGTAAGGTATCTAAAGAGGAAGTTGATGAGTTATGGAATTGCGTTAGGGCGATTACCCAGAACACCTTATCCATCCTCCAAGCCGGTGGCGTGTACACCAAAGAACAAATCAAGGATATTCAGTCTCACAATTGGCAGTTCTATGTACCCTTGCAGGGTTGGGATATCGATGCCGAGGGGCTTGTTGATCCAAGTCTACTCTATGAGGCGGTAAGTCGTGGTACAAGTTCCAATGGCAAATGGCAGGAGCACAGTGCCGAAGGTCGTAGTACTAAACCTCAAGACCCCCTCTCGACCATTGCTTTCAAGATGTACAAGGCAATCTACGTTGCGGAGTACAATAAAGCAATGAATGCGCTCTATTATCTTGTGTCGGATGCGGTTAATACATTGGGTAGGGATAAGACCGACTTTATGTTTAAGGCTTCGGAGGTACTCTACCGCAAGACCGAGGATGGTTATGAGGAGGCAGACATTGAGTCGATTACCCAAGAGGAGTTGGACTTCAATAATGAGTTGGAGGCTAAAATTAAGAAACTCCGCAAGGCACGCAGGGAAGTTGGTGATAAACTCCCCGAGGATAGGAGAAAAGCCATCAACGAAGAGATCGTAGAGTTAGAGAAACAACGCACTCTTGTTACCCGCAGTACAGACACCGCCATTCCTAAAGAGGTTATTGTTCCTCGCCATATTGACCAAGCACGCAGGGTATACTTCTATGTGAATGGTCGCAGAATGTATGTGCAGTTTGCGAATCCCAAGTACTCGCAGGCAATCAATGGTGAGACTATTATCAAACGCACGGATATTGATAACACAATAGCGAAATACACCCGCTTCTTGTCGCAGTCGTTCACCACGTTCAACCCAGAGTTCTCCTTCATAACCAACTCCATCCGTGACTTTAGGGATGCGTTTATTACCCACCTATTGGATGCAGAGAATGGCAATATTGGTGGTTTCATTAACAACTATCTATTCCATTGGGGAAGGTCGCAGAGTGCTATCTATAGAGCACAACGAGGCGATAGTAATCCCTTGACTGCGGAGGAACTTGCAGAGTTTAATATCCTCAATAGAGCAGACCGTAAACGTGCAGAGAAAGTATATGGCAAAAAGAGGGTGGATGACACCTTGTTTATGTGGTTTGCCGAGAACGGTGGTATTACAGGCTACACCCAAAGTAGCAACATCTTTACTCTTGGTGAAAAACTTAAGAAGGATGTTGCAAAGATGCAGAATGGTGACTTTAGTGTACACGCAAGTGCATATAGGGCATTGGCAGATAGTGCCGAGATTATTACTCGCTACGCAACCTTCCTTGCATCACTCGATAAGGGACAAAGTGTAGGACAAGCCGTTTCTAATGGTCGCAACGTGAGCGTAAACTTTAACCGCAAGGGTGAGAGTAGCGACAAGATAGGTACTTACTACTCGTTCTTTAATGCTTCAATGCAGGGTATCTATAAGTACTTTAAGTTGGCGCAGAAATACCCCGCAAGGTTTGGAGCTGTAGTTGTGGCGCAAATGGCATTGGGTTATGCGACATCACGACTCGTGGATATGCTTGTATCCACACTCCTCCCCGATAATGATGATGATGAGTTGACTACCATTGATATTCCTTTGTGGATGAGGCTTGGTTATACCTGTATCCCCGTAATAAGGGAAGATGGCAAGATGCACGTTGTACGCATTCCTAAAGCTATCGCAGGCGCATCATTCTCGGCAGTAGGTGTTCTCCTTAATGAGTTGGAGAATGGTCGTGTCACACGAGGTGAGGCTCTTTCGGCCCTCGGTAGTCAAATTGCAAGTAGTTGGACTTATGGTTTTAGCGAAGGTGCACCCATTTGGAGAGCTGCAATTCCTACCGCCATACAACCCCTAACTGATCTTATTACAAATATGGATGCCTTTGGTCGTGAGATTTATCGCACAGATAAATACAACCGCCAAATTCCCGATAGTGAACTCGGTAATAAGAATGTTATTCCCTTTATCTACGAGGCAACCAAAGCACTCAATGCAGCAACAGGAGGTAGTGAGTATAAAAGTGGTGCAGTAGATATCAACCCAAGTGTTGTTCAGTACATCTTGCAGTCCGTGTCGGGTGGTTATGGTGTGTTGGCACGCAAATTCGCAGAGTTTATCTCACCTGCATTTTCCGACCAAGTAGAATTTGAGGCACAGAACTTGCCAATGCTCGGTAGGCTTGCATATACCGTAGAGCCAAAGAGCTGGTATAATGATTACGCAGAGTATGAGGAGAAGTACGGCTCGGCAAGGTTGAGTAATGCCAACAAAGAGTTTGATAGTGGTTATATCACTAAAGATGAGCTGGTGGATATCCAAAAGCACAATGTGATCATCAAGTCTCAAGACAAGTATATCAACAAACTCCTTGATCTCCGCAAGCAATTCGACATTAATACGCAGGGATATAATGCTCTCTCCCGAGAGATTAATCGCCAGAGAGGATTGATGGTGAAGTTAATGGAGGAGATTGATTGGTCAAAGGATAATATTGCAGAACAAGCAAGAAGAGTCGCAACCAAGTACGACCCTAACCGCAAGGAAAACCTACTTAAAATAAGAACTGAATATGCAAAAGAAAACTAAAAGTGTGGCCTCACTCGTTGCTCTCTACAAGGGCAACGAGGAGAGGTTGGCAGAGAACAACGAACTCCTACATCGTTGTCAAAACGATTGGGATACAATGGCCTCTATTCGCAAGGATAACGAGCGAAATGAAAGGTACAAGAATGGCGATCAATGGAGTGATATGGTTGCTGATCCCGACAATAAAAACCGATATGTGCGTGAGGATGTTCTCATCTCAAGGGGCGGTAAGACTCCATTGAAGAACAACTTTCTACAGCAGTATGTTAGGAATGTGCACGGTCAAGCTCTCTCTAATCCTACCCAGCCTATCGTTATTGCTCGTAGCGAGGATGATGTCAATTATTCGGAGATGTTGACCAACACCGTACAGGCGTGTCTTGATCTTAATGAGTCTACCACGTTGGGTGTGAATGCTATTGAGGGTTTCCTCTCCAATGGTCACATTATCGGCAAGGTGCGCTTCGGACATTGGGCAACCAAAAATAAGACTGATGGCAAATTGGATATTGTAGACATCAATCGAGTGTTCTGGAATCAAGATGCGGAAGATCCTCGTTGGACTGACATTAGGCGCATTGGTGAGATTCACGATATGACATTGGATGAATTGGTGGTAAACTACGCAACCAACCGTGCCGATGAGAAGGTGTTGCGTGAGATTTACCAAGAGTGGGATGAGGCAGTAGACAACCTTCGCCAAAACGCAGAAGATACCCTCGCCCAAATGCAATTCTATATGGGATACAATTCGGGTAAGTGCCGTGTGTATGAGGTGTGGGAGAAGAAAGGTCGTTGGATTACCTACACCCACGATTACCTCACGGGCGAGGAAGCCTATGTGGAGAATGCCAAAGATGGCGAGTTTGAGGAGATTAACGCACAGCGCATCGCACAGGTGGTGGCAAATGGTATGCCAGAAACGGAGGCGAAACTCATCTTCTACAAACCCGTATATGAGCAGTATTGGTACGTTAAGTATCTCACCCCGCAGGGTTATTCTATCAAAGAGATGGAGACTCCCTACCTTCACCAAGAGCACCCCTACGTTATCGGCTCTATGCCTAAAATCAATGGCGTAGTGAAGGCTGTATTTAACGACCTTATCGATATGCAGAGGCAGATTAACCGCTTGTTCACCCTGCTCGATTTCATCATCGGCACATCTGCAAAGGGTTTACTAATGGTGCCAGAGGAGTGTTTGGGCGATTACACATTGGAGGACTTCAAAGAGCAGTATGTGAAGACCAATGGTGTTATCCTTATTGCCAAGAATGCTTCTGATAAGTTGCCTCGCCAACTCTCTGTGAATGCTACCAATGTTGGTGCGTGGGAGTTCCTTAACCTCTACTTGCAGCAGATTACCCAGATTAGTGGTCTTTCGGGTGCTATTCAGGGACAAATCGCAGGTAAGGGTAAGAGTGGTGTTCTCTACGCACAAGAGGCGCAGAACTCGCAAATCAACTTCGTATTGCTCTTTGATTGCTTTAGCAAGTTTATGACCAAGTTATCGGAGAAACTCCTTAAGGTACTTATGCAGTACTATACCACTCCGAGGTATGTGGATATTAACGGCAAGGCATACGATGATGTTGCGAAGATGTATCAGCCCAAAGCTGCCGAAAATGTTATTGACTTCAATATGGTTGTTACCACCACAAAAGATACTCCCGTGTTTAGGCAGATGCAAGATGACTTGTTGCTCAACTTGCTGAATAGCGGGCAGATCACCCTTGACTTGTTCTTGGAGAACTCCTCAATGCCTTTCGCCAAGAAGTTGAGTGCACAAGTGAAGAACTTGCGAGAGTCGCAGCAGAATGGTCAAATGGATGCAGCTCTCTTGGAGCAGCTCCAACAGCAGGCTTCTGCGAATGCTAACCCCCAAACAATGGCAATGCTCCAACGAGCAGTAGCCTAACGAAAAGAGCCTCCGGTGGGAGGCTCTTTTTTTTACATCTCTGCAAGTCCCCTTGCGGTAGTATTTTGTTTCTTTGATCTGTCTAATGACTTAATGATGCTCGGTTTATCCATTTCGGAGGAAACCTTGAGGGCAATCATTGTGGTCATATGAAGGTCATCGTGTTCATCCTTACCATCAATGTTGCCATACCTACCATCGGGCTTAATCTCATAGTGCTTTGCTTCGAGGATAGCTCGAAAATCTCGTTCAATGTATGTACCCTCACGGATTACTGCGTTGTAGTGGTCTACCAGCTCGGTCTTGGTTTGGTGGTTAGTATGGAAACCGAGTAGTGCTGGTTTACCTTCCTTCACTCGTTGGGGATTAGTCCTTGCATAGATATTGTCGTAGTGGGGCTTGATAATATCAAAGATTGTGATGGTGTGATCTCCGTCCGTTTCGGAGGAGTTCCTTACGGCAGTATTTATCTCTGGGACTAATAGCGCATCGTTATAGAACTTGGCTACCTGCATAGCCTTCCAAGCAGCAAGGTCTTGGTCGAGGTGAAACTTATATGTGGCAACACGTTCTTCGCAGCCACCCTCCATAAGCCAATACCTATCAAGCACGGTAATAACCGACCAATCCGATCCTGCACTTCGACCACCAATATCGAAACTCACAACATAGCGATTACGCATCTTTAGGCGGTTATCGGGCAAAGCCCATATCCAAAAGTTGCCATTCGGTTGATCTACGAAGGATAGTCCATTTAATGCACCGCTTCCTGACATAGAGTCAGCCATAAGCTCTCCTTTGAGGAGTGGCTCTTTGCAGTACGATTCAAGTTCCTTGAGATGGAGAGGTTTGTGGGCATATCGTTGTGTTGCTGCAAATGCTTCTTCAGGGGTAGATGGGAACTCGTTCATCATAGCGACAACATCTCCCGACAACTCTTTGAGTTTATCCCTATACCAATTCAAGCCCTCAAGGGTTGCTCCGAGTTTGAAGCGGTACAACTCAACTTCCGACATCGACTTTATAAACTCTATCTCTTCATCTGGTGATGTGAATGGCTTGTAGTATTGCGTCAACTCCCACCACGCCACGAATATAGGTGCGTATGCTGACTCTCCGCTTTCTGCCTTTTGCCATTGTTCATAGAAGTAGTTGCCGATACCTTTGGCAGTAGACTCCAAGACAACAACGGTATTGGGAAGGTCGGAGGGGATAGAAGAAACGATTGCTTGGATAAGCGACTCTGGAGATATCTCTCGAGTGCGTTTATATAGACCGACCTCGGAGAAGTGAGCCATCTTGATATCATCAGAACGGAGTGCTTCGGGTTTAAGGGCTGTACCGATAGAAATTACCGAGCCTCGTTCCTCAAGATATTTATTATTGGATGAGTTCTCAAAGTTGCGTAGAGTGAGTTTAGCGATTTCGGAAGGGTGAGCCTTCACCATCTTGTTGTACATCGCACGCACGTTTCTTGCGGGGTCTTTTTGGTGGGCCACAATTACACTATTCCAATTTGATTCGTGAAAGGTTTGAATCCATAGCATATAAGCCTCCGTTTCAGTTGAGCCACCCCATTGTCGAGCCTTACACACGATAATCCTCACGGGCTTTCGAGCAAACTGCCTATCGGCTTGGGCTTTATAGAGTTTGCGCTGGCCATTGTTGAGTATGAGGTTGATCATACGCCCCGACATCTTGTCCTTGATATAGCAACAAGTCGCACACCAATACTCGAAGTCATACATACAACGGAGGTTGTGTAAAGCTGCCATCATCTCTGCGATATCTATTCCCCCATACTCGCAATATGTCTCCACATCTCCTACTTCTATCATCTCCTTAATGTAGGCACACTCTGCCATCCATATTGGGATGTTAACGTATTTGGCGTGGTCTTTGGTAAGGTTTAATCGGACACGAAGGATAGGTGACCCCTCTCCAAGTAGAGGGTCATAGCGCACGAACAGCCGTTCTTTATGTTTTCGGTTTTGTTCTAATATCTGCCGAATATCCATCGTTGGGGTTAGTTAATGAAGCGATTCTTTATGATTTTGTAAATGTAGCTTTCGCTCTTGGTGGGGATATCCTCATTGAGAGCAATCTTCTTCGCATAGTAATACCGAGAAAGGAATAAAAACCTAATAGGATCGGAGTTTTTTTCTTCGGCTACAAGTTTATCAAACGCCGCCAAAACCTCGGATTTAGTCTTTTCGTAATTCTTTTTCATATCAGTATTGTACCAATTATTTGCACTTGCAAAAATATAGGACTTTTCTTTATAAATACCTGCATTTTAAGTAAATAATTTTACACTACAAATAAACCCCCAATAGTATGGAAAATATTGATAAGGAAATCATTGAGGAGCAGATCGTAGAAGATGTCGTAGAAGCTCCCGAAGAAGTTGTAGAAGAGCCTAAAGAAAACGAGGAGAAGCCTATCGCTAAATCCCGTGCTTTTATTATGGCAAAGTACCCCGAGAAGAAGTACGAGAACGATGAGGAGTACGAGGCAGACCTTATTCAGTACCTTGAGGAGAACGATAAAATTCTTGGAGATTATCGTAAAGCTGATGAGGAGCTGGGTGAGATTCTCGATGTTAATCCCGAGTTGGCACTCGTTGTAAAGGATTTGCGTAAAGGTGTCCCCTTCGCAGTAGCATTGCAGAGGTATGTGGATATGGAGGAACTCGCACCCATTGAGGGCGAGCCTGACTACGAGGCATACGCAGAGGCTATGACCAAACGTAAAGCCGACAATGCTGCACGTAAGGAGCGAGAGGCTGTTATTGCTCATAATGCAGAGCAGTCTGCAAAGGAGATTGCAGAGTATTTGGAAGCCAAAGGTTGGAATGAGGCACAGCAGGCTGATTTCGACAAATGGTTTACAGGCATTATCACCCACTTGAACGAGAGCAGACTTGGCAAGGATGAGATGGATGTTTTCGTGAAGGGCTATGAGTATGATGAGGCTGTAGCAAGGGCAGAGGAGAAAGGCAAGGTTAGTGGTCGCAACGAGAAGATCGAGGCAAAACGCAAAACCAACGAGAATGTTGATGAGCTCCCCGATGGTGGCTCGACTTCTAAACCCGAGGCAGGCCCTCGTGAGCGCAAGGTATTCGATGTGAATAGGCTCTTGGATAAGAAATAGTAAACCCCAATTAAAATAAACGTATGAAAAAAGTAAAAATTTTTGGTGCAGTTATGGCGGTAGCCGCTATTGCTGCTTGCATTAGTGGCGTAGATGCTGCTGGTGTACTTGAGTTCTTGTTTGGTGGTGCGGGTGTAGGTATGGCATTTGCCGCTATGGTGGGTACTCCTACCGATACCGTTACTGCTGGCGATTTGGATGAGGCTGGTTTGGTGGATCAGGACTTGTCGAAGGTCATCACCCAGTTCAATCCCGATCGTTTCCCTCTCGACACGATTACTCGTGAGTATTTGAAAAAGAAACGCAAAGCTAAATCGCAGAAGGTGAGCTACTTTGAGAAGAGCTCGAAACCTCTGTCGGACACTTTGGATGCATCGGGTGCTTCGGTTAGTGCTGCTAATACCGAGAGTAATGCTGCAAAGGCAAACACCGCAACAAATCTGACCGAGATTTGGATCAAAGTTGCAACTCCCTCGACTTGGCGTACCAAAGATACTCTCCGAATGCTGAAGGATCAGATTAATGAGAATGATGGTCAGGATGTTCAGTTCTATGTAGCAGAGAAGAAGGGTGCAGCTCTCCGCATTGTTCCTACTAATGGTAAGATGAGTGGTAATAAATACGTTGTTCCCACCTTTACTGCTGCCACCGTTCTTTACCGTCAGGGTAATGCAATGGCAGAGAAGGATATGACTGTTGAGGCATTCGCAGTAGTTCCCGAGGAGCGAGTTCAGTATTGCCAGAACTATATGGCACAGGCCGAGGAGTCGTTCTTCGCAAGCCTTACTGCCAAGAAAGCAGAGTGGGACTTCGATGATATGGAGTTGGAGGTAATCTACTCGTTGCGTGGCGAGATTGAGATGTCCTCGTTCTTCGGTGCTAAACACGAGATTAAAGATGGCTCGAATGTGACTCTGTTCACCGATGGTCTTGTAAGGAACATTACCAAAGAGTTGACCTATGGTGACACCGGGGATGGCCACTTGAGCAAAGAGGAGTACACCGCTTGGATGCGCTCGTTGTTTACCGGTAATAGCGGCTCGAAGGAGCGTGTTCTTTTCGCAGGCTCGGAGTTGGTTGCAGAGATTTCGCTGTTGCGTGAAACCTACAAGACTATGAGCAACAATGTATCGGAGGATACTTCGCTGGGTGTTCGTTGCACCTCGATTGTTAGCGACTTCGGTACTTTGAAGATCGTTCACCACCCCCTCTTTGATGAGGCTGGCTGGAGTAAGAATGGTGTTGCTATTGACCTTGAGCACCTCACCAAGTTTGAGTTCGTGCCTATGAAGGCTACCGAGCTTGATCTTCGTGGTAGCGGTCAGAGCAACGTGAATGCGAAGGTTATTCAGGAGGTATCGTGTATGGTACTTAAATATCCCGAGTGCCACGCAATCATCAAACCTTTTAAATAAGGAAAGTTGTTAAATGTTAACCCGAGGGGAGTGGGGTTTCCCTACTCCCCTTTTAAATTATCAAAGCAATGGCTACAAAGAAATATGTTCTTAAAAGGCTGTATGAGCTTGTTGTTTCGTTTAGGACACCTGCGGGCAGGAAGGTTATAACCTTTAATAATGGCAGTCGTTATCACGAGAGGAAAGGCTATTTTATTACCTCGGACAAAGAGTTGCAGAAAGCCATTGAGTCGAGCAAAATGTTCGGTGTTGAGTTTTTCTTGGAAAACACCGAAGATGATGTAGTAGAGGTGAAAGCCGAGGAAAAGGTAGAGGAGGTTGTCCCTACTATTAAAACATATGAGGAGTATCTCGCCAACCCCGATGAGGTTGTTCGTGAGACTACAGTAACAACATTGCAGAAAGCCAAGATGTGGCTTCAGGCAACACACGGCAAGACCTTTAAGGGTGTTACCAAAGATGACATCAGGAAAGAGGCTGCCGAGAAGTATAACACTTTATTTGAGAATTGGGATTAACACCTATGTTTACCGCAATTACACAAGAAGAAGCCGTAGAGCGCACACTCCGCTATCTCGCAGAAACACTTGATAGTGGTGCTGTATTGTCTACTAATGCCAATGCAGTAAAAGGATTTTTGAAGGAGGCAGCAGTCCGTATAGTCAAGGTTGCCCCCCTACACCTCTTGGGTAATGGCAATATGGATACCCCAACAGTAACGGTAAGTAGCAATGGTGTAGGAACTATTGAACTTGATAATGGTATTACCCGACTCATTTCCTTAAAGATGGGAGAGTGGAAGAGGCCCGTAACAACTATGATTACCGAGGCTGATCCGAGATATACACAGCAGTTGCATATAGCGACAAGAGGTGGTAAAAACTGCCCCGTAGTAGCCATTACGAATGGTGGCTCAAATTTGGAGCTTTACTCCACGAGCGAGGGTGATGAACTTGAGTGGTTTACAGGTATTAACGTGGATGACATTACCGATTGTCCCAAGTCCTTGCTTGACCCCATTTGTTGGATGGCAGCATCGCTTTTCTTAACCTCCGTGAATGAGGTGGATGCAGCAACTGTAGCAATGAATAAATCAATAGAGCTGATTCAGTTATGAGGATAGATTTCACAATAGATGCGACAGCGTTGTTCTATGCGGTAATGGATAAGACTTTGCTCGACAAAGCGGGTCTTGAGAGTGTAAGTGGAGCAACATTGGGCGATATGTTTGCCTTGTCGAAGAATGAGAGCGATGCGTTCTTTGCGGAGTTGGATAACGCAATTAATGCGCTTTGTATCCGTGTTCCTCAATTAGAGTGGGAGCCGAATGACGGCATTAACTTCGCAGTAGAGAGTAAGCGCAATATTGCCCCTCATAGCATAGCCTTGTTGGTAGAAAGGGCTTTGTGTCACAAGATGCTCTTCTGGTGGTACGAGTCAAGGAATGCAAATTTAGCATTGGTTGCCGAGGATAATGCCAATCAGACAATCCTCACAATTAAACGCCAATTAGAGCCAAATTTAACAACACGACCCTATAGATATTTCTAATCGTTATGGCAGAACTGACAATATCGTGGAGTTATTCGGAGATACAGGATAGTGTCTCTAATACATCAGCATATGTGGCCTCTACTTTGGCGCAGTCGGGTGAGGTTAGTTTTGATAAATACACCCTTACAAGCGACAATGATAGCACGTTCCTGAAGGATGCGGCGGGCATCGCTGTAGACTCGCTCTACCCTCACTTTGGTCGTGTAATTAGCGACAGCTTTGAGAAGATTGAGGGCGTAGATAAACTTGGATTCACATTTACTCCTCGCATTGAGGATGGTGCATACTCCAAAGCCGACTTTGCGTATATCACTAAATTGTGTGAGCAGCACGTTGTTTACCACATCTTAAAGAGTTGGTATGCGATTAAGGGTGTTGTGGTAATGAGAGACTACTTCATTACTAGCCTTGCAAACACCGATAAGGAGTTGGATGATATGCTTGTTCGCTTTGTTCGCCCTGTGCGAAGAAGGGGCGTGAGCATCCGTAATGTTACCACCACATTGAATAATAAGGATGTGGAGGTGACAACAGAGGTGGATTATGACTATACTAACCTCTGCGAGGGATCATATCTTGTAATGACATTTAAGATGTCCCCCGTAGAGGGAATTGCCCTCTCGGATTGTGAGTTTACACTCGAATACTACACGAATAGTATTACTAAAAGTTGCAAGAAGGTTAAGTCAGATGGTAGAAAGATAAGTGATGATGAGTACGAGATAATCGTGGATACCAAGATGACAGGTCACGGCTTATTGAAATGCCTCGCCACAATTAATCTTCCGCGGGAGGGATACGATGAGCCTCTTCCGATTATCAAAGACCTCACAACAAATATAACGATTAATAAAAAGCCGAAGTAGCCGCTATGGATGACCTCAAGACAACAGTAGAAATCGAGGCGGGGACTTACTCAAATAATATCCCTTCATTAGAGGTAACTGCTGGGCGAGAGATTCCGACAATGAGGTCTACTGTAGCTCACGGCATCCCCTCTATTAAGATGGCTATAGCCCGAGAGCTGGCGATGCTGAAGGCGAGTTCGAGTAGTAGGTATAAGGTGAAAGCCGCAACGATACTACTCAAAGTTCTGGATGAAGCCCCGTATCTCCGCGTCTCACACCCCGAAGTACAGTGGGTTACAGAATACAATGATGTCGTTTATACAGTAGAGTCCAATCTTGTGTGGGTAGTAGATATTGATACTATATACTAATATAAAATAATAAGTTATGGCAAACAAAATGGAATCGTGGTTGAGTGCCACGCCGTCATCCGGAAGCGGAAACGGAACCGTTCAGGTATCGGCAACGGAGAATACAGGTAGGAACGTAAGGACCTCCTTTATCTCATTCTCGGTAGAGAATAACAGCGTTTCTCCCGTAACTCGAACCGTAAACCAAAAAGGTAAAGCCGAGTTCGTTACTGTCGATGAAGAATCACACGTCCCTAAAGAAGGTAAGACTATTACCATTAAGGGCCAATCTAACTCTCAGGCTTTGACGTTTAGTCAAGGCGGTGTCGCTATCGACTTGCTATTAGACCTCCCCGACACCTATCGAGTTAACGGAATGGATGTGGAGAACGGCGAAGCTATTCCCGGTGACCCCGGCGCCACGGCCTCCTATGAGTTCCAAATCAGCTTCACAATCCCAAAGAACGAGACCACTGAAAGCAGGACTGCCGTATTGGTGGTCGAGGACTATAGCGGCAACGAGGACTCGTGTATTATCACTCTTAATGCTGGTGACGCATACATCACTATCAGCAGCGGTGATATCGAGCTCAACTACTTGGGCGACCCTGTTACCGTGCAGGTACAGTCTAACGTAAACTGGGTTGTATCCTAATGGAACTTGTCAAAGCTTGGAATGATAGTGGAAGCCTCTCCGTTACCTATGAGGGTAACGGAGATGGCTCTGCTGTCTTTTCTTCCGATGCTTACGAAGGTATTGACCGAGAGATGGAGGTCAGCTTTGTAGGTGGAGGTATAACCCAAACTCGCAAGGTGAGGCAAGAGGGCATTCGCCAACCTATTGGGTTAGTAGGCGGAGGTATCTTTCGCTTGGCCAATGGCGGAAGGTTTGGTGTCTTAAAGGGTGGTATTGAGCCAGAGCCTCCAACGCCTATAGAGACTTACACAAGACTCTCATATATTGAGGCAACAGGAGCGCAGTACATTAATACCGGCTACATCGTGCAGGAGGATGATGTTATCGAGATGATGTATATATCGACATCGACTACCAGTACAGATAAGGCTCTATATGGATGCTACGATGATAATGGTAATATATGGTTCTCGATCTACTCAAACACTGGATATGTACGCTTCGGCAGCTCGGCATCAGCATCTATTACCAACGCTCGCATGACCTTTAAGCTGACGATGAAGAAGTCATCTGTAGTGCTTGATTCTGCCCATAGTGCAACTCCAAACTTCGTAGGACTTCCTCAAGTGCCATTATATCTCTTTGCTCGTAATAATAAGAGCACAGGCGTAGGTATGTATGGCTATTGCCGATGCCTCGGCTTTAGTATTAAGAAGAGTAGCGGCGAGGATGTGATGAATTTAAAACCTTGCAAAAGAAACTCTGATGGTGCTATCGGAATGATAGACCTCGTTAGTGGTCAATTCTTTGGCAATGAGGGTACTGGCGAGGACTTTATTGCTGGCGGGGAAGTCAAGGTGACAGATGACTATGAGGTTATCGACTATGTAACATTCGCTAAAAATAAGCTCTACGACCTCGGCATAGTGAATAGTAATCAGACTATAGAGGTTATGTTCGCACGAAGTGAGAAGTCGACTACACCTTATCTTTATGGATGTGTAACGAGTCCACATACGGCATCAGTGTCAGCGTATTTGTCAAGTAATGGTGCTTGGCGTTTTGGATCGTCGTATAAGGGATTAAGCACCAATAACACCTTTATCAATAGGGTTATCATTTCGAACGGAACAACGAACTACAACTTTACCGCAGGCACATTTACCAAGTCAACATTTACGACCCCCGATACCGTAGTGCTTGGTGGCTACAGAGCCGCATCGGGAGCGTTGACGAAGAACTATCAAGGTAAGGTATATTATATCCGCATAACGCAAGGTGGTAATCCTATCATCGACTATTACCCATGCAAACGCCTCTCCGATGGTGTCGAGGGCTTTTGGGATTGCGTAACACAAACATTTATTGAACCACTATAAATAGAAATATATGGCAGACTTTAATAGTAAATACACAGGCGAGCAGGTAGAGGCGTTGCTTGATATCGTGAAGCAAGGCGGAAGTGGTGGCATCGCTGTAAAACATACTTCCGATGAGCAAGAAGTTACTATTGAGCCTAATACTTTCCACGTTTGGGATAGTGTATATGCGCTGTATGTGACTCTTGGCGAGGCTAAAGAAGGCGAGAAAAGTGAATACTTATTCCAATTTACCGCTGGCGTATGGCTTGATGAATGCCTTATTGATGCGCCATTCCCTCTCCGTTTCAACAACACCTCGTGGAAGTTCGGACACACGTATGTCGTTCATATCGTAAATGGCAACGGTACTGTCTACGAGTATGAGCCTTATGTCCCAGATGATGAAATTTGGTTTTATACCGAGGGTGAGTTAATTGCACCTAATTTGTCAAATTTGAGCGATAAGTATGGCCCTATAGCCTATACTTATGATGCCTATGCGGGCAAACATATACTGAAGATTGAAGGTGCTTGGATTAGCGAAATTCCTGACAGCACTTTTGTTGGCTCGAACCTTTGGTCGGTTATGCTTCCAAGTGCTGGTGTAAGAATTGGTAACTACGCTTTTTCTGATTGCGAAAACTTACAGTATACATATACGCCTTTTGTTAGAGGTATAGGTAACGAGGCTTTCCGTGATAGCCCTATGGGCTTAACAATAGACTTGACATATTGTGAGAATATAGGCGAAAGTGCATTCGAGGGCACGAGCGTACACGAGATTATTATCCCACAAAGCATAGCAACCATTCCTGTAAATTGCTTTTATGGATGTCAGAATTTATCCAAAGTAAAGTTACCCGAAGGCTTGAAAGTCATTGGCGACTCCGCTTTTAGTGATTGCTCTAATCTTGAAGACATCACAATCCCATCTACCGTAGAACTTATAGGCCAAGAGGCTTTTCTTGGATGCACGAACCTTAAAAAGATTGAAGTTCCAAGTGGGGTATTAGAATTATTCGATAGATGTTTTGCGGGTTGTACCTCTCTTGAAGAAGTTATATGGCACGAAGGTAAAAGCGGAATAGATTCTCGCACTATCTATAACGAGGTATTCTCTGGGTGTACAAACCTACGTGAAGTTACCATCCCTGAAGGTGTCATTGACATACAACTCGAAGTATTTGCAAATACAGCCATTAGCACATTGGTACTGCCTTCAACTGTTGCTGATATTGATAGTTACGCTTTTGGCCAAATGCCAAATTTGCAAACGATATATTGCAAAGCGCCAAGACCACCTTATGTTGATAGCAGTTTTATGATGCAAGTTTCAACCATCTACGTTCCAGAAGGTGTAGTAGGAAACTACCAACGCGCAAATGGTTGGTCGGAGTTTGCTAATGCCATTGTTGGGCATAACTTCGCTGGTCCTTGGAACGCTAATCTTGCGAACTATTACGATAAAAGAGAGATTGATAATAAGTTTGAGGGTTTCAAAACTATCAATGGTGAGTCTATACTTGGAGAAGGGAATATTGCCATTAGTGGTGGAGGCGTAAGCCAAAAGTATGTAGATGATGCAATAGCAAATGCTATAACTTCAACAATAAACGCAAGTTACTAATATGGCAAAGAACAATAATTTAGGAGATTTCCTTACGGACATAGCAAACGCTATTCGTGCGAAGAAAGGGATAAGTGGCAGCATCAATGCTCAAAACTTTGCGAGCGAGATTGCAAGCATATCTGTAGGTGGTGGTGATACGCCAACTCCAGACACTCCGACACCAGATATGCCTGTCATCGGTGATGGCAAGACTTATCTCTATATCAAGATTGCCGAGAAGGGCAGAATGACAGTTCCTCTTTACTTCTCGCAGACTGTTGCCAATGGAGTGACCATTGATTGGGGTGACGGAAGCGCAACTCAGACCTTGAGTGGTACGGGTAACAAAAATACCACTCACACATATACTGAGATTGGCGAGTATACAATTAGCCTCAATCCAACAAGCGGATGCACTCTTGGATTAGGCCGTAACTCATCAAGCTATTGCGTAATGGGCAGCACAGGAAATAACGGAAGAGTGTATTGCAATATGCTGCAAGCAGTGGAGATTGGCAAGAATGTCACAAGCATTGATAGCTATGCGTTCTACAACTGCTATTCCCTTGCAAGCGTCGTGATTCCACAAGGAGTCACAAGCATTGGTAACTATGCGTTCTACAGCTGCTCTTCCCTTGCAAGTATAGTGATTCCACAAGGAGTCACAAGCATTGGTAACAATGCGTTCAGCTTCTGCTATCCCCTTGCAAGCGTAGTGATTCCAGATAGTGTCACAAGCATTGATAGCTATGCGTTCTACAACTGCTATTCCCTTGCAAGCGTCGTGATTCCACAAGGAGTCACAAGCATTGGTAACTATGCGTTC
>JAZONG010000109.1:0-3373 GCA_045654385.1 Alistipes sp.
CTTAATAAATGACTTTCATAAGGCATTTGCAAAGTATGAGAAGCGTATGAACAAAAAGGCTACAAGCATTGCCAAAAACATTTCTGACGATGAAGATAAAATGAGCGAAGAGATCATAAAGGCAAATATTGCGTATGGAGAGATGTCAGAGGCCGAGCGCATAGCGCATCAAGAAACTATTAAAGATATTTTGCACGAACAATAGTAGAAAAGTTATGGACAGATTAGAAATTGTAAATCAACTACGAGAGTATGTCAAGCAAGGCAAGTTGCTCTCTAAGGCCCGAAATGGTGCTTATTATCACGGTTTTGACAGAGCCATTAACAAGAAAGAGTTGTTTACAACCCGGTTGAAATCGGTTGTTGCAACGGAAATCGAGGCGAGTGATTGGCTTAACTCACTTATCAAAGCGGATAGAATAATGGAAAGCACCGTTGTCAAGAGCGTTAATCGTGAATTAACAAGCGACCACCTTATTAAAAAGGCGTGTATGCGAGGCGATATGGTCAAGTTTGACGACTTTGGCAAAGGTTGCGTCTTGTATATTGTTTAACTAATAAAATCAAAGTAAAGTTATGAGTAAAGAAAAAGTGGTACATATCAACGTACCTAAATTTGGAGAAATTTTGACTGTTCGCCCGGCAAATATGGACTATGAGCAGTATCGAGCAGAACGAGCCTATCAGTGCAAAAGGTTGAAGGCCCGTCTCAAGGGTTTCGTTGTCCACAAGGCAAGCGAGATTATCAAGATTGGAGAGAATCAAATCTATCGTAAATATGAGCCGTGCGTAGGCAAAACATTCAAGTTAAACTTTCAATAGTTAGATTATGACACAAAAAGGTATTCACTACCGCACCGGTGGTAAGTTGACTCACGCTGGTTGTGAGATGTTGCCTAATGGCAATGATATTGAGTATATCGTTATCGAGAGTATTGAGTTCAAGGATAGCGAGAATATCGGAGGTCGCACCGAGCAGGGTGTTTGGATCGCTCATTTTGCAAAGAACGAATACACTAATTTGCCTATGGTGCTCAACGCAACCAATCGTAAGCGCATAGCAAAATTATTCCCACAAGTGGAGGGTTGTATCAATCTTTTGAAAAATGTCGCAGTGCGACTTACACGAGAGAAAACACGAGATATCCAAGACGGTGGCGAGACTTGGGGATTGCGTATCTCAAAAGTGCCGGCAAAAGCACCCGCAGCTCCGAAGAAAGAAACGCTAACCAAAGAGCATCCTAATTGGGCAAAGTGTATCGCTTGGCTTGTAGGTGGAAATGATATTGAGGCATTGCGAGGCAAATACAACATTACGAAGGAAGTTGAGGAATTGCTTTGGAATGAGGCAAGTGCAAGTACAACCGCTAAAACAGAGTAACTATGGATAAAGAGCGAATTTGGAAAGCGAAACGCTTGGGTTGCATTTCTGCAAGCGAATTGGGTCGATTGTTTTCGTTATCCGGTAAGGTGACCGAGGATAACTTGGATTATGTGCGTGAGAAGCGTTTTCATCGTAAGCACAAGTTCGTGCTACCCGTAGGTGGCCGAGCATTGGAGATTGGCAAGGAAATGGAACACGATGCTGTAGAGTGGCTTCGTGCTAACTATCCGAGTTTGAATATCATTTACTCGCAAGAGTTAGACGAAATTCCATTTTGGACTGTCGATTGGGCCAAATTTGGTGCAAGCCCGGATTGCTTTACTGATGACGAGAGTATCGTATTTGAGATTAAGAATTGCGTAGGTAATGGCACGGTGTACTACTTTGACGATGAGTACACGAGTGAGGATGAAAAACGCAAGGCCGTATGGAAAGAGCACGGCAATCAAATAGTAGGTCAATTCCTATCTAACGATAAGGTCAAGGAGATTTGGCTTGTTAAGTATATCTATCAGCGTGATGAAGTTATGGAGGACTTGGATAGCCCACTTGACCCTTGGCGTGGCAAAGTGTTTAAGTTTAAGCGTGAGGATATGGACTTAGAACCGGCAAAGGAGCGAATTATTTTGTTCGATAACTTCATCGACTCGAAAGAGAACCCAAGTGTGTTGAAAGATTTATTAGGTAAGAAGAAAGATGAATAAGGTGCTATACCTCCCACTCAAAAAGGAGTGGTACGAAATGATAGAAAGCGGTGTTAAGACAGAAGAGTACCGAGAGATAAAGCCGTATTGGATAAAGCGATTGGTGGAATATGCAGATGGATATAAGATCCCTGAATTTTTGTTGGAAGCCTATGCCGTGCATATAACGACTTTGAAGATACTTTTGTCAGAGAGTAAACTCGAATTTATAGATTTTGATTTCATCAAGTTCTCCTACGGCTATACCAAGCGCACGATGACCTTTGAGTGCAGAGGCATCACTATCGACAAAGGTCGCAAGGAGTGGGGCGCACCCGGCAACGATGTATTTATTATCAAACTTGGAGAAAGGATAGAATAGTATGGAATTGAAAGAGTGGCACAAATGAATCTTGAAAAATACATCGGTGCAAAGTTTAATTCGCTTCAAGTGCTTGATGTGTGGCGAGATGTAAACAAAAATGAAACAATGTGTTTATGTCTTTGCGATTGCGGTAAGGAACATATTACATACCTCCACAAAGTAAGATATGGAAAGATTGGCTCTTGTGGATGTAAGCGTGGTAATATAAAACATCAATTACACAAAAGCCGTTTGTATCGTATTTGGCAGACGATGAAAACAAGATGTAATAACCCTAATGCGTGTAATTATAAGTATTATGGTGGGAAAGGTATAAAAGTGGATAAAAGATGGTGCGATTTTATTCTTTTTGAAGAATGGGCTAACGCTAACGGATATAAAGAAAATCTAACCATTGATAGGATTGATGCCGATAAGGACTATTGCCCTGAAAATTGCCGATGGGTTACTATGAAAGAGCAAAATAACAATCATAAAAGTAATATCCATAGGATTAAAATTCGTGGGGGTACTTATTCTTTACGAGAATTTGTGGACTTAATTGGCGAATCTTACGGAAAAATGCAAACGCGATTATATCGCAAAAAAATAACGATTGAAGAAATGGAAAAGAAATATAATAATAAAGAACTTTATCTTAACGAATATCAGCAACGAGCGATGGGTACTTGTCTGCCCTCGTGCGACAACTTTTCTTATATGATGCTTAATCTCGTAGGCGAGGTTGGCGAGTTTGCAGGAAAGGTGGCAAAGCGAATTAGAAAAGAAGAATTGTTGATGGGCGGTGCTGAAAATGCCGAAAACAAACTTACAAGTTTAGCATTAACAAGGGGCGAACAGTATGAGATTTTAGACGACCTCAAATCCGAGGCAGGAGATATTCTTTGGCAACTTGCAGGACTTTGTAAGGTTATGGGTTGG
>JAZONG010000110.1:0-2647 GCA_045654385.1 Alistipes sp.
AACGAAAACGCCATAGTCACATCGTCAGATATCGACCAGCTAGAGGGATTAGCCAAATCAGCCAACGCAACAGAGGCGTCCTTACTGCGTTTGGCGCAGGCCAAACAGCTTATGGCACAGTCCGAGGCTTTGGCAGCATCTGCATCAACCAAATATAAAACCGAAGGAGACAGCCGCTCCTATCAGTTAATGGTGTCAAGAGCCCAACAGTATGCAAAGCGTGCAGAAGAATTATTGAATCAGCCGCTCGAATATAACGAAGTTGATTTTGATAAATATAAAACCGCAACTTATACCGGAGGCAGTGCGACTAGCGGCGCAAAAGACAAGTCTGGAAGCTCTAAAGAGGAAACTTGGTTTGAAAAGCAGTTAAGTATGCACCAGCATTTAGTTGCAATGAATCAAGAGACCCAAGAAGAATATCTGACTTGGCTGAACTCTGCGTATAAGCGGGCATATGACGAAGGAATTATCGACCTCGACAACTACTATAAGTACACAGAGGAAGTATACCAAGGGCTTCAGGATTTGGTCAGAGATTACCTCAGCGATGTAGAACACGAAATCTCGATGCGCAGCAACTACGACGGCGAAGCAAAGAAGATTATCGAACTCTATGAGGGGTTAATCAAGAAGGTAGAAAAAGAAATCGCAGACGCCCGAGCCAGAGGCTTGACTGACGAAGACGACTACATTCAGGAATTGCAGAACAAGTGGCAGGATTACACAGGCTCAATCAAAGACCTCAGAGATGAGATAACCGAATCCGCAAAGGACGCACTGGACGAGCTTATCGACTACCGTATTGATATGTTGAAGCAAGAAATCGAGAACGAAAAAGACGCTCTCGACGAAAGACTCGACAATCTAAAAGAGTTCTACGACAAGCAGAAAGAGATGCTTCAAGACCAGCGTGACGAGGAAAACTACCTCAAAGACCAGTCCGAGAAGCGTAAGACCGTAACTGACCTACAGGCCGAACTTGCAATGCTCGCAAACGACGACTCTGCTTGGGCGCAGAAACGCAAGCTTGAACTGCAGGAGGAGATTACTACAGCGCAGGAAGACCTCGACGAGTTTGAGAAAGACCATGCGCTTGACCTCGCCCTCGATGCTTTGGATAAAGCTTACAATGACCAAGAAGCTCAGCTCCAGGCAGAGATGGACGCTCTGGAAGAAAGACTGAACGACCCGGAAGCTCTATACAACAGGGCGCTTGAGGATATTCGCAAGAATTCTGAAAACCAGTTGTATTACCAGATGCTGATGTATAACCGTCAGTATGGCGATGGTAATGACGAGACTGTCAAAGACCTTTGGGAGTCTGCGTTTGGAGCGCTTTCCGATTACGAGAAGCTATTTGGTGAACTCTATAAGGGAGTTGACCTTGAAAACGAAACTGGCGTTGAGGATGAAAGCGGCTGGGATGATGAAAGCATCTCAGGCACTAACCCAGATAACCAGAAGCCCGTCACTACTCCATCTGATTCGACAGCCACAGAAACGCCAAAGTCCTATCCGTATGGCAAAGCGTCTGATACAAGCGGTAACATTAGCATTGGTGCTACTGGCACCAAAGTCAAAGCTATTCAATATGCGTTGAATGAACTTGGTTTTGGAAATAGCGGAACCGCAAATTGTGACGGTATCTTTGGTAATGGTACACGAAGTGCTGTTATGGCGTTCCAGAGTGCAATGGGAATTAGCGCTGATGGTATTGTTGGTAAAGATACTCGTACCAAATTTAAGGCGCAGGGATATGCTTCCGGCACAGCCAATGCAACACCCGGTTGGCACGAGCTGTTCGAGGGCGGTCTTGATGAATATATTTTCACATCTAGCGATGGCAGTAAGTATAGGATGTTCTCCGGCCTTGGAGATAAGGTTCTGAACGGAGACGCTACCGACTTCCTTTACGATTTCGCAAACAGCGGCGGAACCGTGCTAACCAAGATGCTTGCAGACCTGTTGAAGATTGGTGGCTTTGGTAACATTACCAAGCCTATGCAAGCAATCGAGATTAACTCCGGCGATGTAATCGTTCAGGGCAACGCTACAGAGCGTACCGTGTCCGAGATTCGCCGTGCTCAGCGGGACAACCTTCAATTCATCCTGAAATCCCTAAACGACCTGAATAAGTAATTCTAGCGGCAGCCAATTCGTTTGGCTGCCGACAACTATTTTTGGAGGTGATTTATATTATGTGTGGCGTATATATGATTCGTAACACTATCAATGATAAGTTGTATATCGGTAAAAGCGTTGATGTCAAAAAGCGCTTCCGAGAGCACAAGCACGAGCTTCGTCTTGGTCGCCACCATAATGTTTATCTCCAAAATGCGTGGAACAAATACAGCGAGAACGCATTTGAGTTCTTATTGCTGGAAGAATGCGACAGGGATGGTCTCAATGAGTTGGAGATAGCCACCATAGCAAAGTTTTCCAAAAGTAATGAACTGTACAATATGACAGACGGCGGTGACGGTATGCTCGGTCGCAAAATGTCAGAACACACCAAGGAAATGATTCGACAGAGCACCTCTCGTAAAGTGGTTTTGCTGAATACAGAACAGATATTTCAATCTATTACGCAAGCGGCAGAATTGTATGGGGTGACTATAGGGGCAATTACTTTGGCGTGTTCGGG
>JAZONG010000111.1:0-5817 GCA_045654385.1 Alistipes sp.
CGAAACACAGTATCGCCGTGATGAGCGAGTTATCCGTTTCTTAACTTTCAAGCAGGACAAGTACGCAGTAGAGTACTCTGAGAAGCGTCGTGCCAAGCTTGCTAACAAAAACAAGGAGGAGTAAACTATGGCAGAGATGAATCAGGGAGGAGAGTTGCGTTTCCTCAATCCAGTATCGGTGGATGTTAAGAAGAAGAAGTATTGCCGTTTTAAGAAACTCGGCATTAAGTATGTAGATTACAAGGATGGTGAGTTCTTGAAGAAGTTCCTCAACGAGCAGGGTAAGATTCTCCCTCGTCGTTTGACCGGTACTTCACAGAAGTTCCAGAAGAAGGTGGCACAGGCTGTTAAGCGTGCTCGTCACCTCGCAATTTTGCCATTCGTAACCGATTGTATGAAATAAGGAGGAGAAGCACTATGGAGATTATTTTGATTAAGGATGTAGAGAACCTCGGATACGCAAACGATATCGTTTCGGTTAAGCCGGGTTATGCGAACAACTACCTCATTCCACAGGGTTTCGCAAAGGCTGCTACTGCTTCTGCAAAGAAGGTTTTGGCAGAGAACCTCAAACAGCGTGCTCACAAGGACGCTAAAATCTTGGCTGATGCTCAGGCACTCGCTGAGAAGCTCGCTAACCTTCCACTCACTTTCGCTGTAAAGGCAGAGGAGGGTCGCATCTTCGGTACTATCACTTCGGCTGACATCACTGCTGCTTTGGCAGAGAAGGGTGTTGAGGTTGAGAAGAAGAATGTAACCGTTGAGGCTGTAAACACCGTAGGTGAGTACAAGGCAACTGTTAAGCTTCACCGTGAGGTTAAGGCTGAGGTTGCTTTCTCGGTTGTTGCTGAGTAATTTAGTACAATCTTCTATAAAACAATGCCAAGAGCGAAAGCCCTTGGCATTGTTCTTTTTTTGTGTGGTGAGCACCCACCCACCTATCGTTCGAGTTGTATCAGGAAGAACGGAGTCATCTCACGATATTTTGCATTCTGGAATCTGCGACGGCCCTGCTGCACAACTTCGCCCTTGACCGTGCCGACAATGTTCATCTGCCATACAGGGCGGCCCTTACGACTCTTTAACTTCTCCATCTGCGTCTCGTTTAACTTGATGTAGATAGTCTTTTCGCTCTCGTCGGGGAGTATCGAGATAGGTTCGAGCGAGAACATACTCATCTTCTTGCCCAACATCAACTCCACGGGTTCGTCAAAACCTGCACTCTTGTCAAGAAGTACCTTTATAGGTATTACACTATCGTTGAGTGTGAAGGTTACAGGCTCGTTTATATCGAATGCCAGCGACATACGATAAGGCGACGGCTCTGCCACATCGAGCGATAGTTCTGCGGCCGGAATGTGGTGGGTGTAGTAGAACGCCTGCATCATATTATCCACCGGCAGAACATCGGCACGCTCTATACCACCATCCATACCCGGATAGTCGAGTTTTACCTCTATTGGGAAACGCTTTACCTCTGCACCCTTTGGTGAGGTTATCGACACCTCCCATCTTCTACCGCCACGGAGTCGTAGGCTGCTTGTCGTAAAGCCCTTTGGCAACCCTTTAACCATCAAGTCGGCAGGTCGCTTTACTCTTCCGGTCAAATCGACACGGAAGGAGGATGTGCCACCCGACGGTATGGTGATGTTGGCAGGCGACACGAAAGCGGTAAACGATGGCATCTGTTTGTGGCGGCGCAACAGATAGTGGTAATCTTGCCCGTAGCCACGATGCAAATCCTCCACTTCGAGCGTAAATACTTCGCTCATACTTGGCTTATATTTAAGTATAGGGTCGGCGTGGAAGGTCATAAGTCCCTGAATAGGATCTTCGGTATCATCAGCCTCGGCAACCACCTCGCCCAACTCATCACGGAGTCGTATTACGGCATCCAATCTCGAACCGTTGCGACGGCCTATAAGTTCGATAATAAGTTCCTCGCCCTCGTAGCCTCGTACCTTGTATCGCTTAATCTTCGACTCCAAAGTCAGCGAGTCGGCTATGGCTGCGGCAGTGGTTAGTTCCGTACCCTCTTTTGGACAGTGGATAAGTCGCTTGCCCTTTGGCAAGGCGTAGAACGACACGCTGTTCGATGTACCTGTCTTGTTGGTAAACGAGAGTTGATGATACCCCGCCTTCTTAACCTTTACGATTGCCTTGTTTGTGCCGAGATTAACACCTTCGATGTGCTGTTTTGTCTTCTTGCCCGCTACGCCATAGGCAGGGTAACGACCTGTAACAAAAGGAATCACACCGAGTTGTATGCGGTAGTTGAAATCCTGACGACCTCGGTAGATGGCGTCGTGAATCATCAGCGTATATTTGCCGTCTTTTGGCAATCGGGTGATGATTACGGGATCTACATTGTGGTGGTAGTCATCGGAGTATGCCACCTCCTTGCCACGAGAGTCCACAAGCTTGATTACGGGCTGAAACCATCCTGGTACAGCATCTGCAATATATGGTACGAGTTGTCGTCCCTTGACCGATGCGACTATGGTATCACCCTCATATCCCGAAAATCTGAAATAGTCTATTCCACCGGGGCTTACTTGTCCGCAGAGTACGGCAGGGAGTGATTCTACCTTATTAGGCTTTCTCAGTGTTGAACGCTTGCCCTCCACGAAGTTCGGATAGGAAGCCACCTCGAATGGGAGCATATTCGATACTCCTCGTGGACCTTGCAGGCGCAAATCGTATATTCCGCACGGAACATTTGCAGCGATAGTTATCTTGATTTTAATTCTATCGGCAAGTTGCGGACTGCTCTGGTCGTTTAACCTTCTGCGCTTTTTCTTCTCGGTAGCACTCTCCACGATAGGCTCCAACTCACCTCGTATGCCGGGGTGGCTGAACAGCACCTTTGTGGCTCTGTTTATGTTAAGACCTCCCGCCTCGACTTCGACATAAGTACCCACCTGACCACCTGCCGGGAAGAGGTAGCCCAACGATAACTTCTGCGCATAGAGTGTTGTGGTAAACAGAGCGCAGAAAATGGCCAATATAATCCTTCTACTTCTCATAAGATGGCATCTTTACATCAATAATCTCGTACAACAAACCATTGCTCTTCTTCTCGTCAAGCAACGATGGTAATATCGGCAAATTACCCTCCGATACATGGGGTAGAGTGCCGTATGGATCTATTCCCATAAGCAGATAGACCGTACCAATCAGGTCGCAAGGGTGAACAGGTCGCTCTGCCACATTCTCGCCCGTTTTGTCGCTCTTACCAACCACCTTGCCACCTTGGAAACCTCCACCTGCAACTAAGTAGCTGAACACCTTGCCGAAGTGGGCACGACCACCATTCCACGGCGCCTCCCACAACACCTTCGGTGTTCTTCCGAACTCGCCGCCGCAGAGCACTATCGTACTATCGAGCAGGCCTCGCTCATCGAGGTCTATAAGTAGTGCCGAGAGCGCCTTGTCTAAGTTTGGCAACATCGAGTTCATCTTCTGGAAGTGCTTCTTGTGGGTATCCCACCCCGTTGTTCGTACATTTACAAATGGTACTCCCGCCTCTACGAGTTTGCGAGCAACAAGGCACGACTGACCGATGCGGGTTTTGCCATATCTTTGGCGCACAGAGTCGGGTTCGTTTGAGAGGTTGAAGAGTTCACGACTATCACCCCAGATAAACTCCATATTTACGGCTCTCAGGGAGTCGAGTTCCCGCTTCGCCATAGGCTCTGTTTCGAACTTTTCGAGCAGTGCCATTCGTTTGTTCATTCGTTCTTGGTCGATATACTTGTTTACGACGCCTTCAACCTCATACGCAGCCGATTCAGGGCGACCTCCCGTGTCGAATGACTTGTATTCGTTGCCCAAGAAGCCGCCTTCGTTAAAGCGAGAGTTGGCACTTGTTACCGAGATGTAACTTGGCAGGATGCCCTTGTAACTATCCTTCAACATATAGGATATTACAGCACCAAATGAAGGATACACCACCGCACCACCCGATGTGTCGCCGGTAATCATAGCGTAGTGGCCCGTTTCGTGGGCATTACTGCCGTGAGTAAGACTGCGCACCAACGAGTATTTGTCGGCTATGCCTGCAAGCAACGGCAACTTCTGACCAATCTCGATACCTTCGACATTGGTCTTGCAGACCTTGGGGTAACTTCCGGTATAGGATCTTCCCGCCTCTGGTTTTGGATCGAAAGTGTCGGTTTGAGCCGGACCTCCGTCAAGATATATCAAAATTACAGACTTCGCCCTTTGAGCGTTAGCCCCAAATGCGACGGTCAGCAGTAGAATAAATGTTAGATATATAGTTCTCATAGCGCAGGTTATTAGTGGTTATAAAGGAACTCGTTGCTGTTTATCTGTATCCACATAATATCGAAGGCGAGTTCCTGCAATGTCAATCCATTCTGCTGCATATACTCCTTATAGAGCCTTACCTCGCTTGGTGTAACTCTTCTCGACAGCACCCTTAGTGTTATGGCGTTGGCAACATTCAAAACATCGCTATGTTGTTCGCAAATACGCTTCAAAATAGGGCTTCGTCGGATGCGCTTTTCAAGTACCGATGAGTTCATCAAGTAGAGCAACTGTCGTGAGGTTACGGAGTTGTTGCGCTGGCTCTCCAACGACACATCTCGTGATACCTTACCAAAGAGTTCCAACTCCGACGACGATACCGTAGCATCACCGAGATGGGTGGCACGAGTAGCCGGAGGATAGAAGGTGAAAGGCTCAGGAACACGACTGCTGTACTTGCTCCAAATGCCCGTAGCGGTAGCCAAGGCATCGACAATAACCTCGGCAGGAAGTCGCTGAGGGATATATCCACCCTCGGGAGCCATAGGCGAGTTGAACTCCTCCGACAGGAGAATTTTTTTGAATAGCGCCCTCAAATCGTAGTTATGCAACACGAAGTAGTCGGTCAGTTCGTTCAATCTTTCGGGGTTTGACGGCTTGTTATCTTCACGCCAATCGTCAGGCTCGTGTACCAAGCCCTTGCCGAACACCCAGTACCACATTCTGTTTACCATAACCTCGGCAAAGCGTCGGTTGGCATTCGAGGTGAGCCAATAGACATACTCCTCACGCCAATCGCTATCTCGGCGCAGTTCGAGTCGTGTTCCATCTTCCAGCACAACCTTGTGCCAAGGCAACTCCTTGTGGATATCGAGGTAGATAATCTCCTCCTTCCACTCCTTGGTCGACTTGAACTTAATCTGCGAGAAGCAGAGGTGTCCGTTGTCGGTGCAATTTCTGTGACCCAAGAAGAGGATGTTGATATTTGCATAGAAGTTCAATACCAACCTATACCAGCATTATTTCACCATTGATGGAATTTTCAACCGTTAGATTCAGAATATCAATCAATAGGATTATATACGTATGTTGCTCCGTAGTTCTTATCTGCTATAGTCAACCAGTCTGTACCATTTGGACTTATTGAAATAACTCATAATGATGGTTCTTGCCATACATTATAAGCAATCTGTTGCCATGTACTAAAATCTGGAGTTATTGAAGTATCAGCAAAGGGACGTATCATTCCTCATACAACAGTATCAACTGATATAACTGTATTATTTGCAAGGTCTAATACTTTAGCTTTACCGTTTGAATCATAACTTGAGGTCCAGTAATATCCAGTAGTTCATTGATCTATTATATTAACTTGACTTTGGTCTGGGTCATAATATCCTGCTTTAGGCATGTATAGATAATTTTCTCGAGCATATCATGAGAATGAAGCATAATAAAGGAATGTATCTATTTCACTTGCAGTAGGAATATGAAATCCATCTGGACATGGTCATTTAGTATCATATACAGTTTCTGTAGTAAAAGTTA
>JAZONG010000112.1:0-3350 GCA_045654385.1 Alistipes sp.
TAGCAGCACACAGATTCTTTGCGCCAAAAGGATACTCCTTATTTATTGATAAAGGATCTTTTTCTCCATAATATATTCTTAAACTCATATAATTGGAAGCCTCCCATTGTTGCATATCTAACACCCAATACAACTTTGCAATAAGGCTTTCATTGTAACCAGCCTTCCAAAACGACGAATTAACATAGTAGGACCAATTGACCTTAGCGTATAATGGCGCACCATTGTCGTCCACTATTTTAAGGCTCTCAACCAGAGCCATAATATGTCGGATATCGGTCTGAATATTAACAGAGTGCGAACGCATCGACTGCAAACGATATATAATATCACCAAATTCCTTACGATTATCGTTCGGAGTATTAACCTGCACGACTAACGGCGTTCTACCATTAGTCAAATAGAAAACGGTGTACTCCTTCATTCGCAGCGCTCGATTAAACTCTTCTCGCAGTCGAGCAACAAGGCGATCTGTCTGCGTCTGCGGACTATGTGTAATATATATAAAGTTCAACTTGCGATTCTTGGTATTCTGCGCAGCCAGCGGAGATATAACAAAGAATATTGCAATAATTAGTAATGAAATCTTCTTCATATACTCCACTAATTTAATTCAACCTCAAAATAGGTAATTCTGTTCCACTCATTATACTCGATAGTATTGTCCTTCACATCTGCCGAGTATCCCATTCCTGTAACCTGAAGAAGCGCATTGAGGGTCGTCGGCATATTTTCAGCCGAAACAGCAGATCCTGTACACTTGAATTTCACATTCTTATCAAAATAGAAATAGAAGTATTTACCTAGCGAGCCGTTAAGTTGAGACTCAACCTGCACAACTGTTAGCTTCAGATTTTTCAACAATCCACCCTTCTCGCATTCCGCCTTCTCGCCAGTGCGAGTATTGGTAACAACGATAGTAAACTTACCATCATCTGTTGGGTAAACATCTGCAAATTTACCCGTTGCAGAAGAGTATTTCCTGCCGCTACTTGTAGTTATTTCATAGCGCAACTGATCGCCCGACTCCGTTTTTGCAGTCACGGCAATGCTTTTACCAATTTTATTAGCATGACTAGCAGGTGTCTGTTCAAGAGGACGAATCCAGACATTCGTAATCTCTGGTTTAGACGATACAGCAGGTTCAACCTCAACTGGCTGCGGATCTGGCTGCGGATCTGGCTGCGGAGGTCTTACCGGCGGAAGTGACAATGTATCAGGCACCACTACAACAACATCTGTTGTATCCTGTATTGGAGGATCTATTGGTTCAGGAACAGTTGGTTCACCACCTCCGCCAATTTCTGTATTAGTTGGCGTTGCTGGCACAATAAAATATCCAGCAGCAACGCATCCTGCAAACAATAGAACAATCGATGCTATTTTAATATAAAATTTAGCCATTGTATTTCCTTAAAATTTATATGTTAAACCTAACTCTAACCAAGCCGCTTGGCGACTAAATGAAACGCAATTAATAAGCGATTGAGTTGCAATATTCTGATTTATCTTTCCAGAGTATACAATTGGATATGTTCTAGAATTAGTATCATAAAACCTTGATGCTAATCCCTCGTGCACCGTAGTTAGGCCTACTTCATATCCAAACTTAAGAAATGCAAACAATCTTCCCTTGAAAATATCGTAGCTCATACCCAAGCCTCCGAGCAAACTTGCATCTACGGCATCACGGGTATAAGAGCCCGGATAGAGGAACTTATTATAGGTGCCACTGATAGAACCTATAGCATCATACTCTCTCTCGCTAATTGTTTGTCCATCACCATATACTGCTGTTACATCTCCCGCTATTGTATAAGGATTGACTTTTACAGCACCATTTACATAAAACTTTACACCCAATTGCCAATTGAGATATAATTTTTCATAAAGTTTATGATCAAAGCCCAAGTATAGCGGAATAACCACATCTCGATATTTCACGCCCTCCGATACCGACGAAATGGAATATTGACGCACATAGCGAACGCCATCTGCATCTGACATTCTGTAATTGTATTCCATCGGCTTACCGTAATTCAATTGGAGTGTACTCGATGAAAGGCCAAGACCGGTATAAAGTCCCATCGTTGTTTTACCTCCCATAGGAATGGTATAGCCCAAATCTACACCAACCTCGATGGCATTGTTTTTCGTGCTCTTAATATCCTCGTTGGATTGAACTCTGAATGCCGAACCAAGAGTAGTCATAAAACGCAGCTTTGCCCTCCAATGAGTTGTAGTGTAATCAAGCTTTACATGCGAAAAGGTTTGTGCATCGGCAATTGTCTGCACCTTTAACACGACATCTTCATTCCACGGCTTAATCGCATCTCGAGCCACAAACGCCTGACCATCAGAATTAAAGCTCAAACTATCTCCAGGAGCACCTTCAATCTTGAAGCGGGCATCTTTCTTGCCACTTCGTTGTACCACATAAAAGCCATCTTGAAGCATCGGCACTGACGAGTTGATAGTTCCATCAACAGACTCAATCTTCGCAGTGTCGCTCACAGGATCATAGCTACAATTGAGCGTAATCTTATATGGTTGCTTATAATAGTCCAATGATGAAAAATAGACCATACTCTTGGGTGGATTCTCGACTTTAGAGTCATTCGAGACATAATATGTTACCGTCTTGTCGAGACTCAAAGATATATGCCATTTTCCATCTTTCTGAATGTAGTCGCCCTTTTTCAAATTTGAAATAGCGCACATTAGATGCTGGCGCACCTCCAATTGCTTTGCATACTCTTCAACCGACATTCGTGTTCCCGGCTTGAAATCCATTAAATCGGAATAGACCAATGAGTCCTGCTTATTGGAATGGAGCGATATAAATCTGCGCTTGAATTTTGAGAATGGAAAACTACGAGATGTTCTTAATGAACTCTCGTAGGTCTCAACAAGCTCAAGTAATCGCAGATTCATTCTGCGCTTCTCTGCGGCTGTAGGCTGTTGCGCAAAAATTGTCATAGGTATAACAACCCATAACACTGCGAATAAAAACCTTAACTTACAACTCATAACTATGTCGTCAATATTTTTATAATCACACCGATTACCAATCCAACAACGCCTGCTACTGGCCATAACCATATAGGTAATGTAGTATACTCTCCATCCGAGATAGATGTATTCACACTAGTTACGGCGGATACAGTTTTAGGCTTGGACTTCATCAGCGCTTGATCTATTGCCACAATCATCTCCGCAGCAGATGAGTATCTATTCTCCTGTTTCTTCTCTGTTGCCTTCTCTACGACCTTACGCAACCCTTTATGCGCAATATTCTGCAAAGGTAATTTTTTGGACACCTGACATTTTAAGACCTCTTGCTTGGATCC
>JAZONG010000113.1:0-14721 GCA_045654385.1 Alistipes sp.
CCTTATGCAGCACAGACTGCAGCAGCAGACTGCGCAAAGGTTGCCTTTGATATGGGATTGCGTAAGGTTAAGGTTTATGTGAAGGGTCCGGGCCAGGGCCGTGAGAGTGCAGTTCGTACAATTCACGGTGCAGGCATCGAGGTTACTGAGATTATCGATGTAACTCCATTGCCACACAATGGTTGCCGTGCTCCAAACCGTCGTCGTGTATAATGCGGGCGTCGTAAGAAGAATCACTGAAAAACTTAATCGAATTAAAAAAGTAAAGAACAATGGGAAAGTATATAGGACCAAAAACTCGAATCGCCCGCCGCTTTGGTGAGGCAATTTATGGTGCTGACAAGTCTCTCGATAAGCGTAATGTACCACCGGGACAGCACGGTCTTGCACGCAAGCGCAAGAAGGTTTCGGAGTATGGCGTACAGTTGAGCGAGAAGCAGAAGGCAAAGTACACCTACGGTTTGTTGGAGAAGCAGTTTGCTCGCACTTACGAGGCTGCTGCTCGTATGGGTGGTATTACCGGTGAGAACTTGTTGAAGTTGTTGGAGTGCCGTTTGGACAATGTAGTATACCGTCTTGGTATTGCTCCAACTCGTGCAGCTGCTCGTCAGTTGGTTTCGCACCGTCACATCTGTGTTAATGGTAATGTTGTTAACATTCCATCGTATTCGTTGCGTGTAGGCGATGTAGTATCGGTGCGTGAGAAGTCGAAGACTTTGGAGGTTATCACAGAGTCGTTGCTCGGCACTAACCACACCCGCTACGCTTGGTTGGAGTGGGATGGCGCTACTATGAGCGGTAAGTTCTTGGCTCGTCCGGAGCGTGAGGAGATTCCTGAGAACATCAAGGAGCAGTTGATCGTCGAGTTGTACTCTAAATAGTAACTAATTAACACACAATAAATTATGGCAATTTTAGCATTTCAAAGACCGGAGAAGGTAATCGTAGTTGAGTCGACCGCATCGTTCGGAAAGTTTGAGTTCCGTCCGTTGGAGCCAGGCTATGCGATGACCATCGGTAATGCTTTGCGCCGTGTGTTGCTCTCTTCATTGGAGGGTTACGCAATTACAACCGTAAAGGTTGACGGCGTGGACCACGAGTTTGCCGCTATTCCAGGCGTAATGGAGGATATGCTCAACATTATGTTGAACTTGAAGCAGATCCGTTTCATTCGCACTGTCGAGAATCAGGACTTCGAGAAGGCTACAATCAATGTAGCTGGCGTAACCGAGCTTACAGCAGGTTACATCTCGAACTTCTTGACCTCGTTCAAGGTTCTCAATCCTGAGTTGGTTATCTGCCACCTCGCACCTGGCACAAAGATGCAGCTTACTATCACTATTGGTAAGGGTCGTGGTTATGTACCAGCAGAGGAGAATGCTCCTGCAAATGCAGAGTTTGGTTTGTTGCCAATCGACTCGATTCACACTCCAATCGTGAATGTAAAGTACTCACGAGAGGACTATCGTGTTGAGCAGCGCACCGACTACGAGAAGTTGAACCTTGAGATTACAACTGATGGCTCTATCAAGCCAAAGGAGGCTTTGAAGGAGGCAGCGAAGATTCTTATCCAGCACTTTATGCTCTTCTCTGATGAGAAGATGACCATCAATCTCGACGAGGTTTCTTCGGAGGCTGAGTTGAACGAGCCAGAGTTGCATATGCGACAATTGCTCAAGACCAAGTTGGTGGACAAGGATTTGAGCGTTCGTGCACTCAACTGCCTCAAAGCAGCTGATGTAGAGACTATCGGTGACTTGGTAACTCTCAACCGTAACGACCTTCTCAAATTCCGTAACTTCGGTAAGAAGTCGCTCACAGAGCTCGACGCTTTGTTGGCATCACTCGACTTGAAGTTTGGAATGGATGTTTCAATGTACAAACTTGATAAAGAATAATTATGAGACACAATAAGAATTTCAACCATCTTGGCCGTCAGGCGGGACACCGTAAGGCGATGTTGTCGAATATGGCATCGTCGTTGATTCTCCACAAGCGCATCGAGACCACTGTGGCAAAGGCTAAGGCTGTTCGTCAGTTCATCGAGCCACTCGTAACTCGTTCGAAGGAGGATACAACTCACTCACGCCGTATCGTATTCTCGTACCTCAAGCAGAAGGAGGCTGTAACTGAGTTGTTCCGTACAATCGCTCCAAAGATTGCAGAGCGTCCAGGCGGTTACACTCGTATTTTGAAGACTGGTTTCCGTTTGGGTGACGGTGCAGATATGTGTATCATCGAGTTCGTTGATTTCAACGAGGCATATACTCTCGGTGTAACACCTGCTGCTGCACCTGCTGCTGAGGCTAAGCCAAAGACTCGCCGTTCACGTGCGAAGAAGGCTACTGACGCAGTAGAGGACGCAACTGTAGTAAAGGCTCCAAAGGCAAAGGCTCCAAAGGCTGCTGCTACTAAGGCTACTGCTGCTAAGGTTGCGAAGAAGACTAATGTCGGCAAGAAAATGTAAAAATCGATTTTAAGGAGCATTTGCTTCCTTATCTTCAAATCCAGAGGTGGTCACATACGCAAGTATGCTCCCACCTCTGTCTTTTTTGATAGCGTTACAACTATCTCCTTAAAATCCATTTTAAGTCGTTTTGATTGGCTCTTTTTGAACCGCTCTGCAATAACCCACTTGCTCACATACGCTTAGTATGCTGCGCAGTGGTTTTTTTGTGTGCCTTGTAAAAATTGTGTAGGAATAGTTGGGAAATCGTCGAATAAAGCGTAAATTTGTAACTATGATATTCTCGGTCGCAAACTACATATTGGCGGTAAAACATCTCGATAGAATGGCACGCACGCTCGGAGCCAAGCGTATCTATGCACTTGGAGAGGAGCACGACCGAGAGGCTTTGAAGTGTTCGGTCGGCAACTCCGTTTTGGTTGTGCAGGTGATGTACGAGGGCAAACGAATGGCTATGCGTATCTATATGCGTCCGAATGCCAATCTGCGTGCGATATATGGTGAGTGCTACTATCCCAAGGAACTTTTGGTAAGTTCCAGCAGCGATGTTTACGGTCTGGCGGATGTTGTTTTGTGCGATTGGAAGGAGGGTGTTTCGCTGCAATCCCAAATTGAGGAGTTGGCACACAAGTCCGACAAGATGGCGGCACTCTCGCAGATGTTCGAGGAGTTTGCTCTCTCCTTGCTTGGTGAAAAGTGGGCGCACGGCGACTTGAAGCCCGAAAATATCATCTTTTCGAAGGATGGTTTGTCGCTCATCGATTTCGATGCAATGTATTGTGAGGGTTTTGGTAGCGAGAATTGTGTCGAGATTGGTACTCGTGAGTTCCAACACCCATTGCGTACTATGGGTTACTTCAATAAATCTATTGACGACTATCCGATAGCCCTTATTACCACCGCTATTGCAGCATTGGCGTTGGATTCCACTTTGGCTCGTAAGGTCGTAGAGAGCGACTATCTGCTTATTCGTCCAGACCTTGCTGTCAAGGGCAAAGATGCAATGTTGGAGCGCATCGAACGCCTCTTTGCCGAGAAGGGCGATGTTCGCCACTATCGTATTGCCCGCCTGCTACGCTCCTCACACCCTTCGTTACCGAGGTTAAAGGAGTTTATGGAGGCAAGAGCCAAGACGGTGTCGCTCACCGAGCCATTGTCGCTCGAATACTACAATGGATATTGGGGCTTTTCGCATCGTGGCGAGTTTGTGATACCTCCTCTCTACGACTTGGCATTCGAGTATAGCGAGGGTTTGGCCTTGGTGCGTATAGGCGATGTATGGCACTTTATCGACACGCAGGGCAGGGTGGCGATAACCTGTGGCCGAGGTAACGGAATAAAAGCATTCCGCAATGGCACTACACGCATTTGTCGTGAGGATGGGGAGTTTGTTATATACAGAGATGGTAGAATAGAACGAGTTTAGGATATGTATTCACAGGAGATTACACGCTGTCATCGTGCAGCCATAGTTATAGCGATAGACCAATCGAGTTCGATGAGTGGTCGAATGAATTTGAATGGTTGCAATCTCTCGAAGTCGGAGGTGGTGTCGATGGTTACGAGCCGACTTATTGATGAACTTATAATGCGTTCGCATCGTGATAACGGCTATCGTTACTATTACGACATTGCGTTGCTGGGATATTCGGGTTCAACGATATATTCGCTCTTGGACGAAGATAAGTTTTTCCACCCGATCACCTACCTTGCCAATATGAAGGTGCCACGAGTACCATACCTGCTCAGTTATGCCACCATTGACCGTTCTGATGGTACTTTCTACGAGGATGTGCCACAGTGGGTTGCACCTCGTGCCGAGGGCTCAACGCCGATGTGCAAAATGATAAATATGGTTACGAAGTTGGTGGATGAGTGGTGCTCCAAGGAGGAGAACAAGGAGAGTTTTCCGCCTTTGGTATTCAATATCACCGATGGCGAGGCCTCCGATGCCGATTACGATATGTTGCGCTCGGCAGCGCATCGCTTGCGAAGTACCGGTACACTCGACGGTAACACTCTGTTTATAAATGTGCATATATGCTCCAATACGAGCCATATGCCGATAGTCTTTCCGAATATAAACGAAGTACCTATCTCTATCCGTTACGCTCATCTGCTGATGGATATGTCGAGCGTTATGCCCGAGCAGTTTCATCCATATATTGCGGCGTGCCGTTCAAACTACTCCTTACCGCCCTATTTAGCAATGAGTTACAACGCCTCTATGTCGGAGTTGATAGCGATGCTGAATATAGGTTCGAGAAGTCTGAATGTAGGATTGTAGCGAAATAAAAAACGACCACTTTCGAAGTGGTCGTTTTTGTTTGTGCGTGGAGTCTGCTTACTTCAATGGGTCAGCTTTTACACCCTCGAAGGTCATCTTTACAGGGAGGATATTGCCCTCTTTGTCGAAGTGCAACTCGTCTATGCAGGTGCGACGGTCGTTGCCGCTTGTTGCGCCGAGTGGGTGGCGGTGATAAACGATGTAATACTTGCCGCTGCGAGGGTTCTGCATCACCGAGTGATGACCTGCGCCAGTGCCGATATTCTCATCGGTCTGCAAAATCACGCCACGAGGCTCGAACGGACCGAGTGGACCATCAGCAATGGCGTACTGCACACGGTAGTTATCTTTGGTCCACTTGCCCTCCGACCACATAAAGTAGTACTTTCCGTCACGGATAAACATAAATGGTCCCTCTACATACTCACCCGGAGTAACCTCCTTGAATATCTCGCCATCCTCGAATGGCACAAATCCTGTAAAATCGTCGTTCAACTTGCAGACATTGCAGTGCTTCCAACCGCCATAGTACATATAGTAAGTACCATCGGTATCTTTGAATACAAATTGGTCAATAGGCTGTGCACCGTTAATAATCTCGTTGATGAGAGGCTTGCCCAAGAAATCCTTGAATGGTCCTGCGGGATTATCGGCAACGGCTACGCCGATACCGCCCACTTCGCCTTCGTGAACATCGTTGCACGAGAACATAAGGTAGTACTTACCATCCTTCTCGATGATTGATGGAGCCCAGAGAGCCTTGTTTAACCAAGAGATACCTGACTGATCGATGATGCGCTCGTGCTTGGTCCAAGTTACGAGGTCCTTCGATGAGAAGGCATCAAAGTGCAACTGCTTCTTGAATGACTGCGACCAAGTTGGGTATACCCAATAGGTATCGCCAAAGATTACGCCCTCGGGGTCGGCATACCAACCCTCGATGATAGGGTTACCGCTACGCTTTGGAGCACAGGCAAAAGCCGCTAATGCCATAGCCAAAATCAGAGTAAGTTTCGAAATGTTTCTCATAATTATATTAAGTTTTGAAAATTAGTTCTTTACACGATATGCACGCTGTACGCCCTTGATTCGCATAATAGCGTGAATGAGGGTGTCCACAACACCCACCGACGGTACTTCGACGCTGATTGTTCCGATACCTGTGCCGTCGCCTCGTGAGTTGATGTTGATGGAGCGGATATTCAGTTTCATATCACGGCTTACAACCTCGGTAATCTGGTTTACCAATCCCGCCGAGTCGTTGGCATTGATTGCAATTGTAACACGGAATGCACCCTGCGCACTCTCTCGCCACTTCGCCTCCATAATGCGGTAAGGATACTGCTCACGCATACGCTTGGCGTTAGGGCAGTCGGTGCGGTGAATGGTAATTCCGGTGCTGATAGTTACAAAACCGAATATATCGTCGCCCTTAATCGGGTTGCAGCACTTCGCCAACTTATAGACGATATTGTTGATGCTCTCATCGATAACGAGAGCATCGCTAGACTGCTTGGCAGGCGCTTGCGATGTTGTGCGACGACGAGCCTCTGCTTCTGCCTCGGCAGCACGGCGCTCCTCATCAGCCTCACCCGAGAGCCATTTTGTCAAAATCTCCTTTACGACAGCAAGGTCAATTTTCTCCTGTGCTATCAACTCGTAGAGGGCTGTTCCGGTGCGTTGCTTATAGTACTTACAGAGGTAGGCAACCACCTCGTCGATACTCTTTACAATCTTCCAGTTTTTTAATTTGCGCTCCAACTCCTCACGACCGAGGTTGGCACTCTTAGCCTGCTCCTCACGAATAACAGACTTGATTTTGCTCTTGGCACGGTTTGTTACCACGAAGTTTAACCAATCGGCTTTTGGAAGTTGGTTCTTTTGTGTCAAGATCTCCACAATGTCGCCATTCTGCAACTGTTCACGGATAGGTACGGCACGACCGTTCACCTTACCGCCCGAGCAGGTGCAACCCAAGTTCGAGTGGATGTCGAAGGCGAAGTCCAATACCGTAGCGCCCTCTGGGAGCTTGCGGATATCTCCATTCGGGGTGTAGACAAAAATCTCGCCCGATGCAGGCTTTGCATCGAATCGCTCGGCAATATCCTCCTTGGTTTCGCTCATCAACTTACGCAGACGCTGCAACCACTGTTCGCTGGTCTGCGCACCCTGATTAACACCCTTGTAACGCCAATGGGCTGCGATACCCAACTCGGCGATATTATCCATTCTCTCGGTGCGAATCTGAATCTCTACCCACTTGCCGTCGCCTGCTGCTACGGTTGTGTGCAACGACTCGTAGCCGTTCGACTTCGGAATTGAAATCCAATCACGCATACGGTCGGTATTCGGGGTATAGAAGTCGCTCACAATCGAGTAAGCCATCCAACACTGTGCCTTCTCCATAGGCTGTGGACAGTCGATGATAATACGGATGGCGAATATGTCGTAAACACCCTCGAATGGCACCTTCTGCTTGCGCATCTTGTTCCAGATGGAGTAAACCGATTTGGTGCGGCTCTTTATGTGGTACTTTATGCCCGCAGCATCCAAGCCCTTGCGGATAGGCTCGATAAAGCGCTCGATAAAGTCCAAACGCTCCTTTTCACCCTCACGCAACTTGTCGGTGATATGCTTGTGGTCGGCAGGTTCGAGTTGCGAGAGCGAGAGATCCTCCAACTCGCTCTTTATGTTGTACAAACCGAGTTTGTGAGCAATCTGCGCATAGAGGTTGAGACTTTCCCACGACTTTTTGAGTCGCTTCTCCTCGGGGAACATCGCAATCGAACGCATCACTTCGAGGCGGTCGGCGAGTTTAATTAATATCACACGAGGGTCCTCCGAGTACGACACAATCATATCACGGAAGTTAGACGCCTGATCGGAGTGGGTATTGAGTTTCAACTCCGAGATGTTTGCCAAGCCTATGGTTAGACCTGCGACCTCTTCGCCAAACTCCTTACGGATAGTTTCGAGAAGGGCTTCGAGAACCTCATCGTCGTTGCTCATTGCCGCCTCACGCACTACATCGTGTATTATTGAAGCAACAGTCGAATTGCGACCAAGTCCCACCTCGGTCGCTACAATATGAGCCACCTCCACTGCGTGGTCCATCATCGGTGTGCCGTCATAGCGCACCTTACCCTCCATTCGCTCCGAAGTGAACAAAAGCGCCTTATCCACCAACGCCTGAGTTGTGGTTGAAAATTGCTTCGCAACAGTTTCTCGTAGTTTGCTATATCTTTCCATAAGCCTCTCCTTATCTATATCTTGTACACAATATACAAACGCTCGCCGGCGGTGGCATATTGTTTTCTCTCCTCCTCTGTGAGTTGTTTCTCGTAATCTATCTCATCCACCTCAAATCCGCACTCGGCTACTCGGTGTGCGTAATCACGACCATAGATGCGTCGGTGGTCGTACTGACCGAAAATCTTTGCTCGCTCCTCGGGTGAAGTTATCGAGTTATCCTCGAAGGTCTCCTCTCGCTCGTAATCTTGCGGCACGAGCACCACGCCCCAACCATTTGGCGTGAGTATGCGATGCAACTCTCGCAATGCCCGTCTGTCATCCTCGATGTGTTCGAGAATATGGTTGCAAATCACCACATCGATACTCTCATCTTCGAGTGGAATATCCTGCACATCGAAGTGCATCTTTGCCAACGGGCTCTCCAAATCGGCCGTGATGTAGCGGTTGGCATAAACCTTGCCGTAATGGGCTTCAAATTTGCCTTTTAGAGCCACTTCGGGTGCAATATGGAGCAGCGTAGGGTAACCTCGTAGAAGTGTCGTTTCTCGCTCCAAATAGAGCCATAACAAGCGGTGTCGTTCCAAGGCAAGACAACGAGGGCAAAGCGCATCTTTGCGAGTTGCGCCATAACCGTATGGCAGGAACTCTCGCACCCGCTTACCGCAAATAGGGCACTTGCGCCTGCGACCGGCATAAAATATGCCGAGCAGAGGCACACCCCATCCCGCCATCTTCTGCAACAGCGGTCGTGGGATGTGGTTCAGTGTCCACTTTATTGCCTTGCCGATAAAACTCATCTCTACTCCTCTAAAACCTTATTTACATCCTCTTCGGCTTTGCGCAGTTTTGCACGGCAGTGTGCAATCAACTCGGTAGCCCTTGCTACACGCTCGGCCAAAGTATCAACGCTGTTCTGCTCCTCACGCAGAGAACGCAAAATAGCCTCAATCTCGGTTATAGCCTCCTTATATGACATCTCCATAGTCTATCTTTTTATCTGTGCAATTACTGCGTTAATATCTCCGTCAGGGAGCGAAACATCTATCGTATCGCCCACCTTTATGCCCTCGACACTTGCCAACGCCACACCCTCTTTGCGGACTATGGCATATCCGAGTCGGAAGATGCGCTCGGGGGCAAAGTTTGCCACCAAATTGGCCAATCCGTCGAGCCTTTGCGCCTCGCCTTGCAGGGTGCGCTCTGTGAGGTGTCGAACATCGGTTGCCATCTGCTCCAAGCGGAGTGTTGCAGCGTGGTTTGTCTGGCGACAAATATCTCGCAACGATATGGCGCAATACTCCAATGCTCCATCGAAGTCGGCTGCTCGTTGTTCTATCCACTGCGCTACCGCAGTAGGTGTTTTGAGCATTGTGTGAGCGACCATATCGGTAACACTCGTATCCTTGTCGTGGCCGATACCCGTCAATACGGGCAATGGCATCTGCGTTACGGCAAAGGCGAGGTGGTAGGAGTTGAAACACTCCAAATCGCCGGTTGAGCCTCCGCCACGAATTATCGCTACGGCATCGAACTCCTCCTTGCGCTCAGCTATGGCGTAGAGTGCTGCTACGACACTCTCTTCGCAACTATCGCCCTGCATTATTGCCTCGAAAAGTTCGGTGTGGAGGGCGTATCCGCTACGCTCCAACTCCATCATAAAATCACGGTATCCCGCCGCCGTAGCGCTCGAAATCACCGCTATGCGCTGTACTACGAGCGGCATCTCACGATTACGGTTCTCATCCCAAACGCCATCTTTTTGTAATTGCTCGATGGTCTGCTGGCGACGACGCTCCATATCGCCTATGGTATGCAGTGAGTCAATCTGCTGAATCTGTAACGACATACCATAGACTGCGTGGTGCGAAACGGTCGCCTTGAAGAGTATCTTCATACCCTTCGTCAGGCGTTGTCCGCTCTCCTGCTCGAAGCGACCTACGGTGCTCATAACCTGCGAGCGCCAAATTGTGGCTCTTGCCTGCGCCTCGGTAGCACCTGTCTTTTCGTTCTTCTCGATAAGTTCGATGTAGCAGTGTCCCGAAGCATTAATTTTAATATCTGCCACCTCCGCACATACCCATATCGGCAATGGCAGGGCATCCGCCAATGCGATAGTTATCCTTCCTTGCAGTTGGGATAGGGTTATGTGGTTTCTCTGCTCCAATTTGCTTATCGAATTACAATATACGGCTCTTTCGGCATCTGCTTACCCTTTGGGAGTTGAACAGCCAGAACATATTCGCTCTCGACAGCCTTGCCCTGCTTGGTGGCGGGTTGCCACTTCGGTAATGTCTGCAATGCCTTCAATACCCGATTGCGGAATTGGTTGTCGGTTGATTGCAGTACCTCGCCCAAGCGGAACGAACCGTCTGCTCCAATCGTATAGCGAGCCACAAATCGTGCTACGCCCCAATTCTCATTCCATTTTACCCGCTCTCCGACATAGTCGGCAAGTGGCTTATCGCCGGTAAATTGTGCCTCCTTGTCGTAGCGAAGGGTTACAATGATAACTCCGTTATTTGCCCTCTCGCCATACTTTGCTACGCTCTCCTCATTGGCAGGTAGGTGGTCTATATGCTCGATATTCTCCTCCGGAATATGTCGCACACTCTCCATCTCCACGCCATTGACGATATAGAGAGGCTTCTGTGCCCAAGCGGACACAGAGTGCAAAATGCAAAGTGCAAAATTCAGAATTAGAAATTTTCTCAACACTTGTCTTTGTCTATCCCAACTCCTGCTCCTTCAAACGCTCTGCATTCTCGGCTACGATAAGGTGGTCGATGCAATCCTGAATATCTCCATCCATAAATGCCGAGAGGTTGTAGATTGTATAGTTGATGCGGTGGTCGGTAATACGGCCCTGCGGATAGTTGTAGGTACGAATCTTTGCCGAACGGTCGCCTGTCGATACGAGAGTCTTACGCTTCGATGCAATCTCATCGAGGTACTTCTGGTACTCCAAGTTGAAGATACGGGTACGCAACTCCTCGAAAGCCTTCTCAGCATTTTTCAACTGCGACTTCTGGTCCTGACACTGCACGACGATACCTGTCGGAATGTGGGTGAGTCGGATAGCCGAGTAGGTGGTATTTACCGACTGACCGCCCGGACCCGACGCACAGAATATATCCTTGCGAATATCGTTCCACGAAACCTCGCAGTCGAACTCATCAGCCTCAGGCAACACTGCCACCGAAGCTGCCGAGGTGTGAACACGGCCCTGAGTCTCGGTTTGTGGCACACGCTGCACACGGTGTACACCCGACTCATACTTCAAGGTGCCATATACGCTGTCGCCGGTAACTTTGATGATAACCTCCTTGTAACCGCCAACAACACCCTCCGAGAATGATGTTACTTCGTAACGCCAACCCTTCGACTCGATATACTTGGTGTACATACGGAACAAGTCGCCTGCAAACAATGCAGCCTCATCGCCACCTGTACCACCACGAATTTCGAGTACGGCATTCTTACCATCCTGCGGATCTTTCGGGATAAGGAGCAACTTAATATCCTCCTCCATCTTCTCGATCGCAGGCTCTAATTCGGTAATCTCCATACGAGCCATCTCACGGAACTCCTCATCCTTCTCGTTTGCGAGAATATCCTTTGCATCCGCCAAAGCCTGAATGGCTTTGCGGTAGCGATCCGAAGTCTCGATGATAGGCTCTAATTCCTTGTACTCCTTTGTGAACTGAATAAACGACTTGACATCTGCAATCACTTCGGGGTCGGTGAGTTTCTGTCCCAACTCCTCGTACTTGATTTTAAGACCATCAAGACGCATCAAAATTGAACTCTCTGCCATAAAATATATATTTTCGATTATTACTTCTTATTTATCCTCTGCAACCAGTTCGCAAGTGCTGCCTTCCACTCCTTGTCGTAGCGAAACTTGTCGTGGCAAACCCAGCCGTGGCCGCCACTTGGGTAGATGTGCATAGTCGCCTTTACGCCATAGTGCTTCAACGCCTCGTAGTAGAGGATAGAGCTGATTGAAGGCACTGTTCTATCGTCGTCGCTCAACAATAAAATTGTTGGCGGGGTAGAGGTTGTTACACGATTTTCGAGCGAGTAGTACTCACGCAGATATGGAGCGTGATTTTTACCCAACAGACGAGTAAATGTGTTCTGGTGGGTCATATTTGTTGTACCGGTAATTACAGGGTAGAACAAAACCGAGAATGCGGGCTTCTCCGCATCAGCCGTAAAGTTCGAAGTGTAGGCTGCGAGGTGTCCGCCTGCCGATGAGCCTGCGATACCAACCTTTGCAGGATCCACTTTCCAAGCCTTTCCGTGCTTGCGAAGATAGCGCAAAGCCTCTTGTGCATCTTCGAGCGGCACCTCTTTGTGGCCGTAGTTCGGAAGGCGATACTTCACAACCAATGCTGTGATGCCGATGCTCTGGAAGTACTCTGCGAGCTTAAAGCCCTCTCGCTCGATACAAACTGCACCATATCCGCCACCCGGAAGAATTACTACGCCCTGACCGGTAGCCTTCTTTTTGTCTGCCTTGTAGAGGTAGAATACAGTCTGCGAGGTGTTTTTGAAGTGGCCCTCTTTGGTGCGCCACTCGTCTTTAATCTCCTCGTTCGAGTGTGGAGCCTTCTTGTTGTTCCAAAGTTTGATAGTCTTATCGGCATTGCAAGGGACCTTTACGATGGCCTTCTGAGCCGAAGCAGTGGCAAATAGTGCCACAAGTGCTATAATTGCGAATAACTTTTTCATACTCTGTCGGGTTGTTATTTGGTTTGCAACTTCAACCAAGTGAGCCAATCGAGCACAGCCGCTTTGAACTCCTCGGTGTAATTTTTAATGCTGTGGCCACCCTTTGGATAGATGTGCATTGATGCCTTTACGCCGTAGTTGTTCAACGCCTTGTAGTAAGCCACCGAACTAATCGAAGGGACTACATTGTCATCGTCGCACAAGAACATAATGGTAGGCGGCGTAGTCGAACTTACCATATTGTTGACCGACATATCGAAGGCATCTTGATAGCAATAATTTTTACCGAGCAGACGGTTGTTTGTGCTCATTTTTGTGTAGAACTCTGTGCGGGTAATCGAAGGGAAGAGGAGAACTGCAAAAGCAGGCTTCTCGCCATCAGCCATTGCATTCGATACCCAGGCAGCAAGGTGTCCGCCTGCCGACGAACCACTGACACCCACCTTCGATGGGTCGATGCCGAGGTCGGTACGGGTACGGAGGTAGTTTACTGCGCCCATCGCATCTTCGAGTGTAGCTTCGTTGTGTCCGTAGTTTGGAAGACGATACTTCACAACCGCTGCGGTGATACCCTGCGAAGCGTACCACTTTGCATTTGAGAAACTGATATGAAGACTCGAATAGCCTCCTCCGGGGAAGATGGCAACCGCTACGCCATTGTTCTTCTTGGCGTCAGCCTTGAAGATATACAACTCACACGACGAGGTGTTGAGTATAACGCTCTTTGAGTTCTTGCGCAACGCCTCATCTTTGGTCTGGTGATTAGAGTACTTTGCGGTGGTGTTGTCCCACAGACGCACAGTCTCATCTGCACCCTCTAACGAGATAGTCTTTTGAGCCGATGCTCCCCACGCAAACGCAAGAGCAAGGGCGAAGGTTAGAAATCGTTTCATGGTGATAGATTATTTAACGATGTTGATAATTTTGCCAGGTACTACGATAATCTTCTTCGGAGCAGCGCCCTCCAACCACTTTTGAGCCTCCTCCTTGGTTACAATATCTGCCTGAATATCGGCAGGTGAGGTTGTGAGCGGGTACTCCTGCTTGAAGCGAAGCTTGCCGTTAATCATTACAGGGTACTCGAATGCGCTCTCCACCAAGTACTTCTCCTCGCATACAGGGTACGATGCGTCGCATACGCTGTCGGTATGGCCCAACATCGACCACAACTGCTCGGTGATGTGCGGAGCAAACGGAGCAAGAAGCACTGTGAGTGGCTCCAAAATCTCACGCTTGTGGCACTCGCCCAACTCGTTTACGCAGATCATAAATGCGGCCACCGAGGTGTTGAACGAGAAGTTCTCAATATCTTCACGAATCTTCTTGATAGTCTTGTGCAAAGTTTTGAGTTCCTTGTCGGTAGCCTTCTCATCGGTAACTGCCCACTCGCCTGTGCGGGTGTGGAACAATCGCCAATACTTACGCAAGAACTTGTGAACGCCATCGATACCGTTGGTATCCCAAGGCTTCGACTGCTCCAACGGACCGAGGAACATCTCGTACATACGGAGTGTGTCGGCACCATACTGCTCTACGATATAGTCAGGATTTACGACATTGAACATCGACTTCGACATCTTCTCTACTGCCCAACCGCAGATGTACTGACCATTTTCGAGGATAAACTCTGCATTGGCAAACTCCGGACGCCAAGCACGGAACGCATCGAGGTCGAGAATATCATTCTTAACGATGTTTACATCCACGTGAATCTCCTGAGTCTCGTACTCCTTGCGGAGGTTGAGCGAAACGAACTTATTTGTACCTACTACACGGTAAACGAAGTTCGAGCGGCCCTGAATCATACCCTGGTTTACGAGTTTGCGGAATGGTTCGCTCTCGCATACATAGCCGAGGTCGTAGAGGAACATATTCCAGAAACGAGAGTACATCAAGTGGCCTGTTGCGTGCTCGATACCTCCGATGTAGAGATCTACGCTACGCCAGTACTCGTTTGCCTCTTTCGATACGAGAGCCTCCG